>JADCFP010000146.1 GCA_020249465.1 Roseomonas sp. | reverse complement strand
TTTTCTGAAAACACCGATGCGACTCCGTCCCAATCCATCCAGGGGCTCTTCGATAATCCAGAAGACAGAAAACGCCTGAGCCCCTCAGCCGCCATTGGTGCCCGCAATATCCTACGAATTTGGTGTGTGCCGTCTGCCAGCGCGGCGATACTCATCGGCGTTTCACTCAGCACCTGGTATCGCATAAGGCATAATCAATGGTCGGGAACTTTTTCGCAGGATCAAATGACACGGGTTTCTCTACTATTGGGCATCTATCGTGGTCTTCAAATTCAATTTGGTGAGGACCTAGGTAACAGATGGGTAAACCTAACAAATAATGGCCCCCTCTTTCGTGGGCGGACACCATGCGAGTTTATGATCAATGAGGGAATTTCTGGAATGTGGCAGGTGAGAAGGTATGTTGATGGGATAGGATAGGGCTTCGAAGGTATGACCCTCACCTATACTGACAGGAAGTGGGCTTGAGAGAGGTTTTGGGATATGAGAATTCTTGTACGCGCACTTCTGCTCGCCTGCGCGACCATCGCAGTGCCATCTGCCCATGCAGAAGGTGACATGCAGCCGATCGGCCGCTTTGCGATTGATCGCACAGAAGTTTCTGTTGCTGCCTTTCGCCGCTTTGTAGCCGCCACGGGCATGGTGACCATGGCTGAGCGCCAAGGCGGCGGTTCAGTGTTCGAGGCGGGCTGGGTGCGCAAGCCTGGCTGGACCTGGCGCACGCCTTTCGGTGAACCCGCTGATGAGCGTGAGCCCGCAGTTCATGTTACCTTTGAAGAAGCCGCTGCCTATTGCCGCTGGGCGTCCAAGCGCCTGCCGACGGACGCGGAATGGCTGGAAGCGGCGCATACCGAACGGCGTGCATCACCGCCTGCGCCATTCCAGACCGGCACCACCTATCTCTATCCGACCGGTGAGCGCCCGAATGGTGCGAATTGCCTCCGTGATTGCGGGCCGACGCCTTTCGCATTGGACCGTTCGGCTAAGCTCAATCGTGGTATCGGCCCAGCACGCGTTGGCACCACACAGCAAGGCGTGAATGGGCTTTACGACATGGGCGCCAATGTTTGGGAATGGGTGGATACGCCGCTGGGGAATGATCGCATCACGCGCGGCGGATCCTGGTGGTATGGCGCGGCGCAGATGCGCAACGACCATCGCGCCAGTAAGCCTCCGGAAACTGCGGTAGTGTATATCGGGTTTCGTTGTGCACAGGATCGGAGGTCCTGAAGTGACAAATCCATACGCTGCATGCGCTATTGCGCTGATTGCTACTGGCGTTGCTGCGGCGCCCGCTGAAGCCAAGCGCATGGATCCTGTGTTGCTGCAGGGCGAAGCGCGGGCGATTGATGGCGATACGCTCCAGGTGGGCGATACGCGGCTGCGGTTGCACGGCATTGATGCACCTGAGTTGCGGCAAACTTGCGAGGACAGCGCTGGCGAAGCCTGGGCCTGCGGGCGCCGTGCCGCATCGGAATTGGCAGCTGCAGTCGCCGGTGGAGAAATTCACTGCATCAGCCGCGAGCGTGATCGTTATCAGCGCCTTGTAGCGACCTGCTGGGCAGGCGGTCGGGATGTCGGGCAGTCACTTGTCGCGCACGGTTGGGCTGTCGCGTATCGGCGCTTTTCGGTGGACTATGTGAGTGAGGAGGACCTTGCGCGCTATCTCACGCAGGGGATGTGGGCGGGACAGTTTGAGATGCCCTGGGAGTGGCGGCGGGCGAGGCGGCAGAAATAGGGAGGGCACTGCTGCGTAACTATCGAAGTCTCGTGAGGCGTCTTTGACACAAGACAATGCCGATACAAAGGCTGACTTAGAAATGCTTTGTGCCGAAAATTACCATTTTATTCTCATAGGTACTGACGGGTAAATGTCTAACGCGCACCGGTGGTTAGAATTGATCTTGAGCCCTAACTTCCTTCGACTTTGAGCGCCGGTGTGATGATGTGCTTTATTCGAGATCTTTGCTTTTCCTTACCCATCAAGCAACCGCGACCGCTGCTCCGGTGTCAGCAGGCTGCAGTGTTCATGATGTCCAAACCAGCGATATCGATTGCGGGCAACAAGCCTGTACAGCGCATCGCGCAAGTTTTCAGGGATCAGCCGAGTAATCTCAAGCAAGCGCCATGCACCGCCGAGTACCGGCAAAAGGCGCAGATAGCCACCGCTCATGCCCCAGCAATGTCCGTCCTTGATGAGCAGATATGTCGTATCAATTTCCACGCCGAAATGGCGGTATAGCGCAGCGCCAAGCTCACCTTGCGCGGATGTATAAAGAATTTTTCCTTGGCCGTCGGCCGACATCAACCAGCGCACCCCGCCGGAGCAAAGCCCACAATGCCCGTCAAACACGAAAAGCGGACGGCTTTCGTCAAACACCGGCACATTAGGATCATCGCGCCAGGAGAAGGCTTCTGAGGAATAGCGTGTCATGCCCGTATTGCCGTAATATCCAACGACGCCAGGGCGCCAAGATACTCGTCCAGGCTGATCAGGTCGAGGCACGGACGCGCACCGGCAGGGATTGACCCGCCGTGAGCAAGCCGTCGGGCGATCAAGATTGAGGGAATGCAGGGGATATTCGGCCCGTGGCCAGAGCGGGCGATGATACGGTCGGTACGGATTAGCGCTTTGCCGTCATGCCCTTTCCCGCTGATCCGCATATGAAAGCCGCTGCGCGCGCTACCCCGCCAATCAAAAAGGAATGAGCCTTTCAACAACGCGTTTGACCAGCGGTCGAGCCTTGGCAACAAGCCAAAACGTACTCCCCATGAAAGCAGCCATGTGCCGAAGTGCAGAAGTGCGATTTCATGCCCGGCGCTGAAGCGTATCCGCTTGAGGGTTGGGTAGCGAAGGGGAAACAAATCCAGGTCTGGCACATCACAATAGCCAAACCAGCGGCGACCTAATTCGGGCTAGATTTCACTATGAAGTCCCTGCCAGCCGAATACCCGCTGCATGCGGCCATCCATGAGTGTGGTGAAGGGCCGTCCGACATAGGATAGAACGGCGCTTGCCGTGCCGAGACCTCGGTTGGTCTGCTGCGCTGCGGTGATCCCGTAATCCACCTCCTCGATTTCGGCGAAGTGGCGCACTGCGTCGTCCAAATAAGCCGCCGTGAGGCATGGCACCGAACTGGCGCCGGAGATAACCGCCACACCTCGCTCACGCGCTGCGCGATCAAGCGACCCGATGTTACTGACGAAGGCGCGGGCATCGGCCAGGTCGCAGTAATGGGCGCCCGTAGCGATTGCTGCTTCGGCCACGGCATAGCTTTGGTGCTGAAACGGGCCCACTGTGTGAATGACCAGCCCCGGGCGCAACGCCGCGAGGGGCTCAGCAAGATCACCGTCTATGTCCAATGCTGCCGCCTCAGCAGGATTGGCCCCACCAAGGCCGCAAGCAAAGGCCTGGGCCTTGGCCAGCGAGCGTCCGGCAATGATCAACGTTATCGCCGGATCGCCCTTCAGGGCACGCGCGATATAGCTGCCGAAGTTACCGTAGCCTCCGAGGAGTAGGACACGTGTTGTCATCGGCGCAACCATCGCATGATTTGCTGAGCTGTTGGCAGGCAGGAGGCCGAAAAATGGCTACGAGCTGCCTAAGGAGGCTATCTGCGCCAGGCACTAGTGCATCCGGCTCGGAACGCATAACAGCATCCAGTCACCAAGGCGCTTCCTGGGCCTGGGCGGGCTGGTTGTTGAGCACATCGGGTAACGTGATCAGGTCAGCAAGTTCATCACAGCCGAGGGTTTCCCGGGCGAGCAGAGCGTCTACGACGCGCGTGAGGCTCGGGAGATTAGCAGTTAACATTGCGTGCGCGTCCTGGTGCGTGCGTGTCAGCAGGGCGTTTACTTCCCTCGCCAGCATGGGGTCCTGAGCGAGCGTTGCGTGCACGCCCGTCGCCGTCGGCGCGCCGCGCCACAGCAGCGGTTGGGAGCGCCCGAGCCCCCAGGACGCGAGGGCCGTCACTGACAGCATGGTCGCTTTGGCGAGGTCGCTCTCCTCCGCGCCGCCCGCACCAGACGACGGCTCGCCACAGAGGATTTCTTCCGCCGCCCGACCGGCAAGCAGGCAGCGCAATCTACGTTCCAATGCCGCGCGCGTGAACAGGCTGTCCTCCTGCGTACTGCGGACATAGCCGCCACTGTCCGGCCCATAGCTAATGGACAGCCGCACGATGCTCCGCGGCCTATCCAGCCATCCGACGACAGCGTGTCCAGCCTCGTGGACAGCAGCCCGACGCTGCATAGGTGGTGACAGATTCTGGCCGGGCGGTCGGACTTGAACAAGCAGGTCATCCAGGAGGAGCGGGCGTCCTTCGTGCCGGGCACGGCTTCGAGCTCCACGAACCCATGCTTCTAAATCCGCGCCAGTGGCCTGACGGACATGGCGGACGACCAGCGAGAGGTCTGCATCGGGTAGGTCATCGCCGAGCTTCTGGCGCAGCATGCCCGCTAACGCGAATTCATCAGGGTAGTCGATCTGTAGCACGCGATTTAAGCGGCCAGCCCTGATGAGCGCGGGGTCCAGGCGAGAGGGGTGGTTGCAGGCGGCGATGACGATGACTCCTTCCATTACGTTGACGCCATCGAGTTCTTCGAGCAGGCCGTTCATGTAAGCTGTGCTGTAGTCTCGTTGGTTATCTGCGTAAGTCGCCCGGCTGCCCATGCTGTCGATCTCATCAATGAAAAGTACGCACGGAGCAGCGGCCCGCGCTTGCCGAAATGTCGCCTGCATGGCTGCGAGCGCGTGCCCGAGATGGCCCTCTCTACTGCCTTGCCAAACTTGTGGTGAGCCGGTGATCAGCGGCAATGCGGCGGAGGTCGCCAACCTTCTTGCAAATGTCGTCTTCCCGCATCCAGACGGCCCAGCGAGCAGCACAGCGTGGTCGAGGTCGGCCCAGCGCAGGCGACCCGCCCGATAGTCCGGTAGGTCGCGAACCACTGCCAAACCCCAATTGCGTGCTTCGTCCATGCCTAACAAATCTTCCAGGCGGTCTTTTTCCGGCGCGCGCGCTGCGGCTGGCCCCAGCACACGGTTCAGCCGAGCGAGGACGCCATCGGCCGTCTCACCCGGGCGCCATGCCAAACTGATTTCGCTCGGGCCCGTGGCGCGCGCCAGAGCTGCGGAGATAGGCACCGAGGGAAGGCTACCTGTCAGAAGATTGAGCACCTCGGCCAGCACCTCGGGTGATAGCTCTGGCAGGGTCACAATCCGGTCGGCGAGGCGGACTAGCGCAGGCGGCAGCAGCCCGTCGGGGTCCGGGCTGAAAGCATAGATCGGCTTGCCCGAGTGAAGGGCGAGTGCGACGCGGCGACGCAGGGCGAGGGGGTCGCGCTCCCGCGTGGAGCCGTCATTGGTGAAACAGAACCAACTCGGACCGTGGGAAGCTTCCTGCTCATGGCTGCGGTCTGCGTCGTCAGGCAGAGGGTCCTCGATCGGCGCGTCGGCGGAGCCGTGGAATTCAGAAACCCACGCATCTTGAATCGGCGTGACCCACTCCACGCTCGAGAGGCGTAGGATGGTGATCCGACCTGGGCTGTTGGCCTGCATAAGGTCAGGCTGGTCGCGCAGCAGAGCACGCACCATGGCGGCGCTCGCGGTCTCGATTGGGCCGAACTCGGTGGACGGGTTAGGGGAAGAAGCACGCCAACGGTCCAGAGGGCTCTGTGCCCAGTCGCGGCGCGGAGTGGTGGTCGTCATCTTTTTGGGAGCCTGCACGCAAAAGTAATGCCTCAGAGGGTACCGAGGCAGATAAAGAGGTGAACGCGCACCGGGGATTACCCGGCGATCGTCCTCAACTTATCGAGCGATAGGACAGGACAAGCGTCACCGAACACCTCTGAAGAGATGCCACCAAGCTCAGGTGTTGGGCAAAGGAAACGCTCATGGTCGCGGCGCATAGAGAATAAACCAGGATCTTGTCAACGACTAATTTGATCAGGGCGCGGAGGCTCAGTGTCCTCCGTCCAGCTCATTTGAGACCAAGCTGATCGCCGACGCGCCGAACATTCGGCTCAATTTCGCTCTAGTTTGAGTTGCGATGAGCCGGAGATTATCCCTTACTCAATTCGCCAATCTGGTCCTATAGGTGCTGACGCCGGACATGCGGCCGTGGCGCAATTGATGCACGATGAGGCGGGCATGAGCCTGATATCGAAGCTTTCGCCACCTTGAAAATCGCCGCGCGAATGTCTGATGTTCGCTTTGGCTGTTTAGCGGCCCAAACTGATTCCACATTCTTGCATCAAGCCCGAGACATTGCCTCTTGAGGCATTGGCCACGCGGGCCACACGGGCAGAATCCTGCGCAGGCAGGGTGCGTATCAGGCAGGCAGACAAGGCTGTCATGTCTATCGTGCCGCAACCTGCCGCCGCCTGCGCGACACGGCCGCAAAAGGCGCGCCTTTGCTCTGGCGTCTGCTCGGCAAAGGCGCCGCGCAGCGCATCGGTCGCGCTTCCGCCCTGACCGCCCATGCCGGGTAAGCTAAGGCCCTGCGCCATGGCGGAACCCGTTGCGTACAAGAACAGAGTGATCATCATGGCGGAACCCGTTGCGTACAAGAACAGAGTGATCATCACAAAAAAACGCATGGGGTGTAGCTTTCGTTGAGAGCGATCAGTCTCGGTCGTGAGAATAGATTTGGGCATGACGACACGCCGATTGCAATGTCGACAGGTACTGACATTTCCATCAGACGCGGTGCTAATTCCCGGTAGATCCGGTTACTCAAGGGCAAGGGCGCGTTCCCTGCGCTCTGCAACGAAGCGGCACCTTGCCTGAAAGCGAGAAAACAGGGACCGGGACGGCCATTGGATGATCGAGAACCTACGAATTTTTTGCGGTCAACCAAACCGCGGCGGCGCCAAGCTCGGGCCAGCCAATCGCACGGCCTGCCCTGGCAGCGGCTTCCGCACCCGTAAGGCTGTTGTCCCAACGTGCCGCGATGATGCGCTGGCCCGTGAAATCCCCCGCTTCGTTGGAGACAAGCCAGGCTAAGGGTGGGCCCATGACGCTTGGCCTCAGCATCGCATCCCTGGCCCAGCCAGACTCCGCGCCAATGAACGGAGTATCTGTGGGGCCGCCGGGGATCAGCACATTCACCGTGATGCCGCTGCCAGCCAACTCTGCTGCCCAGACTGCCGAACTGGCCTCCAGCGCCGCTTTGGTGGCGCCATAGGGCAATACGCGCAGCATGGTGCGGAAAGATGTAGTGTTATTGATGATCCGTCCCCAGCCAGCCTCACGCATCATTGGCACGGCGGCACGCGTCAGCAACATTGGGGCCGTGACATTAATCGCAAAAAAGCGATCCCAGACTGATCCGCTGAGTTCCTCAAGGCTTGGCAGTCGGGTTTCCGCATCAGGACGAAGACTGGATACACCAATGCCTGCATTATTCACCACCACGTCTATGCGGCCAAAATGGGACACAGCGGCGGCCATACCCGCTTCGCATCCCTGTGCCGTTGAAAGATCCGCTTCAATTGCGTGCAAATTTGGATGGGAACCATGCGCCGCCAGCAGCATTTCTAGGCCCCGGGCATCACAATCAAGCGCCGCAATGCCGTGCCCGGCAGCGAGAAGCGATGCGACCATGGCGCTTCCAATGCCGCCTGCGGCACCAGTAACAAGGACAATACGGGGTGTTGTTTCAGCCATGGTATCCTCTCGGGTTGAGGTCAGCTTAGGCTGTGCCGGGTGGGGGACATAGAGCTCGACTCAATTTACTGGCCTGAGGCGAACCCAACTTCTGACTGCAGATGGACGAATACTCCACTATTCATTGTGTCAATAAACCGCACATAATTTTACGACGGACAGGATACGTTCAGGAAGGCACCTGAGTCTCATAGGCGCTGACGCTGGACAATCTGGAAGAATAAGCCAGCGTGCCGCGATCAACGTGTGGAAGCCGTCAACCCACCATCCACGACGAGTTCCGTTGCGGTCACGTATTTCGCCTCGTCAGAAGCAAGGAACAGCGCGGCATGCGCCACGTCCCATCCCTCGCCCATCTTTCCGATGGGAACGGCGGCGTTGCGCTTCGCTACGAACCCCTCCAGGTCGCCGCCCACAAATTGCTCAGCAAGCTTTGCCACCAGAGGTGTGTACATGAGACCTGGCAGCACGCAGTTCATGCGGATGCCGTGCGGAGCATAGGTGATGGCGGTGGTCTTGCTGAAATGGATCAGCCCCGCCTTGGCCGCCGAATAGGCCGCCTGGGGCTTGCCCGTGTAGCGAATGCCCGCCGTAGAGGCGATGCTGACAACGGCTCCCTTTCCCTGCTTCTGCATGATCGGCAGCACCGCGTGGCAGCAAAGGAAAGCGCTTTTGAGATTGACGGCGAGCTGGCTGTCCCACAGCGCCTCGTCCATCTCACCGGGGATTGCGGGTTCGGACTTGCCGACATTGTTCACCAGCACGTCGATGCGGCCAAAGCGCGCCATGCAAGCCTCGACCAGCCGCGCCACCTCGGCGGAATCCGTGACATCACCGGTCGCGATCTCGCAGGTGCCGCCCTCTTGTTGGATGATTGCCTGAGTCTCGCGCGCCGCCGCCTCATTGATGTCCACGCCGAAGATGTGCGCGCCCTGCCGGGCGAAGAGCACCGCGATCGACTTGCCATTACCCCAGCCAGGACCGACCGAGCCGCAGCCGGTCAGGAACACCACCTTGTCCGTCAGCCTGAACACGCGCGTCTAATCGATCTCGATGTTGGTGGCACGGATCACGGGCCTCCAGAGGGCCGCCTCATCCGCAATGAAGCGGGTGGCGCGCTCGGGCGTCGAATCCGTCACCGGCACAAAGGCCATGGCCTCCAGCGCGCGGGCCATCTCGGGCGTGGACATCATGGCGCGAGCGGCAGCGGAGAGCCGCTCCAGCCGGTCCGGCGGTGTGCCTGGAGGAGCGGCCAGGTAGTTGGCGAGACGGATCACGACGTCGAAGCCATCCTCGCGCGCGGTCGGCACCTCGGGCACCACCGCTGCGCGCTGCTCACCGAAGACGGAGATAATCTTGAGCTTCCCTTCACGGTGCTGCGGCAGCAGTGCCGTGAAGGCGTCCACCGCGAAGGAGATGATTCCGGAGAGAAGATCTTGGGTTAACGGCCCCGAGCCTCGATAGGGCACATGCACCACGTCAAGGTTGCCTGCTCGCATCCGCAGCAACTCCGTCGCGAGGTGCGGGACGCCGCCGATGCCAGAGCTGCCATAGCTCAGTCGGCCCGGCTGGGCGCGGATCATGGCGATCAATTCGGCCAGGTTGTTCACACCAAGCTGCGGGTTCACCGCGAGGCAGAGCGGCGTAATGCCGAGGATGGAGATATGCGAAAACCCCGTGACGGGATCAAAGGGCGGCACACGACGTGTAAGCGGGCCTGTGATCCCGGCCGTCGGGCTCTGGAAGATCAACGTATACCCGTCCGGTCGGGCGCGATGCACCTCGCCTGAGCCGATGAGGCCGCCCGCGCCGCCGCGATTGTCGACGACAACCTGCTGGCCGAGCGCCTGCCCGAAGGGCTCGGCAAATAGGCGCCCAAAAATATCCGTGTTTCCACCGGGCGGGAAGGCCACGACCATGCGGATGCGAGAACTGGGGAAAGGCGCTTGCGCATAGGCGGGGGCGGCTAGCAGTCCAAGGCCGGCCGCAGCACGCAGGATCTGGCGCTTCTTCATAGCGTTTTTCTCCTTATCCTTTCTCGAAGCCGCCGATAGCCAACATGGCGCGGCCCCGACTGTCAATGTGAGGGTACCGCTCGGCGTGGTGCTTGAACCCGTGGCGCGCCAGCGCCTCGTCTGGGAACTCCTTCGACCACGAGTAATACAGGCTCTCAGCGATGGCTTCGCAGCTGCATAGGGCGGCGATGCTTTCCTCGCCGCGGAGCCCTTCCAGGACGATGCTGATCTTATCCTCGGCGGAATGGTGCTTACGCGTGGCGCCGCGAATATCGCGGACCAGCTTTTCGGCTGGCACCCGCGTGGGTGGGGCGGAGGATTTCTGGCTCATCTTCACTCTGCTTGGGGTTACGATGAGGCAGAAATCCTCCGTTACTCAAATCGCCAATTTGGTCTCATAGGCGCTGACGTCGGACACACACGTAAAGCCCCAAACCCATGCGCAACTCAAAGTAGATTCATGAGTGCGCGCCGTGGACCAACTAACCCTTAACCAGTAATTCAGAATAGAACCCCAATTAGCCTCCTGACTAACTCCTCAAGTGGCATCATGGTCAACAATAGCGGCGCGACCGGCACAAGCGTGACGATGACTAGGCGAACAACATCATCCCTTGTAACTGGTGCAAGGCGCATGGTTCTCACGACGTCGAAACCGTTTGATAGATCAGCAAGAGACTGGATATCTGCGCTACCCAACAGAGCCTCATCGGCCGGCGCACCACCCCTCAGCCACTTGCTGTCGAAAGCGCGTACGTAGCGCTCGGCCAAGGTCCCGTATTCCCGCATGCCCGCCCGCTTAGTCGCGGCTAATTGGCCCGAAAATACTAAAAGCGGCATGAGTGCAAAGCATAGAACAAAAACTACAACGGCGCCGATCTCGAACATAAAGCCGGAAAGTGGCACGCCAAAATGGAGGATACGATTTGCCAGATACGATGCCAATAATGCTCCGTGCGCAGCGGCAAGAACGACGAAACCCTGCACGGCCATTGATAAGAACCCAAGGCCACCTACGCGGTCCGGGTGTGTCGGTACCAGGCCCAGACGGATGCGTGAAACCTGCCAGAGCAGACGCACCCAAATGAAAATGCGAAAGTACCATCGGCAAAGGAGAAATTGAAAAAACGGCAGGCTGACAAAACCAAACCAGATGCCAGCAAGAGAAAGGCGCGCTCCTTCCTCGGATGGTGATACATACCAAGTGGCTGCATCAATGGCGATGTATTGTCGCCAGATGATCATGATACCAATGGCATAGACAAAACAGATAAGAAGTATCTCTGCAACGATCGAATTGCGTAGCCGATACGCTGAAATGATGGCCGCCTTGTAATGCGGTAGATCCTTTTCGGAAATAAGATGCCGTTCAAGAAACATGCGCGCCACCGGCCGCATTCGCTCCTGCACCAGCAATTCGGCAGCGATCAATAGGGGAACGGCAACAAGAAAGCGAACATGGACCTCAGCATCGAAGATAAAGGGGATAGCGACCCCACCCAGCGCGTGACCCTCCAACCATGATAAGACAAGCAAAGGCATCCAGGTCAGCAGCGTAATAACGATGACGCGCTTTCGCATCATCAGCAACGCGTCGTCGGTCAAATGCACCCGCAGCATCAATTGGAACAGGGGCCCGCCAAGGAAGAGAGAGAAATTCTCGGTATCCTTGTTCGGGGACCCGAGGGGTTCGGCAGTTTCCATCATATGGCCCTTTCAGGCATGTTCACTTGGTTTGCCGAAGCTGCGCACACAAAAGCCTGTCCTGATGCGAGTTCAGAAACTTCCCCAGAGCGGCGGCCTCTCCATCATCTGCGTATCAAGCACTCCCCCAAGCGGCCTTGCCTTGGCCTTGAGGATTAAGCGCGAAAATGCGCTAAACCCATCAGCTCCCAGAAGGCTGGCAACGTGCCACTAAACATCTGTTGTGACAGACACGCTACCCTTTCGCACAGCCGCTTTGAGCGCGGCATGATCGCGTTCGGCTTGATCCGCATAGGCAAGGGCAAAATCGCCCATCGCCTCATCGAATTGGTCGCCCTTGCCGAGATAACCGGTGATTTGTGCAACATCCGCGCTGCGCGCATGCGCGCGTGCAAGTGACCAGCCGCAGAGCTTACCGTAGGTCTCCATGAGTTCTTCATCGAAGGTTTCTACCAGAGGCTTGATCTTCGCATCGCGTAGTTGCCGGAAATAGAATTGTTTCCCGCCAGGCCCCGTAACCCAGCCAAGGAACAGGTCAGAAGCTGGCTGCATCAGGCGCTGACCCATGACCACCCTCTGGCCGTGATGCGGGTAGCCGCTCTTGCCAGCATGCGGCTCAAGCACCGATTGTGTCGCCTCCTTCACCTGCAGGAAGAGCGGATCATTGGTGGCGGACATCATCAATACAATCCAGCAGCGCCGCCCAACGCTTCCTACCCCCACCACCTTGATTGCTGCATCTACAATCTTGTAGCGATCAAGTAATACACGCCGGTCATCCGCAAGCGTTTCGCGATAAGCGGCGAAAACCTGATTCAGCACCTCCTCGAAAGCGGGAGTTCGTGCGGCATCGGGATGGAAGATGAGCGGCGGCGCGTCGCGGATGCTTGTGCGTCCGCCGATTACGTCAGCAAGTCGCGGAAAGTCGTATTCGGAACTGCTATCACTCGTCGCCTTCTCAACCCGCGCGCGCAACCGTTCTGCTGTTTCCGGTGGGACCTCAGCAGCCACATCCTCGGCCGTGATACGCGCATACCAAACATCAAGCGGCGACATGCGCGCAAATTCCCGCAGACGTTTACGGTAGCTGCGTGCGCAGGCGACGGCGGCGGCTCGTCCATCCTTATCCGCGAGGCCATTCGCCCGTGATGCCAGTACGAAGGATGTGACAAGCCGCTTGACATCCCATTCCCATGGCGCAGGCAAGGTTTCATCGAAATCATTGATGTCAAACAATATGTTACGCTCGGGCGACGCGAAGCCGCCGAAATTCGAAAGATGACAGTCGCCGCAGGCCTGTACGCGTAAGCCGGTGGAAGGCATTCTGGCCAGATCACCCGCCATCACCGCCGCAGCACCGCGATAAAAGGCGAAGGGCGATTGCAGCATGCGTCCGTAGCGAATTGGCACCAGTTCGGGCAGCCTATCAGGGTCAGATGCTTGTAGTATAGCCACCGGGTCCGGGCGATCTGCTGGCCTCTTCCATATTGCCTGGGCAGTACGCGGAACCTTGTCACGTAACGCCTTACCGGCTTCAACCCTTTCATCCAGTGAGGCGCCGTGGCTGGCTGTTGCTTTCGGCGCTGCTGTAATTGCCGGGGCCGGCTGCGGCGCTTCAGCAACGACTTTTTTGCCCGAGAGCGCGCGGGAGGTTTTGACTGACTTTCTCATGGGCTTCGCTCCGCGGCCGGGGAATCCGGCCTGACTGCAATCCGCAATCGCTCGCAACAAGCATCAGCGCAGCGCTGTCTCATTGATGAGGATCAAGAAGCGGCCAACGCCCAGCGTCCTACGGCGATCGCTCTCAATGGGTATTGATCTACAGCAAGGTGCCTAATTGGGACAATGGCTAGAGAAGAACTTCTCAGTCGGCCCGCGTGCGACACAGCCACACAGCACGGGCACCAAGCAGAGCCTTGCCTATCGCGTCGCATAAAAAACAAACTCAAGCACGAAGGAAGCCAGCATCATGCGCCTGCCAAAGCTTATTGCCCTCGCAGGGCTTACAGCCACGCTGATCCTAAGCGCTGATGTGGGCGCACAGCAGATTCGTGGCACACCAGGTGCGCCTGATGCAGTCATGACCCCGAACCCCTTCAGCCTGCCAGCGCCTACACCGCCCTTCACGGGCACAATCATGCCCAATGTAGGTGATAGCCGCGTTGCTTGGCCCCCTCAGGTCGCGGCACCCACGGATGCCCCCAATATCCTCGTCATCCTCACCGATGATGTCGGCTTTGGCGCACCCACCAGCTTCGGCGGCGTCATCCCAACCCCCGCCCTGGACCGCGTAGCTCAGGCTGGGCTGCGCTATACGCAATTCCATACAACAGCGCTCTGTTCTCCGACGCGGGCTGCGTTACTGACCGGCCGTAATCATCATAGTGTGGGTGCCGGAGTGATTTCCGAACTCACCACGGGTCTCCCGGGCTATAATTCAATCATTCCGCCTGAAACCGCGCATGTTGCGGCAACATTGCAGCGCAATGGCTTCGCGACCGCTTGGTTTGGCAAGAACCACAATATCCCAACCTGGGAGGCGAGCCCGGCTGGCCCATTCAATAATTGGCCGACTGGTCAAGGCTATGATTTCTTCTATGGCTTTGTGGGTGGCGATACCAGCCAGTGGCAGCCGGGTAATTTGTTCCGTAATACGACACCCATCCATCCAAATCTCGGCAAGCCGGGCTGGAACCTGACCACAGCGATGGCCGATGAAGCAATTGACTATATCCGTCTTACGACCTCTGTGGCCCCTAATCGGCCCTGGTTCATTCACTATGCCCCAGGCGGTGCACATGCGCCGCATCACGCAACCCCAGAATGGATTGCCCGTTTCCGTGGCCAGTTTGACGGCGGATGGGAAGTGCTGCGCCAGCGCATCTTCGAAAATCAGCGTCGCATGGGGGTGATTCCCGCCAATGCGGAACTACCACCGCTGCCGGAATACATACCGCGCTGGGAAAGCCTCACCGATAATCAGCGGCGCCTTTATGCGCGCCAGATGGAGGTCTACGCCGCCTACCTTGCGTATACCGATTTCGAGATCGGTCGCGTGATCCAGGCAGTAGAGGATGCTGGGCAGACCGATAATACGCTCATCATCTACATCAGCGGCGATAATGGCGGCAGTGCCGAAGGTGGCCCCGATGGCACGGTGAATGAGGTCGCTTGGTTCAATGGTACCTTCTTCACAGTGGATCAGATGATGCCGTTCCTTGATAGTTGGGGGAATGACCGAACCTATAACCACATGTCCATCGGTTGGACCTTTGCGCTCAATACGCCCTATCGCTGGACTAAGCAGATCGCCTCCCATCTTGGCGGTACGCGCAACGGTATGGCTATCTCCTGGCCTCGGCGTATTTCCGAACGCGGCGGCATCCGCCACCAGTTCCACCATGTGATTGATGTGGTGCCCACCATCCTGGAAGCGGTTGGCATCGAGACGCCGACCATGGTCAATGGTATCGCGCAGCGTCCCATTGAAGGCGTCAGTATGGCGTATACTTTCGATGCGGCGGGTCGCGATGCGCCTTCGCGTCGGCGGACTCAGTATTTCGAAATCATGGGCAACCGCGCCATCTATCATGAAGGCTGGATGGCCAGCACCACGCCGCCTGTCCCACCCTGGGATTCGACTTCGCCCAAGCCCACCGATGTTGTCGGCGGCTACACTTGGGAACTCTACAATTTGGCTGAAGATCCGACGCAGATCCGCAATCTCGCAGCGCGGGAGCCAGCGAAGCTGCGCATGATGCAGGATCTGTTTCTGGTGGAAGCCACGCGCTACCAGGTTCTCCCGCTTGATAATTCCACGCTGACCCGGCTGATCTCCGCACGGCCTGGTCCGGCCGCTGGTCGGCGGCAATTCGTCTATACCGGTCCGGTAAGCTCAATACAGGGCAGCGCGGCGCCGAGCCTGCTCAACCGATCCTACCGCGTCACCGCCGAAATCGAAGTACCGCAAGGTGGGGCGAATGGTGTGCTGGTCACGCAGGGTGGCCGTTTCTCAGGCTATGCTTTCTATCTGGTCCAGGGGCGTCCGGTGTTCAATTGGAACTTTCTCGGCACGCAGAACCACCGCTGGGAAGGCCCATCAGCCTTACCGCCTGGGCGCCATACGCTGGTCTTTGATTGGCAGATGCAACCGCAGGGTCTGCCCTTTGGCCGCGGTGGTACCGGGACACTGACCATCAATGGCAGACAAGTGGCGCAGCGGGCGTTGCCCAATACGCTACCCTTCACCGTCGCTTGGGATGAAACCTTCGATGTTGGCCTGGATACCGGCACGTCGGTAGATGACCGAGACTATACCTCACCCAATCCCTTTACCGGGCGGATTGTGCGGCTAACGATTGATCTTGGCGACAGCACCATCACCCCGGCGTCGCTACAAGCACTGCAGGAAGAAATGGCGCGGCGGCAGGTCAGGCGAGACTGATTAGACAAGGCTGGCATGCCGTGGTTCCGGCTTCAGCCAAGCGGTGCCGCGCATCAGCTGGGATGGCAGCAATGGCTGCCATCCTTGGGCTCGCCAGTCAGGTAGCGGCGCAAGAACCACAAGCGGCAACCGGGGGCAGCGCGGAAGAACTGGCACGCGCGGCACAAAACCCAATTGCGGCAATGATCAGCGTGCCTTTCCAAAACAATATAAATTTTGGCTATGGGCCAAATGACCACATCCAGAATGTGCTCAACATCCAACCAGTCATCCCTATCAGCCTGAGCGATCAGTGGAACCTGGTCACGCGCACCATCTTGCCGGTTATCTCGCAGCCTGGAATGGCACCTGGGGAGGGCACGACCTTCGGTCTGGGCGCCACGCAATTCTCGGCCTTTTTATCCCCGGCACAGACGGGGCGGCTCATCTGGGGCGTCGGTCCAGTGGTGCAGGCACCAACAACGACAGATCAGGCCCTTGGCAGCAATGTCTGGGGCGCAGGGCCGAGTCTTGTCGCGCTCACTATGACGGGGCCTTGGGTGATTGGTGGGCTGGCGAACAATGTCTGGTCAGCCGGTGGCGCTGGGCGCAATCGCTACAATACGCTCACCATGCAGCCCTTCGTGAATTATAACTTTGCTTCGTCTCCCGGGACTTATATGTCCTTTTCGCCAATCGTCACCGCAAATTGGGAGGCTAAGTCAGGTGAGCAGTGGACGGTACCGCTGGGGCTTGCGGTCGGTCAGATTTTCCGTATCGGGCAGCAGCCTGTGAATACACAGATAGGCGCGTATTATAACGCCATCCGCCCTGACATAGGACCCGAATGGCAGATTCGCTTCCAGATTCAGCTTCTGTTCCCGCGCTGACAGGCGCGCGGCGCCTGTCGGGCTGGGCGGCGCTACTTGCTGCCATCCTGCTGCCATTGGGCATTGTGGCGCTACTCACGCACTCGGCCGAACCACGTGCGCGTGAGGCAGCGCGTGCAGGCTTTGTTGGCTCGGCGAGCTGCGGCAGCTGCCACGCGCGGGAATATGGCGATTGGCGCAGCAGTGATCACGCGCGCGCCATGGCTACCGCCATACCGGCGAATGTGCTTGGCGATTTCTCGGGCGTGACGGTCCATGATGGAAAGCACAGCGCCACCTTCCGACGAGATGGTGATCATTATATCATCAGAACTGATGGACCTGGTGGAACAGTTGCGGATTTCACCATCACTGAAACATTTGGCGTAGACCCACTCCAGCAATATCTGGTTTTGTTTCCTGATGGGCGCCGTCAGGCGCTGCCCTGGGCATGGGATAGCCGTCCGCGCGAACAGGGGGGGCAGCGCTGGTACCATTTGATGGCGGATGATCCGCTGCCAGCCAGCGATCCTTTGCATTGGACTGGGCGCGAGCAGACGTGGAATTTCATGTGCGCATCCTGCCATTCGACCGGCTTGGTGCGCGGATATGATCAGGCGACGGATCGCTACGATACAAGCTGGACCGAAATCAGTGTGGGCTGCGAAAGCTGCCACGGGCCCGGCGCAGCGCATGTGACCTGGGCGCAGGCGGGTGCTGATAAAGGCAATCCGCATCGTGGGCTTTCAGTGTGGTTGCGCGATGCTTCCGGCAGCGCCTGGCGCTTCGCCAAGGATGATCCGCGTGGCATCGCGCGCTGGGATGGGCCGCCGCGGCAAGCCACTGCTGCTCAAGTGGAAAGCTGCGCGCCCTGTCATTCGCGATCACGCCCCTTGGTTGCGGACCCGCTGCCTGGGCAGCGCTTTCTGGACACTCATGCGCCGCTGCTGCTGCAGCAGGGCGAGTATCACGCCGATGGCCAAATTCAGGGTGAGGTATTCGAATGGGGATCCTTCGTGCAAAGCCGCATGCAGCGCGCCGGCGTGGTTTGCGCCGATTGCCATGACCCGCATCGCGGTACGCTGCGCGCCGAAGGCAATGCGGTCTGCGCACAATGCCATCTGCCGGCACGCTTTGATGTGGCGGAACATCATCGGCATCCGCCCGGCAGTGCTGGCGCGCAATGCGTATCCTGTCACATGCCAGCCGTGACCTATATGGGCGTGGATCGGCGGCGCGATCACGCCTTCAGCATTCCGCGCCCTGATGTGGCGACGCAGATCGGTGCGCCAGATGTTTGCACATCATGCCACGCAGATCGCCCGCAATCCTGGGCGGCGAACCACATCGTGGCATGGTTCGGGCCACAGCGTCGCGATGATCCACACCCCGCTTTGGCAATCGCGGCGGGACGACAGGGTGATGCCGGTGCGGATAGGCTTCTTGCCGCCGTGGCAACCAACCGAGCCCATTCGCCGATCCTACGTGCGACGGCTATTTCCCTGTTGCCCACGCCTCCTTCTCAGGCCTCGGCACAAGCGATTGGCGCGACCTTGCTAGACCCGGAACCGCTGGTGCGCGCGGCTGCCCTTCGCACCTTGGATGGGCTGCACCCGCGCAACCGTCTGCACGCGGCGCGCTTTCTGGCAGACGAGACCAGGCTGGTGCGCATTGAAGCGGCACGCGCCCTTGCGCCAGTGCCGCTTGAAGCCCTGCCAGAGGCTGCGCGCACGGCCTTTACCCAGGCTTGGGCAGAATTGCTCACGAGCGAGCGTGTCGCGGCTGAGCGGCCGGAGGCGCATGTGAACATCGCTGCCTTGCTTGCCGCACGTGGTGATATGGCGGGCGCCGAGGCGGCCTATCGCGATGCATTGGCGCGCGATCCGACGCATCTTGGTGCGCTGGTGAATTTCGCCGATTTCGAAGCACGGCGCGGGCAGCGCGACGCAGCGGAAGCGACATTACGGCGTGCCGTTGCCGCGCATCCGCACGAAGCCGAGGCGCATTATGCGCTGGCGCTAACACTCGCCCAACAAGGGCGCGTGGGTGATGCGCTTGGCCCGCTCTCTCAGGCGAGCACGTTACGGCCAGAGGAACCGCGCTATGCCTATGTTCAGGGCATAGCGCTCAATCAATTGCGGCGGACTGACGACGCGGTGGCGGTACTCCGCGCAAATCTGGAGCGCCATCCGCGCCATCGCGACAGCCTATTTGCGCTTGCGACCATTGAACGCGACCGCGCGAATATCACCGAGGCTGAGCGGCTCGCTGCCGCAGCGGTCGCGCTTAACCCAGCGGATCGGGAGGCGGCTGCGCTGTTGGCGCAATTGCGTGACCTTCGCCGGCGCTTACCAACGCGGCCCTAATACATAATAGTCGAAAAATTCGGATTAGAATGAATAGTTCAGTGCAAGGTAGGCGCCCTGCATCGTCAGGTCTTGTGTCAGGCTATTGCCCCTTTGATCGAAGTGCAGATAGCGGTAGCCAAGTTGTACGCCGACCGCGCCGGTCTGATAGCCGATGCCGCTGAAGACTTGGCTGGTCAGGCGCGAATCGCCTGTGCCAACATCAACGTAGTAGGGCACAAAGAAGCCGCTTTCGCCCAGGCGCAACCGCCCGCGTAGGCCAATTATTCCGTTCCAAATGTCCTGGCTTCCAGATAAGCGCCCATTCCGCGCCAACGCCACGCCATGACCGCCTGGTCCAACAATGTCTGCTGATAGCGTATAGTCCGTGCGAAGCTCCGCGCCAAAATATCGGAAGCCGCCGATCACATCGACATTCCCCCAACTACCAGCGGCCGTCGTGAAGCCGCCCGCCATGGTGAGTATCAGGGCCTTTAAATTTGTGTCTGCGTTTTTGTTGGTGGTGGTCGAGAGCGTTTGGGAGGGTAGGCCAGAGATATTCACCGAATTTAGGTGACTTGAATCAGTCCCAATGTTCATATGTACAAGGTCGGTGATCAGGGAGAAGCGCTCATACCGGACTTCAGCCGCGATCAAGGCAGCAAAATTCAATTTTGAGAAATAGTCGCCCGCATCCACCGATACATCCGCCGTACCACCAGCGCCTGTCGGTAGGGCATAATTCACTTTCCCATCTAGTGTTGGTAGCCAGAGGTAGGCGCCAAGATTGAAACTCCAACCCGGCCTAAGAGCCATGTCTTGAGCCATAGCAGGAAGCGAAAAAAAGCCAACGAATATGATGGACAATAAGGTGCGCCTGAACCGCATGAAAAATTCTCCCTATAGCACGCATAGTAAGCAGTACAGTCAGAGCGGCTGATCCAAAAAATATTAGTCCATTTGAATCAGCAATCCATCAGCTCCGACTTGTAGCGCGTAACCGCTACGTTCTGGATGAAGAGAGATCATGACGCCAGCTGGGTTTTCTAACCATAGACCACCTTGAACAGCGCTGGAGCCTGCGACCGCACCGGTACGTGCGCCGCCATAGAGACCTGGAAAATCGGCTAACCGAGAAAGGCGATAGACTTCGCCCGTAGCATGCAACTCGGAAATCCCGATTCCACCGATGCCCAGGCCGCGGATACGAAAGCGATAGCTGCGACCATCGAAGGTTAGCGTTCCATGGCCCCAGGATACGCTGCCAAACAAACTCACTTGGGTCTGGGAGAGAGTTACGCGGCCAACGGGGCGTTCTTCTGCCTGGCTGCCAGTCTGCGCGGTCACAGCCCGCGTGATGAAGGCAGCCAAGGCGAGCCCGCTTGCGGCGCGGCGTGTGATGTTTGACGTGGCCATTGTAGCTATCTCCTTTATTTGGGAAACTTCGCCTGAGCGGTAACGCTTCATTCAACAAACTTAAGACAGTGCTCACGCTAGGGCGTTACCGAGTATTGGTATTGAGGTATCGCAAGATCAGCTTTATGCGCCCGGCGTCCGCGTCTGTTGCGCATGTCATTCGTCAAATCATTTGAAACCAAGTGGTGGAGCTCTGTATCGGATCAGCTCGCGCTTCCGAGGCGAGGTAGACCTATCGCGGTCTTGTGCCGCTCTTTTGATCACATATTGTGCATTAAGGGAGATGAACCATGGGTACAGGCATGAGGACCTGCCCCCAAATTCGACCGGACACATGGCTCAACCGTGAGGTTCTGGGCCTACGCCCGTGTTTAAGCCTGTCGTGTGTATTGGGAATGATCAGCAGCAACCAGCCGTGGCGGCAAACCCAAATTACTGCGGAGAAAAGCATTTCAATCCTCCGCAGTACTTGCGGCCACTATGCCCGAGACAAACGGACGCGGACGCAGCAGGGCAGGGGAGATGCCTGGAACCGGCGGCGGCAACCGCCTGGAAAGGTTTGCTACTCGCCCGCTGGCGGCTCTGAGAGGGCCGCTAGGTTGCGGCCTCCGTAATAGATGCCGAGGATCTCAACGGCCTCAGGCGTGACGCGATAGATGATCACCGCACGCCGTTCGAAAGGATGCAGGCGAAGATCGGGGCCAAGGTCTTCCGCCTTGCGGCCCATCTCGGGGAAGGTGCCGAGGCTGAGGCAACTGGCCTCAAGGCGGTCGATGAAGCCGCCTGCAAGGTCGCGGCCGGTCTCGGCGGCGATGTATTCGTAAAGCTCGAAAAGCTGTGTGCGTGCCGCAGGGTGGAAGCGGACACTAAGCGCCATGCGTGTCGGCCTTCACCTTGCTTTGGTGATGGGCGCGGAGGTCTTCGAAGACACGGGCGGCGGGCTGCGTGGGGCGGCCATCATTGGCGCGTTCCGCAAGCTCGGCGCGTATGGCGGCGCGGCGCTCGAGGTTGGTCGCTTCGGCATCCTCAAGCAGGCGCAGGCCTGCGCGTATGACTTCGCTGGCGTTCTGGTAGCGGCCTTCCGCCAGTTTTTCCTGCACGAAGCGGTCGAAGTGGGGGCCAAGGTTCACATTGGGCATAGGCGCTCTCCGTTGATGATTATTATTGGGCCCGCAGCCAGCATGTCAATAGATGTCTCAAATAGACAATTGTGGCGCTGCGTGGTGACTTGAGAGCGATGCGCTGTGCCGGGTACGGGCGCCTGAACGCTAAGTTCTGCTTCGTCCTGAAATAGCTTTGCGGGGGGAGGCTGGCCATTGCTGCGTTATGCGGCGCCACGCCCTGGTAGCGTCAAACAATGTTTCGGGGTTGACTCAGCGATAGGCGAACCGAGTCGACCCCATTGCTTGACCGTAGACCACTGACGGCCATGGACCCTCAGCCGATAAGGGACTGCTTCTCCCCCAGGGAAGGCGTTTCCAAATCCGGAATAAGCGTTACTTCTTCCACCGTCTCACGTTTCCCGATTACAGACGTATATCATCGAGCCGTCCAAACGCATTTCTTCTTCGCGTTTTTCAATCACGGAATTCATGGATTTTGACGGTCGGAGCGCGCGTTTTGAAATCCAGAAAAAGCGTTTCTGAAATCCGAAAACGCGTTACGTGATTCCGTATTAACGGGGGGCGTAAGCCCCCAATTAAAATGATGTCATTTTTTGATGATGGATCCCATCCTCATAAAATGGCGACTTATTCCATTAAAAGTGGACATCAAAAAATTATAGGTGTCACTCAACGAAAGCAGCCATCCAACAGCCGCATCGGACGCGCAGACATCTGGCTTCGGCTGATGAGTGCGACACCCTTCTCGCATGGCATAATCGAACCCTGTTTCCAACGATGGGGCAGTGATGGCGATTTGAGTGTTGACAACATACCGGACCAGCAGTGTCTGGGGCCCTCAATGTGGTCAAACATGAACCGTCCATGGTTCTCGACTTCAGTGTTGACAACATTGCTTGAGGTCAGTGTTGACAAAAATGCTGTTGAAATCGCGCAGATAAGCTTAGTGTTGACATCATATCTCGCTAGGTGACCGATAAGCTGCTAGTGGCCGACTTCTAAGTGCGGCCCGCGGCTCCCTCAAACGGGTTCAGCGTGGCGATCCCTAAACCGGACACATCCGCTGTATTGCGTGTCACCAAGGCGAGGCCGTGCACAAGCGCTGTCGCAGCCAACAGAGCATCAATGACCGGCACAGATCGACGGACCACGAGCCGTCCCCAAGCTTCCGCCACCGCCACATCTACGCCGATGATCCTCCCGCTGAAACCAATAGTCACCTCCCGTAGCCACCGATCAAGGGCGTCAGCCTTTGCGGGGTCACGGGGGCGGACCCGCTCAATACCCTGCCGAATTTCGCCAACTGTCAGGACACTCAGAAAAATCTCATCGTCATTCACTCCGGCCCACCACGCAGCAACATTCGGGTGGCAGCGAGGCCCTTTCCTGACCTCCGAGAGAATGTTGGTATCAAGCAACCAAGTCACAATTCGACTATCCGGCTGGTCTCGGTGCTGCGTACAATCTCAATGTCTTCAAGTGGCGCAGCCGAGAGCAGCGCTTTGAAGCTCACCTTTGCGTTGGATTGAAATTTCTGTCGCAAAAGTTCGCGAGTGTCGCTTGCCCGGTCTGGGTCGGTAAGGGCAGCTGCGATGGCTCGAAGAAGGGGCGCATCCTCGCCACGTACCTGTACTTCCAGGCGCTGGAGGCCGCGAATTCTTTGGCGGCGCCTATGCTCGGTGACGGGGGAGGGGGGCTTGGGGGTAATTTTCTGAGACATGATCGCAGTCTGCCTGAAAAATTTCCGGAAATATAACCGGAAATCGTCTAGTCTACAAGGGCCGGAACGCCAAAGGAAGGAAGGATTGCTTGGCGGCACCCGTCATTTATGCCCTCATTCCTCGTCGCCACGAGGTTGTTGCCGTCGAGCCTGATCAGCCAGTCCTCGTCAAAGGCGCAGGCTTCGAGAACGAGAAGGCAAGAAGTAGGGTTCACCTATCAAATCGGCTATCAGTGCAAGGGAAGCGACGTCCGCGTGGTGAACCTTTAGCAGAAATGCCCAACTTCTGGTGCGCGTAATCCTTCAGATACACACCTCCACATATTGGCTCCGTTGGCAGCCTGTCCCCGCATCCATCTTAATTTGCACACCAAACATTCCAAGAACATCCGAAGATTCACCAGGCATCACAACGCCTTGGGCAACAGCTCCGGCGCTAGCCATACCAGCACCGGCACCATCCAGGCCAGCACCGCCCGACGCCAAGTGCAAAATACCAGCAAGCGCACCGCGAACCTCCACACGAAGATCATCACCCTCCGGCACCAGGCGGACCTCATCCACCAGGGAACGAAGCCGCGTCCGAAGGCCCTCGCTGTCATCGGCCTGAAGCTCGTCAATCAGCTCGGCCACCCGCTCACGGTAGAGTTGGCCCATATTCGGGAAGAGCCGTGGGGCAGGCTGCTCCGCCTGCTCCAGCTCTGCCATCAGCTTGAGCTTGCGACCCTCAAGCTCCGCCATGCGATCCTTTACACTATGCACAGGGGCCCCATCCGCCAAAGCATCCACAAGTTTAGAGAGTTGCTGCTTGAGGCGGTCAACCTCAGCGCGCTTGACGGCCAATTGAGCCGAGGCCTCCGACTGCTGGCGGTTCCACTCGGCCACAAAATGCTTCGCGTAAACCTCAAATTGCCCCGGGTCCAAGAGCTTACTGCGCAGCGCGGCGAGAACGGTGCTCTCAAGTGCATCCCGGCG
>JADCFP010000145.1 GCA_020249465.1 Roseomonas sp. | reverse complement strand
TGCGGCGATAGAGCTTGACAATGAATTCATGGTCGGACCCCTGCATGAGGTCCTGGCCCTTGAGGACGCGCATGAAGCCCTTCCCAGGAAGAAATGCTCAGAATTACAGCATTATCCTGGCATAGTTTCCGCCGCGTCAACGCCGGGCTTCAAAGAAGCCGCGCAGCAGGGCGGCGCATTCACCTTCCCGCACGCCGCCCACCACTTCGGGTTGGTGATGGCAGGAGGATGCCGCAAAAACCCGCGCCCCGTGATCCACGCCCCCGCCCTTCGGGTCATAGGCGCCAAACACCACGCGCGCCACGCGAAAAAAGGACGCGGCCTGGGCGCACATCGGGCAGGGTTCCAGTGACACGGTCAGGGTGCAATCGCTCAGGCGGGTTTGGCGCAGGCGCTGCGCCGCGGCGCGCAGTGCCAGCATCTCCGCGTGGGCAGAGGGATCATGGCGCGCTTCAACCTCATTGCCCGCCCGCGCCAGCACCGTGCCGTATTTGTCAGTCACGACGGCGCCGACCGGCACCTCACCGCGTTCAGCCGCGGCGCGGGCTTCTTCCAGCGCGATCTCCATGGGCGTCATGGCGCCTTCCTGCCTTGCCGGGGCTTACCGGTCCAGGGGGCGCGATTCCCTTTTCGCCCAAACCGGGCTAAAGCTGCGCTATGCGATGCCTTCCCGTGTGGAGAAGCCCCCAATTCGACCGGACACTCGGCGGTGCATAGCGACGGTTATACCCTAGACTCCACTGCCACGCTGTAATCGGGCCTTCATCACCGCGCGCGTGCCCGCCTCGCCATTTCGCCAGGTGCATGATGGCGGCTGGCCACCTCGCCCGCAGACTACGTCGCCCTCGCGTCATTTCCCGCCAGCCCAAGCTGTTTCGTCGCATCACCGCGGTGCCATGCAGGATGGGGTGCTAAATCTCCCATGCCCAGTCAGGGTCCATGGAGATGCTCATGCCTCGAAGCCCTTTCCGCCAGCTCCTTCCTGCCCTCGCCCTCGGCGTCACGCTGGTGCTCGGCTTCGCCGCCGCCGCCGTCGCGCAGCCAGGTGTCGCGCAGATCGAGGCCGATGGGATGCCGCTGCGCCTCGTCTATCCCACCGCCGCCCGAGCGCGGCCGATGGCGTCCGGCCCCTTCAACCTGTCAGTCGCGCCCGCCGCACCGCCCCTCTCGGGACCCCGGCGCGTGGTTCTCATGTCGCACGGCACGGGCGGCAACCCGCTCGCCGAGCACGCCCTCGCCGCGCGCCTCGCGGCGGCGGGCTTCGTCGTGGCACAGCTTCTGCACCGCGGCGACAACAACGCCGATGTCACCGCCGCGGGACCGGAATCCTGGCGCCTCCGCCCGCGCGAGGCGAGCGCCGCGCTGGACGCTCTGGCCGCACACCCCGAATGGGGGCCGCGGCTGCGGCTCGACCGGGTGGGCGTGCACGGCACCTCCGCCGGCGCCATCACCGCAATGACGCTCGTCGGCGCCGAGTGGAGCTTGCGCGACCTCATCCGCCATTGCCTCGCCGCGGGGGAGGCCGATCTCGGCTTCTGCTACAATGGCCTGCCGGACGAGGCCGCGCGCGCCGCCCGCCGCGCGCGCTTCGAATCCGCCCGCAACGTGCCGGATTTCCTGCTGGGGCAGGAGAACAATGCGCGGCATGGCGGGCGGGATCCCCGCATCGTCGTCGTCGCCGTCTCGATCCCGGTCGGGGCGATCTTCCGCGCCGACAGCCTGGCGCAGGTCGCCGTGCCGGTCGGCGTGGTGCGCGCGGAGGCGGATCGCCTCACGCCCAATGCCTTCCATGCCGACCGCATCCTGCGGCATTGCGGCACCTGCACGCCGCTCGCCGTGATGGCCG
Organism: Roseomonas sp.; assembly: GCA_020249465.1. Classification (GTDB taxonomy): domain Bacteria; phylum Pseudomonadota; class Alphaproteobacteria; order Acetobacterales; family Acetobacteraceae; genus Neoroseomonas. The sequence continues at coordinate 18,622 of JADCFP010000145.1, read as the reverse complement.
GGGCAGGGCATATGGACGCCATGTCGCCCTGGCCCAGCAGCGTCGCGCAGGCGGTAGCGGAGCGGCACCCGCTGGGCGGCAGGCCCGAACCGGGCTTCGATCCCGCGGAGCGCGCGGCAGCGCAGGCGGCGATTGTTCAGCATTTTGTGCGTCACCTCGCGCCATGAGGCCGCGGACATGGTTGCCGCCCGGCGCGGCGCGCGGCCTCGGTCGTCGGCTGCTGCTTGCGGTCGCGCTGGCACCGCCCACCGCCTGGCTGGCACAGGCGGTGCTACCCGGCACTGCGGGCTATGGCACGGCGCTGACGCGCAGTCTGGCGATCAGCCTCTGTACCTGGGCGGCGGTGGATCTCGGACGTTTCCTGCTGAGGGGACCGCTCGGCGCAGCCCCGCCGCATTATTGGCCACCGCCGCGCGGTGCGGCGCTGCTGCTCGGGCTCGGCCTGCCGGCCGGGGTGCTCGCCGGCATGGCGCTCGGCGGGATGCTGGCCGGCCCATCCGCAGTGGCCGGCGGGGCGGGTGCCGTCGCCGTGTTCGGGCTGGCGGTGGGCGTTGCCATGACCGCCGCCTTCTACAGCCGCGGCCGGCAGGAGGCGCTGGCCCGGCAGGTTGAGGCGGCGCGGCTCGCCGCGCTCAAGGCGCAGCTCGATCCACACATGCTGTTCAACACACTCGCCACGCTGCGCGCGCTGATCGCAACCGACCCGCCGCGCGCGACGGCAATGCTCGACCGCCTGGTGGGCTTCCTGCGCGCCACCCTCGGCGCGAGCCGCGCGGAGACGCATAGCGTGGCCGCGGAACGCGCCTGGATCGAGGACTACCTCGCGCTGATGCAGATCCGGCTTGGCGCACGCCTCACGGCGCGATGGGACATCCCCACCGCGCTGGAACCCGTGCAGGTGCCGGCCCTGCTGCTCCAACCAGCGGTGGAGAATGCAATCCGCCACGGCATTGAACCAAAGCCCGAGGGCGGTCGGATCGAGATCAGCGCCCGCGGGGAGGGCAGCGAGCTCCTGCTGCGGATCCGCGACACGGGTGTCGGATTGCCGGCGGCTGCGCAGGACAGGTTCGGCCTTGTCCAGCTTCGCGAGCGGCTGCGCCTCCTCCATGGGAGCGCGGCGTCGGTCACCCTCGCGGCGGCCGGCGACGCGGAGGGCGGTGCGCTGGTGACGCTCCGTTTGCCAATGGCGCTGCCGGTGGCACCCTCTGCGCCATGAGCCCCGGCCCGCGCGCCCTGATCGCTGAGGACGAACCACTGCTCGCCGCCGCGCTGGCGGCTGAGCTTGCCGCCTGCTGGCCCGGCCTTGCCCTGCTGCCCCCGGCGCCCGACGGCGCGGCAGCGCTGGTGGCCGCGCTCGCGCACCGCCCGGATGTCTGCTTCCTCGATATCCGGATGCCATGCCTCGACGGGTTGGCCGCCGCGCACGCCATCATCGAGGACTGGCCGCATGACGTGCCGCCGCCGCTCATGGTCTTCGTCACGGCGCATGACGAATATGCGTTGCGGGCCTTCGAGGCGCAGGCGCTGGACTACTTGCTGAAGCCGGTCGAGCAGGGTCGCCTGGCCGCCTGTGTCGCGCGGCTGATGCGGCAGCTCGGCGACAGGCGCGAGCCTGCGGCCGCGCTTGACGACGCGGTGGCGCAGCTGCGGGCCATGCCAGCGCCCGCAGGCGTCGGGGCGCCGCGGCTCCATGTTATCCGCGCCCAGGCCAGCGAGGTCGTGCATCTCGTGCCGGTCGAGGAGGTTCTCTACTTCGCGGCCGCCGACAAGTATGTCCGCGTCGTCACGGCGGAGCGGGAGCACCTGATCCGCCTATCGCTCCGCGATCTGCTGCCGCGGCTGGATCCGCAGCGCTTCTGGCAGGTGCATCGCGGGCTTGTCGTGCAGGCGCGCCACATCCTCGCGGCGCGGCGCGAGGAAACGGGGCGCGTACTACTCATGCTGCGCGGCCGCCCGGAGACGCTGGTCGCGAGCCGGATGTTCGCGCATCTGTTTCGCGGGATGTGATTAGCAACCGCGGAAAGCGTAACACGCCGCTTGCGGTTAAGGGACGCAAAGATTTTCATTCGCGGCGTTCCACGGATACGCCATTTCCGGGCTCCAAACACGCTCTCCGGCGGCTGATTATCTCCGTACTTGGTGACTTGGCTGATTTACAGCCCGGACACTGTGAATTGTGCTTTACGATAGGTGATTATTTCCGCGGCCGCAGTCAGGGCGCGGAGTTGCCCTATTTGGATTTGGTATCTGGTCCCTTGCCAAAACCTGCAACCATCGCGGAAAAAAACCTTTCCCTTGTTGTGTGCTTGGGCCCGAACGCAGCTAGCAATTCCCAGCGTGTTTTCCTTTACCCCCGAAATATCCTAAAGCTGCTCCATGCGATCCCTTCCCCTGATTGGTGTTACACTCGATTCCGAAGAGGCCGGTGGCTGGTCCAAGCTGCCCTGGTATGCGCTGCGGCAGAATTACTTCTCGGCCATTGTCGCGGCGGGGGGCTTGCCGGTAGCGCTGCCGCATCACCCCGAAATGGCGAATGCCTATCTGGCTGAAGTGGATGGGCTGATGGTGACCGGCGGCGCCTTTGATGTGGACCCGGCCCTTTGGGGCGGTGGTGCGCCGCATCCCAAGGTCACACTCAAGCCCGGCCGGACGGATTTCGAAATGGCCGCAACGCGTGCGGCCCTTGCCCGCGATAAGCCCGTTCTTGGGATTTGCGGCGGGCAGCAATTGCTGGCGGTGGCGCTTGGTGGCCGGCTGATCCAACACATCCCGGATGAGGTGCCAGGCGCTTTGGCGCATGAACAACCCAATCCGCGCACGGAACCGGGGCATGAGGTGGTGCTGACCGAAGGCAGCATGTTGTCGCGCATTATCGGCAAGCCGCGCATGGCGGTGAATTCCGCCCATCACCAGGCGGTGGCAAGCATTGGCGATGGCGGCGTGGTGAATGCGCTGGCCCCCGATGGCGTGATTGAGGGTATTGAACACCCTGGCTACCGCTTTGCGCTTGGCGTGCAATGGCACCCGGAATATGCGGTTGATCCCGATGATCCCGCAATCTTCCGTGCCTTCATCGCGGCCTGCCGCCCATGAGTGACGAAGAAGAAGCCGAAGCGCCGCGCGGTGAGCGTATTGCGAAGTTTCTGGCCCGCGCCGGTGTGGCTTCTCGCCGCGATGCGGAAAAGCTGATCGCCGAAGGTTTGGTGCGGCTTGGCGGCAAGCTGGTGACCAGCCCGGCGACTTTTGTCTCAGCGGGCGATGCGGTTTTTGTGAATGGCAAGCCGGTCGCCAATCCGGAACGGACGCGGCTGTTTCGCTACCACAAGCCAACCGGTTTTGTGACAACGCATCGCGATCCTGAAGGCCGACCCACGGTTTTCGCCAATCTGCCACAGGGCTTGCCGCGGCTGGTTTCGGTCGGGCGGCTTGATCTGACCAGCGAAGGGCTTTTGCTGCTGACCAATGATGGTGCTTTGGCGCGCAAGCTGGAATTGCCGGCCAATGGCTGGCTGAGGCGCTATCGCGTGCGCGTGCATGGCAAGGTGGATGAACGCGCCTTGGCCTCGCTGGCGCGGGGCCTGAGTGTGGATGGTGTCGCCTATGGTCCCATCGAAGCCGGGCTTGATGCGCGCATGGGCACCAATGCCTGGCTGACGGTGGCGCTGCGTGAGGGCAAGAACCGCGAAGTGCGTAAAGTCATGGCGCATCTTGGCCTGGTGGTGACGCGCCTGATCCGCACCGCCTATGGCCCCTTCCAATTGGGCTCTCTGCCGCGCGGCGCGGCCGAAGAAGTCAACGCCAAGGTGTTGCGAGAGCAATTGGGCTTGGATGCGCCAAAGCGCGGGCGCGAAGCGGCAGCCGAACCTGAAGCGCCGGAAGCAGCCGAAGCGAGGCCACAACGCCCACCCCGCGCCCGCCATGCCGGGCCGCAAACGCCGCGTCGCGGCAAGGGCTGATGCGCATCATCGCCGGGCGCTGGAAGGGGCGCGCGCTGGTGGCGCCGCCGGGCCTCATGACGCGCCCGACCAGTGATCGCGCCCGGCAGGCGATATTTGACCAGCTGTGGCACGCGCCCTGGGCGGGGCGGGCCGTTTTCGAAAATGCTGTGGTTTTGGATGGTTTTGCCGGTACTGGCGCCATGGGGCTTGAGGCACTCTCACGCGGTGCGGCGCGCTGCTTTTTTATGGAACAGGATCGCGCGGCGCTGGCAGCTTTGCGGGCGAATATCGTGGCCTGCAAAGCCAGTGATGATTGCCGCGTGATTGCGGGGGATGTCACCGCGCCGCCCATCGCGGCGGCGCCATGCAGCTTGGTGTTTCTGGACCCGCCCTATGGCAAGGGACTGGTGCCGCGCGCCTTGGTGGCCTTGCAGGCCAAGGGCTGGATCGCGCCCGGCGCGCTGATCATTGCCGAGACGGGACGCGATGAGGAAGCCGTAACGCTGCCCGGCTTGGACGTGATTTCCTCACGAGACCACGGCGCGGCACGGCTTTGCGCGTTGCGCGCCCTGCCGGATTGCGGCGTGCCCGCTTCCTGATAGGCTCTCCCGAAATAAGGGAGGTTCATCATGCGTCATCTGTTGCTTGCCGGGCTTGCTGCCCTGGCCTTTTCTGGCCCTGCCATGGCGCAGGATCGCACCGTGCGTGTCATCAGCGGCTTTGCCGCCGGCGGTGCGGGTGATTTGATGGCGCGCTTCATTGCCGAATATGCCGCGCCGCATTTGCCCGCGCGCGGCGTGGTTGAAAACCGCACCGGCGCCAATGGGTTGATCGCTGCGGAATTGGTGGCGCGCAGCGCGCCGGATGGCGCGACGGTGCTGCAATGCCCAATGGGCACCATGACCATCACGCCCAATCTGCCGGGTGCAAGCCTGCCGGTTGATCCGCGCACGGAAATGACCGGCATCGCCAATGTTGCTTTATCCACCTATGGTTTGGTGGTGGCGGCGAATGGGCCGCATAAGGATGTGGCGGGCTTACTTGCCGCCGCACGCGCCAAGCCGGGTGGGTTATCCTATGCCTCGGCGGGCGTTGGGTCGGCGCAGCATCTGTCGGTGGAATTGCTCAAATCCAAGACAGGGCTTGATATTGTGCATATCCCCTATCGCGGTGCCACGCCAGCGATTGTGGATATTCTGGGCGGGCGCGCGGATTTCATGATCACGAACCTTGGTGATGTGATGCGCCAGATCCAGGGCGGTGAATTGCGCCTGCTGGCCCTTGGCGACAATGCGGGATCGCCGTTGTTTCCACAGGCGCGCCCGATTTCCGATTGGGTGCCCGGGCTTGAAATGGCCGGCTGGTTCGGTCTTTGCGGCCCGCGCGCCATCAATGCCGATGCAGCGCGCGCCTGGGTGGAGGCCATCCGCAAGGGGCTCGAAAATCCCACCTTCCGGCAAAGGCTGCTCGATTCCGGCCTGACGCCAAATTTTGAGGATATGGCGACATTCAACCGCCGCATTGCTGGCGATCTGCAATCCTGGGCCGAGGTCATTCGCGCCGCTGGCGTGAAAGCCGATTGAAGGGGCAAGCACCATGATCGAGCACATCATTGATATTCAAACCCGCGCCGGCGCGATGGAAAGTTTTATCTGTCATCCCGAACGCAACGGCCCCTTTCCCGCCGTGCTGATGTTGATGGACGCCCCCGGCATTCGTGAGGAACTGTATGACATGGCACGGCGGCTTGCGGCCACGGGCTATTACGTTGTGCTGCCCAATCTTTATTACCGCGCCGGCCGCGATTCCAAATTCGGTCCCGGCGTGCTGACAGTGGGTGATCCGGAACGCGACCGTATGCGCACCATCCGCACCAAAATGACCATTCCACCGGTGATGGAAGACATCGCCGATATGTTGGGTTTCCTCGACCAACAAAAACACGTGCGCCCAGGCCCGGTTGGCGTGCATGGCTATTGCATGAGCGGTCCCTATGCGCTGGCCGCCGCCGCACGCTATCCGGGGCGGATCGCCGCCGCCGCTTCCTATTATGGCACCTGGCTGGTCAGTGATGCTGTGGAAAGCCCGCATCTGACATTGGGGCAAGGCAGTGCGGAGCTTTATATCGCTTGTGCCGAGCATGATGAATTGGCGCCGCTGCCCATGGTGGATGAATTGCGCGCGCTATCCGAAGCCTCAGGCGCCAAGGGGGAATTGGAAATCTACCCGGCCGTGCATCACGGCTTCGCCTTTCCTGGCCGTTGGTGCTTCGACAAGGCGGGCGCTGAGCGCCATTGGGAAAGGCTGATTGCGCTTTATCGGCGGTGTTTGGGTTGAACGGGGGGAAGGCCATGCCAGCCACAACACGTCGCGCCTTTCTTGCTGTTGCCAGCGCAAGCCTTGCCGCGCCCGCCTTGGCGCAAGGTCAGGCGTGGCCCAATCGGCCCGTGCGGCTGATCAGCCCCTTCGCGCCTGGTGGGCCGCAGGATATCCCGGCGCGCTTCATGGTGGAGTTTCTGACACCGCGCCTGGGGCAGCCGGTGATTTATGAACATCGCGCCGGCGCGGGTGGTTCGCTTGGCGCACAATTTGTCGCGCAAGCAACCGACAATCACAGCTTCCTGATCACATCTTCATCCATTGCAACCCTGCCCGCCATGCGGCGCGATCCGGGGCTTGATCCGCTGACGGATTTGCAACCGGTGAGTTTGGTGACGGATGCGCCGCTGCTGATCTCAGGCAGGCCCAATGGCGCGCCTGATTTGGCAAGTTACCTCGCCCGCGCCAAGGCCAATCCGGGCAAGGTTTCCTGGGGCAGTTCCGGCGTGGGGTCCGCCACGCATCTGGCCGGCGCGCTTCTGATGCAGCGCGCGGGCATTGAATTGCTGCATGTGCCGTATCGGGGTGCGACACTTGCGATGAATGCGCTGCTTGCTGGCGATATTGACAGCATCATCACCGATGTCTCGATCCCGCTTGAACATTTGCGCGCCGGCACGCTCCGCCCGCTTGGCGTCACGGGTACGGCGCGTGCGCCCTTGCTGCCCGATGTGCCCGCCATTATCGAACAGGTGCCGCGCTATAGCGTGCCCTTCTGGTTTGCGCTGATGGCGCCAAAGGCCATGCCGCCCGAGCCCATTGCGCGGCTGCTCGCGGAATTGGCACCCTTGGCTGCGCCGGAGAGCGAATTATCCCGCCGCATGGCCGAACGCGGTTCGCAATTATTGCTGAATGGCCCGGCACCTTTGGCGGCGCGGCTGCGTGAGGAAATTCCGCAATGGCGCGACGTGGTCACCGCCGCCGGCATCCAACCGGAATAGCATGAGGGGCTTTCAAAGGCTGTAACGGGCACCACATCAGAACAAACAAGAACAGGGAGCAACCAACATGAAACGCCGGCACATTCTTCTCTCGGCCCTCGCGGCCCCCGCCATCGCGCCAGGGCTTGCGGCGGCGCAGAGCTTTCCATCGCGCCCCATCACGCTGCTGGTGCCCTTCCCGCCAGGGGGTGCCACCGATGTACAAATGCGCGGCTTTGCCGAAGCCGCATCCCGCGCCTTTGGCGTGCAGGTGCTGACAGAAAATCGCCCCGGCGCAGGGGCGACACTTTCCGCCGCCGGCGTCGCGCGCGCACGGCCCGATGGCTATACCATCGCGCAATTCCCGCTACCCGCCATGCGGCTGCCTTTCATGCAGCGCATGTCCTTCAATCCGCGCACCGATTTCACCGCGATCATGCATCTGACCGGTTATCTGTTCATCATGTGCGTGCGTGGCGATGGCCCTTATCAGCGTTGGGCTGATCTGGTGGCGGATGCGCGCCGCCGTCCGGGTGAAATTCGCATCGGCAATACGGGGGCAAATGGCACGCCGCATTTGGCGAATATTGATCTCGCCACGCGCGAAAACCTGGATATTGTGCATGTGCCCTTCCGTGGAGAGGGCGATGCCGTGCCAAGCCTGCTTGGTGGGCATATCGAAGCCTGCTCCACCGGCTCCGGCACGCTGCCGATGATCCTGGAAGGGCGGCTCCGTGCGCTCAATGTCTGGACACGCCAGCGCAGCAAGAAGTTGCCCGATGTGCCGACGCTGCTTGATCTTGGCTATCAGGATATGGTGATCACCTCACCCTATGGGCTGGTCGGGCCGGCGGGGATGGATCCGGATATTGTCGAGAAACTGCATCAGGGTTTCCGCACCGCGCTGAATGATCCATCGCATCTTGCGACGCTCGACCGCCTGGATATGCCGGTGGAATATCTGAACCCTGCCGATTATGCCGCCTTCATCAAGCGCACGATTGATGAGGAAGAGGCGCGCGTGAACCGCCTTGGCTTGCGGGGGTAAATCCTGATCGGCGTGATCCGCTGCAACGGATCACGCCGCGTCAAACGAAGTCTTACGCTGCCATCGCGGGTCGCTTCGCGCGCCACCCCGCTGCCAATTCATACGCCTGACCGGCGCGGAGCACGGTCGCATCCTCAAACGGCCTGCCCACAATCTGCGCGCCCACTGGCAGGCCACCCGCACCAAAGCCGGTGCAAACGCTCAGCGCCGGCTGGCCGGTCAGGTTGAAGGGCATGGTGAAATTCGGCACCTCAAAGGACGCCCATTTCGTCATTTGATGAATGGGCCGCGCTTCGCCTGGTTGCGCGGCCGTCACCAGCAAATCGCAATCGCGCATCGCCGCGGCGACGGCTTCGCATAGTTCACGCCGGCGGCGCTGCGCTTGGATGTAATCGGCTGAGGTAATGGTCGAAGCCAGCGCCAGCCTTTCACGCAAAAACTCCCCATAGGCGCGGTATTTTTCGCGCATCCATGTCTCATGCACCGCATAGGCATCAGCGGCCAAAATCAGCCAACCGGCAGCGTTGAAATCAGCCAGTGGCGGCAGCTTCACTTCACGAATTTCCGCCCCCTGCGCGGCAAGCGTGCTGGTCAGATGCGCGATGCCTGCGGCCATGCCGGGGCTCACTTTGCAGTCATCCTCATGGAAATGACGGATCACGCCAATGCGAAGCCCTTTCACACCGCCATTGAGGCCGGACAGCAGATCAGGCCGCGGGCGATTGGCGGAAGATGGATCGGCCGGGTCATGCCCGGTCATGGCATCCAATAGCAGCGCGCAATCTTCCACCGTCCAGGCCATTGGCCCTGTCGTGTCCAGGCTTTGGGAGAGGGGCAGCACTCCGGTACGCGAACACAAGCCGTAGCTCGGCTTGATGCCGGCAATGCCGCAAAGCGATGCCGGGGCGCGAATGGAACCGCCCGTATCAGACCCGGTGCCGCCCAGGATCATCCCGGCAGCGACCGCCGCACCGGTGCCGGAAGAAGACCCGCCGGTGAAGCATTCCGTATTCCAGGGATTGCGCGCGGGCGGCCAGGGCAGATCAAAGGAAGGCCCGCCCCAGGCGAATTCATGCGTGGCGAGCTTGCCGAGCATCACCGCACCCGCTTCGCGCCAGCGCCGCACCACCGCCGAATCCGCCTTCGGCACATGGTGTTCCAGCACGCGCGAATGGCCCGTGGTGGTGACGCCCGCCGTTTCATAAATATCCTTGTGTGCCACGGGGATTCCATCCAGCGGCCCGCGCAGCGCGCCGGAGACTTGCCGCGCTTCTGCTGCTTGTGCCTGTTCCAGTGCGACCTCTGGCGTGAAGCGGATGAAGGCGTGCAGCGCCGGGTTCAGCTTTTCTGAACGCGCCAGATGATCCTTCATCAACTCAACCGGGGAAATTCGCTTCGCGGCGATATCGCGCGCCGCACTCGCAATGGTCGGGAAGCTGGTCATGCGCCTGCCCCCTTCAGGGTGAAGATGGTGGCGGATTCCACTGAGACCTCACGCGGGGTGCGCACGCGCGCGGCGGCGGCCTGGGTGTGGATGGAAGCGGCGCGGATGCCTTCCTTTTCGGCTTCCGTCAGATCAAGCCCGGCGCGGGCCATCAGCGCATCGAATTGCGCCTTATCGAGGGGTTGGGCCATCGGGGCCTCCTTTCTGCTGTGATGGCACTATGGGAAATCCCGGCGCGGGAGGGAACAGGGCGCGGCAAGATATGGCTTGTTCTTATTTTGTTCTTTTGATAAGCTTTCTTTCCCATGACTGCCGCCGATCCCCTTTCCCTCCGCAACGCTGCCCTGGCCCGGCTGCGCGATACCCTGGCCGGGCTGACCACCCGCGCCCCTGGGGGCCATAGCAACGCGCCCATTCCGGTTTTTGCTGATACCAGCTTGATCGGTGCCGGCCTCGCACGTGGCGCGTTACATGAAGTTTGCGCCGCAAGCCCCGGATCTGGCGTGGCTTTTGCCGCCATTTTGCTGGCGCGCTGCGGCGGGCAGGTGCTGTGGATTGCAACCGAACAGGAATCGAATCTTGTCTGGCCGCCCGGTCTGGTGCCCTTTGGCCTGGCGCCGGACAAGCTGATCCTGGCGCGGGCGGCGCGCTGGCCGGAAGCGCTCTGGGCCATGGAAGAAGCCCTGCGCTGCCCCGCCTTGGGTGCTGCCGTGTTGGTGGCCGGCGCCGGGCAGGGGCTTGATCTGACCGCAACGCGCCGCCTGCATCTCGCTGCCGAGGCCGGGGGTGTTTTTGGCCTGCTGCTCCGCCCGGATGGCGCTGCGGGTGCTTCCGCCGCGCGCACGCGCTGGCATATCGCCCCCCTTGCAACTGACGCCGCGCCGCGCTGGCGCCTGACGCTGCTCCGCCAACGCGGCGGCGCGCCGGCGGGGCCTTGGAATGTTGCGTTCAACGCCGCGACCAATACGCTGCATCTGGAAGCGGGCGGCGGATGAAGCCCGCGCGGCGTTACCTTGCTGTGCATCTGCCCTTCTGGGCGGCGGAGCATTTGCGCCAAAGCCGCCCCGATTTGCCGGCGGATCAGCCCTTGGCACTTTGGGCGCGGCAGGGCGCGCGGCGCCTTTTGGTCGCTTTGGATCATCACGCAGCGGCGGCGGGGCTGGAGCCAGGCCAGGCATTGGCCGATGCCGAAGCCCTGCTGCCCAATTTGCTGGTGTTGCCCGCCATGCCGGAAGCCAGCGCGGCGGGGCTGCGCGATCTGGCGCTTTGGGCGCAGCGTTTCACCCCGATCAGCGCTGCCCTGCCGCCCGATGGCCTGCTGCTGGATATCACCGGCTGCGATCATCTGTTTGGTGGAGAGGCCGCTTTGCTCGCGTGCCTTACCGCAAAGCTGGCTGAGGCTGGGCTTACCGCCCAAGGCGCCATTGCCAGCGCGGCGGCTTCTGCCATGGCGCTCGCGCGGGTGCGGCGGGATGCGCCGATCATCCAGCCGGGGGCGGAAGAAAAAGTCGTCGCGCCCCTGCCGCTTGGCCCCGCGCTCCGCCTGTCCGAAGCCATGGTGGAAGACCTTGCCCGGCTTGGCCTGCGGCTGATTGGTGATGTGCTGCGCCAGCCCCGCGCGCCGCTCGCCCGGCGCTTTGGCGCGCCCTTGCTGGATGCTTTGGATGCCGCCACGGGCCGCCGCGCGCCGCCCATTACCCCCATCGCCGCGCTGCCCGATCTGGCAGTGACCCGCGCCCTGCCGGAACCGATCCTGACCGCTGAGGCGATTGCCGCCTTGCTGGATCGGCTGCTGGTGGCGCTGTGCGCGCGGCTGGCCCGCGCTGGGCTTGGCGCAAGGCGGTTGTGTCTGACCGCCTGGCGCGTGGATGGCACCGAACAGCGCCTGATGATCGGCACCGGCGCGCCCAACCGCGACCCCGCACACCTCGCGCGGCTTTTCGCCGAGCCCTTGGCCAGCCTGGCGCCGGAACTCGGCTTTGAGCGCTTCACCCTGCACGCCCTGGCCACCGACCCGATGGGCGCGGAAGGGCAGGGCGCCCTGCCCATGGGCGCCGCGCCGCGCCCGGATGGGGTTTTGGCGCAATTGCTGGATCGCCTCGGCCAAAGGCTGCGCCTGGCCCGCCCCGCACCCCTGCCGAGCCATTGGCCAGAGAGGCAATGGCGCGCTGCCGCCCCGCATGAAGCACCCAACCCCACCCCGCCCGGCTGGGGTGCGCGCGCCGCGCCGGTGCTGCTGCGCCGTCGGCCGGAAGCGGTGCAGGTCACCGCCTTTGCCGAAGGCGCGCCTGCTGCGCTCCGCTGGCGCGGGCGGCATTACGCGCTGACCTGCGCCGAAGGCCCGCTACGGCTGGAAGCGGAATGGTGGCATGGCGGTGCGCTACCGCCGGCGCGGGATTATCACCGCGTGCAACTTGCTTCCGGTGAAAGGCTTTGGCTCTGTCATGCCGATGGGCGCTGGGTGGTGCAGGGCGATTTGCCATGACCGCGCCCGGCTACGCGGAAGTGGCGGCGCGGTCCAATTTTTCCTTTCTGGACGGCGCCTCGCACCCTGAGGAATTGGTGGAACAGGCTGCCGCGCTGGGCCATGCGGGGTTCGGGCTTTGCGATACCAATGGGCTTGCCGGCGTGGTGCGCGCGCATGGTGCGGCCAAGGCGGCGGGCTTGGCCTTCGCGCCGGGCTGCCGGCTGCGGCTGGAAGATGGCGCGGAATGGCTCGCCTGGCCCGCGGATCGCGCGGCCTATGGAAGGCTGACCGCCTTGCTCTCCGCCGGGCGCATGGCCGCGCCCAAGGGCGAATGTCGGCTGGATTTCGCCATGCTCTGCGACGCGGCCGAGGGCATGGCGCTGGCCGCCATCCCGCCTGTCGCATCCGCCGCCTTGCGCCGCCTGGGCGGGCTGCGTCTTGCCCTGCCGCCATTGCTTGCCGTGGCCTGCCCCTTATTGGGCGATGACGCGGCGGAGCTTGCCCGCCATGCGGCCTTGGCGGAAGCGTGTGGCGCGCGGCTGCTCGCCACCAACAACATCCGTTATCATGTGCCATCGCGGCGGCGCTTGGCGGATGTGCTGAGTGCCATTCGCCTGCGCTGCACCGTGGATGCCTTGGGCCAGGCGGCAGAACCCAATGCCGAACGCCATTTGAAATCCCCCGCCGAAATGGCGCGGCTTTTTGCGCGCTATCCGGATGCCTTGCAGGCCAGCCTTGATGTGCTGGCGACAACGCGCGGCTTTTCGCTGGATCATTTGCGCTATGAATACCCCGATGAGGTGCTGGATCCGGGCCTGAGCGCACAGCAAAGCCTGGAAGCGCGTGTGGCCGAAGCTGTTGCCGCGCGTTGGCCGGTGCAGGTGCCGGAAGCTATTGCCGCGCGCATCGCGCATGAAATGAAGCTGATCAATGATCTTGGCTATGCGCCCTATTTCCTGACAGTGCATGAGATTATGCGCTTCGCCCGCGCGCGCGGCATATTGTGCCAGGGGCGTGGTTCGGCGGCGAATTCCACGGTTTGCTATGTGCTGGGCATCACCGCCGTTGATCCCGAAAAACATGATCTGCTATTTGAACGTTTTGTCTCGGCCAGTCGCGGTGAGCCGCCCGACATAGACATTGATTTCGAACATGACCGGCGGGAGGAGGTGATCCAGCACCTCTATGAACGCTATGGCCGCGACCGCGCGGCGATTTGCGCGACCCTGATCCGCTATCGCCCGCGCAGCGCCATTCGCGAAGTGGGCAAGGCGATGGGCTTGACCGAGGATATCACCGCGCGCCTCGCCAAGGCCGGCTGGGGGCCGGGGCGGGAGATGAGCCTTGCCGAATTGGCCGCGGATGAGGGCTTTGACATCAGCGATCCGCGTTTGGCGATGACGCTTGATATGGCTGAGGAATTGCAGGATTTCCCGCGCCATACCGCAACCCATGTCGGTGGCTTTGTCATCACGCGCGGCAAGCTCACGGAATTGGCGGTGGTGACACAGGCGGCGATGGAAGACCGCACCGTTCTGGAATGGGACAAGGATGATATTGATGCGCTTGGCATCATGAAGGTGGATGTGCTGGGGCTTGGCATGCTGTCCTGCCTCAGGCGCAGTTTTGATTTGCTGGGGCGGCATCGGCGGCTGGCGCTGGCTTTGGAAAACCTGCCGCGTGATTGCGCGGAAACCTATGCCATGCTGCGGCGCGCGGATTCCGTGGGCGTGTTTCAGGTGGAAAGCCGCGCGCAGATGAATATGCTGCCTCGGCTGAAACCGCGCGCCTTTTATGATCTGGTGGTGCAGGTGGCGATTGTGCGCCCTGGCCCCATCCAAGGCGATATGGTGCATCCCTATCTGCGCCGGCGTCAGGGGCTGGAAGCGGTGGAATACCCCGCCCCCGATCCTGCCTTTGGCCCAGCGGATGAATTGCGCCAGGTGCTGGGGCGCACGCTTGGCGTGCCGCTATTCCAGGAACAGGCGATGCGGCTTGCAATTGTCGCCGCCGGCTTCACGCCAGAAGAAGCCGATCAATTGCGCCGCGCCATGGCAACCTTTCGCCAACAGGGGCTGGTGACGCGCCATAAGGACAAGCTGGTGGCCGGCATGACACGCCGCGGTTACGCGCGGGAATTGGCGGAACGTGTCTTTGCGCAAATCGAAGGCTTTGGCAGCTATGGCTTCCCCGAAAGCCATGCGGCGAGCTTCGCGCATCTGGTCTATGCCTCGGCCTGGTTGAAATGCCACCACCCGGCGGCCTTTGCCTGTGCTTTGCTGAACAGCCAGCCCATGGGGTTTTACGCGCCGGCGCAAATCATGCGCGATGCGCGGGACCACGGCGTGGTGGTGCGCGCGGTGGATGTGAATGCCAGCGATTGGGATAGCAGCCTGGAAGAAGCCCCCGAAAGCGCGGGCGGCCTGGCGCTGCGCCTGGGGCTGCGTTTGGTGGCAGGGCTGGCGCAACGGGAAGCGGAGGCTTTGCTTGCCGCCCGCGCCACGCGCAATGGCGCGCCTTTCGTGAGTGTGGAGGATTTGGCCTGGCGCGCTGGGCTTTCTCAAGGCGCTTTGAGTGCACTCGCCGCCGCCAATGCCTTTCCCGGCGTGCTACGCCGCGATGCCGCCTGGGCCGCGCGCGGGGCGCGGGGCACGCCGCGCGACCTGCCGCTTTTCGCCCCGCGTGATGGCGTGGATGCCGCGCTGGCCAATGAGGCGCCCATCCTGCCGGAAGCGAAACCCGTATTGCCGGTGGAACATGAGGGCGAGCATATTGTGCATGATTATGCGGCGCTTGGGCTGACGCTCGGGCGGCATCCCTTGGCCTTGTTGCGCGCGCAACTCCGCGCCGAAGGGCTGCGTGACACGCGGGATTTGCAATGCTGGAAATCTGGCCGCTTGCTGCGCCTGGCAGGGCTTGTGCTGATGCGCCAGCGCCCTGGTTCCGCCAAGGGCGTGATTTTCATCACCATCGAAGATGAGTACGGCACCGCCAATCTGGTGGTCTATACTGATGTTGCCGCGCGCGATCGGCGCGCCTTGCGTGGCGCGCGGCTATTGCAAGTGGAAGGCCGGGTAGAGCGGGAGGATCAGCACGCCGAAGTGCCGATCATTCACGTGATTGCGCGCCGCCTGGTGGATCGTTCCGATTTGCTGGAAGGCTTGTTGCGCGAAGCGGGCAGTGGCTGGGCAGAAGCCGCGCTTGGCCGCGCCGATGAAATCCGCCGCCCGCAGGATGATCGCCGCCCACCGCAGGCGAAACTGCCCGCGAGCCGGGATTTCAGATAACCCTTACCGTAAAACAAAATCCTTCAGCACTTCCGGCTTGAAGGCCAACCCATGCCCCGGCATTTCGGGTGCCGTGATCATGCCATTGGCGATTTTGGGCAGGCTGATGAAGACATCATCCAAAAGCCCCATCTGTTCCGCCCAAATGCCATTCGGGATGCTCGCCAGCAGATGCACATTCAATTCCGGGAAAAGATGCGGCGCGATGGTGATGCCCCAGGTATCGGCAACGGTGGCGATTTTGCGGAGCTCCGTGAGGCCACCCCGCATCGGGTCAGGTTGCAGAATGGGCAGGCGTGGATTTTCCAGGAAGGGCTTCAGATCGGCACGGCCGAAATGCGTCTCCCCACCCACCACGCGCATATCGAGCGCTTCGGCGCAGCGCAGATAACCCGCGTAATCATCCGCGAGTACCGGTTCTTCCAGCCAATAGATATCGTATTCCTCGAACTTGCGGCCCATGGTGATGGCGATATCCGCAGTCCAGCCCATATTCACATCAATCATGATATCAATATCGGGGCCGACGGCTTCGCGCATGCGCCGCACATTATCAAGATCGGTGTTGAGGTCACCAATATGCGCGACCTGCATCTTGATGGCGCGGTAGCCTTGTTCGATGTAATGCTTCGCTTTCGCGATCATGCCATCACCGCGCGCACCGCGAAAACAGCCGCTGCCATAAATCGGGATTTCGGACCGGAAATGCCCCCAAAGCCGATGCAAGGGCATGCCCGCCGCCTTGCCCAGAATATCCCAGAGCGCGATATCAATCGCCGATTGCGCCATCATCGCAACCCCGCCGCGCCCGCCGGTCAATGTCGTGCGCCATAAATCGCGCCAGATCGCTTCAATGGCCGAGGCATCGCGCCCGATGATGCGTGGCGCCATCGCTTCCGCGATGCAGGCGCCGATGGTGCGCTGCAAGGGCAGGTTCAGCAAATGCAAATAGCCCATGCCGGTAATGCCCGATTGCGTGGTGATTTCCACCACGACCAGATCACGCATCGGCCCGAGTGCATGGCCAGCCAGCCAAGGGTCATCCGCCCAGGGCATTTGCAGCAGCGTGGTTTTCACGTCGCGTATCGTGAGATCAGCCATGTCGTTTCCTTCCCTTGGCTAGAGCAGATCACGTTCAGATGGAAAATCGGAACGTGTGAAGATGCTCGAAAAACAACGAGGTAGAGCGGGTGGCGTGAACACATGTGAACGCAACACGCTCTAAAGCAGCATCAGGCTGTCTTGGTCTTGCGGTCAATCGCCTGATCCGCGGAAGCCGGGCTAGAATGCCCGTCCATGCCGCTTCGATTCGCCCTGACCCATCGCAGCACCTATCGCTATGCGCGCGCGGTGGCACTCGGCCCGCAGCTCATTCGCCTGCGACCGGCACCGCATTACCGCGCGCCAATCCTATCCTATGCGCTCAAGATTGAACCCGCCACGCATTGGCTGCATTGGCAGCAGGACCCGCTTGGAAATTTCATGGCGCGTGTGTTGATGACAGAACCGGTGACGGTGTTCAGCGTCTCGGTGGACCTCACTGCCGAAATCGCGACCATCAACCCCTTTGATTTTTTCGTGGAACCGGAAGCGGCTACCTGGCCCTTCACGCCGGAACCCTGGCTTGCCGAACAGCTTTTGCCCTATCGTCGCCTTGATCCATTGGGCCCCTTGCTTGATGCATTCATGGAGGAAATACCGCGCATACCGCGTGGTACGGTTGAATTTCTGGTCCAGCTGACCGCGCTGGTGCATCAGCGCGTCGCCTATGTGCAGCGTGCCGAACCCGGCGTCTGGGATGGCGAACAGGTGCTTCGCGCAGGGCGCGGTTCCTGCCGCGATTCCTCCTGGCTATTGGTGCAAATCCTGCGCCGGCTTGGCTTCGGCGCGCGCTTTGTTTCTGGCTATTTGATCGAACCCGCCATGCTTGGCCGTGATGATGCCGAATTGCACGCCTGGGCAGAGGTCTATTTGCCAGGTGCCGGCTGGGTTGGGCTTGACCCGACCTCTGGGCTATTGGCTGGGGCAGGGCATATCCCGCTGGCCGCCGGCCCTGATCCTGCGAGCGCCGCGCCGATTTCCGGCACGGTGGAGCCGGTTGAAACCGATAGCGGGTTTGAAATGGTGCTGCGCCGCTTGGATGGGGCGCCGGATGCGCCGAACCCCCAGGCGCTTCGGTAGCGACATGGTCATGCACGTCGGTGAAATCCCGCCCTATTTCGGCCAATGGGAAACGCCGGGCTTGATCGGCGCCATCATCACCGGCGCTTGCGCGGCTGAGGATGATCCCGCCTGGGCGGCCTCCGGCGCGGAAAGCCCGCAGGATTACGCGCGCTGGGCGGATCATCTTTGTGGTGTGGCGTGTTTGCGCATGGCGCTCGCCGCGCGCGGCATCACGCCGCCGCGGGCGCGAGACCTCGCGAAGATGCTGACCCGTTACGGCGCCTATGTGGAGGAAGCCGATGGCTTCATCCGCGGCCTGATCTACGCGCCGGCCATCACCTGGCTCGCGGAAACCCACGCCATGCCCGCCGAAATCATCTTGGGCCGCGCGGCCGAGGATATCCCGCCCTTGCTGGTGGATGGTGGGCTATTCATCGCTTCCGTCCACCCCGCCATTCGCCGCCCGGCAGAACCCGCGCCGGGCAAGGGCGGGCATCTGGTGCTGGTCTTTGGCGCGGAAGACAATGCACTGCGCTTGCACAACCCTTCCGGCCATGATGCGGCGTCCCAGGCGGATGTGCGCGTGCCGATTGCGGATTTTGCGCGGTTTTTCGCCGGGCGCGGCATTTGGCTGCCTGGCGCGCCATTGGCGCTGCGCGCATGAGGCCGTAACATTCATCCAATGCGAACCCTGCGCCTTCTTTTGCTGACGCTGCTATGCTGCCCGCTGCTTGCGCTGCGGGCCGAAGCGCAGGGCACGGGCCGCGTCATCACCGGCATTCCCGGCTATAATTTGCAACAAACCGCAAATGGGGTGCTTGGCCTGCTTGGTTATAATGTGGTGCCGGATGTCACCGCATCCTCGCTCAGCATCAGTCGCGGCGGGCAGGATGATACCGGGCTGCAAACCACGCAATTTGGCCTTGGCTTCACGGTGGACCCGGATTTTCCGCTCTATCTTGAAGGGTTTTTGGGC
>JADCFP010000144.1 GCA_020249465.1 Roseomonas sp. | reverse complement strand
GCCACGATGCTGAGACTTATGCCAAGGCCTTGGCAGCAGCGGATGTCTTTACCCTGCCCGCGGATAACATTCAGGAAACCTTCGGCCTCGCCCCGGTAGAGGCCATGGCAGCGGGCCTGCCCGTGGTGGTGACGGATTGGGATGGCTTTCGCGATACGGTGGAAGATGGCGTCACCGGGTACCGAATCCCAACGCTGATGGGCGGCAATGGCAACCCCATTGCCACGCGCTATCAGATGGGCGCGGATGACTACAACGCCTATCTGCGCAGCACATCGCAGGGTATTGCGATGAATATCGGCGCGGCGGCGGATGCCTATTATCGGCTGGCGGAAGATGCGAATTTGCGTCGGCAAATGGCGGAAGCGGCCAGGCTGCGCGCCCGGCGGGTTTATGATTGGGCGGCGATCATTCCGCAGTATTTGGCGCTATGGCAGGAACAGGCGCGCATTCGGGCCAAGGCCACGGAATTCGCGCCGCTGATCCCCGGCCGGCAGCCGGGGCCGACGCGCCCCGATCCCTTCATGCTGTTTGCCGATTACCCAACGCATCGGCTGGACCAGAAGCAGCGCGTTACCCTGGTACCCGGCGCCAATCTTGATCTGCTGCGCCAGCGCGCTGGTATTCCGGGCGCGGTTTCGCGTGGCCAATTGCTGCCTTCGCTCAATGGTTATCAGATCATGCTGGAACGCCTCGCGCAGGGCAGCATGACGGCGGCGGAATTGGGCGGCACCTTGCCGCCGGATCAACGCGCTCGCGCGGCCATGGGCATGGTCTGGATGATGAAAATTGGGCTCATTACCATCTCACCCGCCGAGGAAACCAAGCCCGAGTGACTTGACGCGCCTGCCATCCGGGCTTCCGATGCGCTGGCCATGCGCAAAGCATGGTGAGGTTGGGGATGGAATATCATGGCAGCGCATCATCGGCAGGAAACATTCGACCCGATCAGCCTGGAAATCTATTGGTCGCGGCTGATTTCCATCGCTGATGAAGCGGCAACTGGCCTGCTGCGCACCGCCTTTTCCACCATTGTGCGCGAATCAAATGATTTCGCGACGGTGCTGATGGACCGCAATGGCGATTCAATCAGCGAGAATACGGGCGGCATTGCTTCCTTCTCCTGTATTTTGCCGAAAACGACCAAAACCTTTCTGGAACGCTTCCCGGCGGAGACCTGGCAGCCAGGTGATTGCGTCATCACCAATGATCCCTGGCTTGCGACCGGGCATTTGCCGGATTTCACTGCGGTCAGCCCGATTTTCCATCAAGGGCGGCTGGTGGGTTTTGCCGGGTCCATTTCCCATTCGCCTGATGTCGGCGGCGCGCTTTGGTCCGCTGATTGCCGGGAGCTGTTTGAGGAAGGCATCCGCATTCCCCCTTCCCGCCTGTTTCGCGCCGGCAAACGCAATGAGGATTTGGCCGAAGTGCTGCTCGCGAATGTACGACTGCCGCGGCAAGTCATGGGCGATCTGGAAGCGCAGGTGATCGCCAATGAGGTCTGCGCGCGCGGCGTGGATGAATTCCTGAGCGATACGGGCCTGCCCGATTTGCAGGGGCTTGGGGCCGCTTTGCATCAACGGGCGAATGCCGCCATGCGCCGCGCCATCGCCGCACTGCCCGATGGCACCTGGCATTCCTCGCTTGAGGCGGATGGCTTTGATGAGGCGATTACGCGCATTGCCTGCGCTGTCACCATCTCGGGCGAGACCATGCATATTGATTTCGCGGGCACGTCCAAGCAGGTGGATCGCGGCATCAATTGCGTGATGAATTACACCCATGCCTATGCGGTTTATCCGGTGAAATGCGCGCTTGATCCCTTCACTCCGCGTAATGAGGGCTCCTATGGCGCCATAACGGTCAGCGCGCCGGAAGGCAGCATCCTGAACCCGCGCTTCCCGGCGGCTTGCAGCGCGCGGCAATTGACCGGGCATTTGCTGGCGGGCGCGATCTATAAGGCGCTGGCACCGATCATGCCGGACAAGATCATTGCGGAATGCGGCGGCGCGCCCACCATGCGCGCGCTGTTCAGCGGGTTGGATGGCGCGGGGGATCGGTTTTCGCAGGTCTTGTTCGCCTCGGGCGGCATGGGCGCCTCGCCACATCGCGATGGGCTGCCGACCACGGCCTTCCCGACCAATGTCGGCGCAGGTTCGATCGAGGCTTATGAAAGCGTGGCACCCCTGGTGGTGTGGAAGAAAAGACTGCGCGCGGATTCCGGCGGTGCCGGGCGCTTCCGTGGCGGGCTTGGTCAGGAGGTTGAGATTGAGGTGCGCGCGCCCGATGAGGTGCGGCTTTCCTTGCTGTCCGACCGGCGCGACCACCCCGCGCAAGGTGTGCTGGGCGGCGCAGCAGGCGGTGCTGCGGTGATTGCCTTTGATGATGGCACGCGCCCGCATCCGAAATCCCGCACCACCGTCGCCCCAGGGACGCGCGTGACGCTGCTTTATCCCGGAGGCGGCGGTTATGGAGACCCCGCAACGCGCGATCCCGAAGCCTTGGCTCAGGATATCCGTGATGGTTATGTCTCGGCGGAAGGTGCAACGCGCGATTACGGGGTGAAGCCATGAAGGCGACAGCACGCATCGGCGTTGATGTCGGTGGTACCTTTACCGATTTCGTCTTGCATGATCCCGCGCGCAATCTGGTCGCGACCGGCAAGCGGCTGACGACGCCGGATGATCCATCGGAAGCAATTGTCGCCGGCATTGCGCGGCTTTTGGAAGAAACCGGCCTTCAGCCCGGCGATCTGCACAGCATCGTGCATGGCACGACGCTGGTCACCAACACCATCATTGAACGCACCGGCTGCAAGGTGGGCTTGCTCACCACCGATGGGTTTCGCGATTCCATCGAGATTGGGCGCGAAATCCGCTACGATCTTTACGATCTTTTCCTGGAAGCGCCGCCCACTTTGGTGCCGCGCCATTTGCGCCTGGAAGTGCCGGAACGCCTGGATGTGCAAGGCCAGGTGCTGCTGCCCTTGGATGAGGCCGCGCTGATCGCCGCCGCACGCCAATTGGTGGAAGTTGAGAAGGTCGAAGCTCTGGCGATAGGCTTCCTCCATGCCTGGCGCGACCCGCGCCATGAACGCCGCGCGGCGGAGGTTATTCGCGGCCTATTCCCTGATCTGCCCATGACGCTTTCTTCTGCCGTGGCACCGGAAATTCGCGAATTTGAGCGCATCAGCACCGCCTGCGCCAATGCCTATGTGCAGCCGCGCATGCAGCGCTATCTGGCGAAGCTTGAAGCAACGCTCGCGGCACTGGGCGTGACGGGGGCGCTTTATGTCATGCTCTCGGGCGGCGGCATTGCTTCCGTGCAGGAGGCGAAGGATTACCCGATCCGCCTGATTGAAAGCGGGCCGGCGGCCGGCGCCATGGCGGCATCATGGCTCGCGCAACGAGCTTCGCTGGATCAGGTGATTTCCTATGACATGGGCGGCACCACCGCCAAGATGTGCCTGATTCAGAATGGCGCGCCCGACCGCAAATTCGATTTCGAGGCGGGGCGCGTGCGGCGCTTTCAAAAAGGCTCTGGCCTGCCCTTGAAAGTATCCGTCGTGGATATGATCGAAATCGGTGCGGGCGGTGGTTCCATCGCGCGGGTTGATCCCGCTTCCGGCTTGATGAAGGTTGGTCCGCGCAGTGCGGGCGCCAAGCCTGGGCCGATCTGCTACGGGCGCGGCGGTGTTGAGCCCACGGTGACCGATTCCGATCTGGTGCTTGGTCGGCTTGATCCTGCCTATTTCCTGGGTGGCGAAATGGCGCTTGACCTTAATGCCGTGACGCGCGCCGTGAGTGGTGATCTTTCCGCCAAGCTGGGCGTGAGTGCGGATGACGCAGCGCTCGGCATTCGCCGCATTGTGGATGAGACCATGGCAGCGGCAACGCGCATGCATATGGCGGAAAAGGGCCGCGATCCGCGTCGTTTTACGCTGATTGCCTTTGGCGGTGCTGGGCCGGTGCATGCCTGCGACCTCGCGCGCTTGCTGAAGATCGAGCGCGTGCTGGTGCCACTTGGCGCCGGGGTTGCTTCTGCGATTGGCTTTCTGGTCGCCCCACCCGCGACCGATCTGGTGCGCAGCCTGGTCGGCCGCCTGGAACGGCTCGATTGGGCGAAGATCACGGCTCTTTATGCGGAAATGGTCGCGGAAGCGCGCGGCTTACTGGTTGGTGCCGGTGCTGATCCCGCCGACATCATCTATAAGCCGGCAGCGGATATGCGCTATGTCGGCCAAGGTTTTGAAATCCCCGTACCGATGCCAAGCCTGACGCCCGGCCTGCAGGATGTTGCGGCGATTGAGCGGAATTTCCTCGCGGCCTATCGCGAACGCTTTGGCCGCGCCCTGGATGGTCTGTCGATTGAGGCACTCACCTGGCGGCTTGCCGCATCCGCGCCGGGCCGAGATATCGCCATGGAAGGCGCACAAAAATCCGAAGCCGGTGAGGCAAAGCGCGGCAGCCGGCGCGCTTTGTTTGAAGGCCATGGCTGGTGCGATTGCGCGGTTTATGACCGCTATCGGCTGGCCCCCGGGGCGGCTTTTGCCGGGCCGGCGCTGGTGGAAGAACGCGAATCAACCTGCGTCATCCCGCCCGGCGCGCAGGTTTCCGTGGACACGCACCGCAATCTTGTCATTGAATTGGTCCAAAGCTGAAGGAGGCTGCCATGCATTCCATCCAACGCCGCGTGGTTCTGGCCGGCTTGCTTGCCGCGCCCGCGATTCGGACTGCTTCCGCGCAGGAGGTCTGGCCCGCGCGCCCGGTGCAGATCATCAATCCCTGGCCCGCGGGTGGGTCATCAGACACGATGGCGCGGCTTTTCGCGCAGCGTTTCAGCCAGGCTTTCGGCCAGCAATTCGTGGTGGATAATCGCGCCGGGGCTTCGGGCACGATTGGGCATGGTGTTGTGGCGCGTGCACGGCCGGATGGTTATACGCTGCTGTTTGCAACGAACAGCACCTATGCCATCGCGCCCCATCTGATTGATCCCCTGCCCTATGATAATCGCGCGGGCTTTACCGGGATCAGCCTGGTGGGGCGCACACCGCAGGCGCTTTGCGTGCATCCTGGCTTGCCAGTGAACAATATCGCCGAATTCCTGGCCTATGTGCGCGCGCGGCCGGACCAGGTTTCCTTCTCCTCCGCCGGGATTGGCGCATCAAGCCATTTGGCGACAGAAATGCTGATGGCGATTGCGGGCTTGCGCATGCTGCATGTGCCCTATCGCGGGGGCGCGCCTTCCATGCAGGCGGTGGTGGCTGGCGAGACGCAAATGTCCTTCATTGATGCGGTATCTTCCCTGCCGCATCGCGCTGCCGGCACGCTGAAATTGCTGGCGGTGGGGACGGCCACGCGATCCTCCCTTTTGCCGGAATTGCCGACACTCGCGGAATCGGGCGTCGCTGGGTTTGATTCCTCGACCGATATGGCGCTGATGGGCCCGGCGGGCTTGCCGAGCGTGGTGGTGGAAAGACTGGCGGGTGCGGTGCGCGCGGCGGTGGATGATCCAGCGTTTCGCCAGCAGATGATCACGCAGGGGACGGAGCCTATTGGTGATAGCCCGACGGAGTTTCAGGATTACTGGACGCGGGAAATCGCCAAATGGGGTGAGGTTATCCGCAGTCGCGGCATTCGCGCGGCGGGGTGATTGGGGCGATGAAGGCGCGACGATTTCAATAAATGCCCTCATCGTAATCGTGGCAACGCAGCCTCAGCGAGCTATGGTTGCTCGCTTTATCCAGCACGACGCCCCTTAGCCATCACACCGGATCACGGATAAGCGGTGCTGTGGAACAGTGAATGCCGCCACCGCCAAGTGAGACCTTGTCATAAGCGACCAGCTTGATGCTGATACCGGCCTTATCAAGCGCTTCTTGTGTACGCTGACCAACCTTATCACTCATCAACACGCGCCCGGGTGCCACGGCCAGGCAATTCACCGCCCAGGATGGGTCTTCATGATTGAGCGCGATCATGCGGATGCCGAGCTTCTTCAGTTCCTCCATGAAAACAAAGGGAAGCGTCACGGGATTCACCAGCGCCACATCATGACTTAACATCACGAGCGCGCCGTCAATGTGCAGCCGATAGCCAGGAATCTGCACGCGAATAAGCCGCGTGCCCTGTACCGCCAGCACTTCTTCAAGCTGTCGCGCCCCTTCCTCATTCACGCGGGATGAAACGCCAATCACCGCAACATCTGGCCGCAGATAAGCAAAGGAACCACCTTCCACCAGGCCGCTGCCATGGATGGTGCGCAGAATAGGCATGCCAATCGCGGCGAGTGTTTGGGTAACGGGCTGTTCCTCACCTCGGCGAATACGCGGCCCCATGCGTGTCACAATCGCGCCACCATCAATCGCAATGCAGGAATCGCGCGTATAGATTGATTTGTGGCGACCAGGGGCGGCCTTGTTGATCAGCACTACCTCAACGCCTTCTTCACGCAGCGCAGCTACCAGGGCGTCATGCTGCGCCTGCTGTTCAGCAAGGCTTGGGATCACCTCTCCCCGCCAATAGGCGCCGGTCTTGGGATCACCATAGGCGCCGAGTTCCGGGATCAGCGGCAAACCTTCCAGCACACGCATTTCCTCGCCAGGGCGATGCATCAGCACCATGCGCAGGCGCCCCACATCGGAATTGCACCCCCAGCGACGCCCCCAGCCAAATTTCTGTTCCGACTCACTGTTGAAGACCGGCTCTGCTTCGCTGGCAAAGCGTTCAATCAGCATATTGTAGCGATGGTCGAATTCGCTCATGGCGCGGGACATGATGGTTCCTCCGAATGGTTTGCGTCGTCAGGTTTCCCGCCTGCGACGCATGAATTGATCCAGCAATAGCAGAAGCAAGGTGAACAGGATGAGGATCATGGCGACGGCTGCGATGGCGGGATCAACATTTTCATTGATGCCATCCCAGATGCGTCGCGGCAGGGTGAAGACATCGCGGCTTGCGATGAAAAGCACCATGACCAATTCATCCCAGGAATGGATAAAGGCAAAAATACCGCCCGAGAAAATTCCAGGCGCAATGCGCGGCAGGATCACCCAGCGCAGCGTCTGGGATAGCGATGCCCCCATGCCGCGCGCAGCTTGTTCCAGCCGCGGATCAAACGCCGCAAGCGCCGTGGAAACGGTGATCACTACATAAGGCACACCGGTTACGCCATGCGCAATCACCACACCCAGAAAGCGATCCAGCAAATCAAGTGGGCCGAAATACCGATAAAGCCCGATGGCATAGACAATGGATGGAATGATCAGCGGCAGCAGCATCAGCGCCCGGATCAATTCCGTCGCACGGCTTGAAATGCGCCAGCAGCCAATAGCGCAAAGAGTTCCAACCACCACGGACAGGATGGTGGAGGCAACGGCAATGATGAAGGATTGCCAGATGGAATGCAGCCATTCGGGTGAACCAAGCACTGTCGCGAAATGCCTGAGGCTCAGGCTTTCCTGCGGCAGGGAGAGAAAACGTTGATCGGTCAGGGAAACCGGCAGGATGATCAGAATGGGCAGCACAAGATAAAGTGCCGTGGACCAGGCCAAAAGTTGCGCAGAACGACCAGGGGAATAGCTGCCATCCATGCCTCAGCCCCCCATCCCAAAGACGCGTTTCAGATTCACAAGGCGGGAGAAGATGGCGAGTGTCACCAGAATGGTCAGCACAAGCATCGTCGCCATCATGGTGCCAAGGCCCCAACGGATCAGGTCAAGGATTTGCAGGCTGATCCATTCCGCCACCATAAGCGTCTTGCCGCCGCCAAGAATCGCAGGCGTGATGTAAAAGCCAAGCGAGAAAATAAACACCAGCACCGCAGCCGCGATGACGCCTGGTTTGCTGAGCGGCAGGAAGACGCGCAAGAACACCTCTCGCCTTGAAGCGCCAAGACCGCGGGCTGCGGCCAGCAGTCTTGGGTCAATTTCCTGCATGGAAGCGAGCATCGGCAGCACCGCGAAGGGCACCATGTAATGCACCATGCCAATGATGATCCCAAGCTCATTCCAAACCAATTGCAGCGGTTCCTGAATGATGCCGATTTCCATCAGCGTATTGTTTACAAGCCCCTGCCTGCGCAACAGCGTCACCCAAGCGAAAGCGCGCACCAGCACTGAAATCCAAAGCGGCACCAGCACCGCAAGCAGCCACCAACGCTTGGCCTGGGGGCTTGCCTTTGTAATCGCATAAGCCAAGGCATAGCCAAGCAGCAGCGCCAAGACGGTTGTGATCAGGCAAATGCGCAAGGTTGTCAGAATGACACGCTGCACCGATGCGGATGTGAATAGCCGCTCGTAATTTTGCAGCCCCGGTTCGGGATCAGTGAAGCTGATCAGCAAGACCTTGACGATGGGGGCCACATAAAAGCCAAGCAACAGCAGAAAAGCCGGAAGGATCAGCAGCCACCAACCGAAACTGGCACGCCGCATTACGCATCCTCCTGCACAGGCTTCGCGGCATCTGCGTCCCAGCCGAGCCGAATGGGCGCACCATCCCGAAGCGCTTCATGGGCATGGTTGGCGGGGGCATTGACGCGGATATCGCCAATACCGGGAAGGCCCGCGACAATCGAAAAGCCACTACCTAGGTAGGACCAGGAACGGATATGGGCCTCCACCTCATTTTCTGCGCCTTCGCCTGGCTTGAGCAACCTGATGCGTTCAGGGCGGAGTGAGAGCAGAACCGTTTCTGTACTGCCTGGAATGGCCATCGCATGCTGGCGCAATTCGGTATCGCCGACGCGCAGAATTACGTGGTGGTCCTCGCGGCGCGAGACATTCGCCTGAATGAAGTTGGACTTGCCAAGGAAATCCGCAACAAAGCGCGTGCGCGGATTTTCATAAAGAAATGCGGCAGGCCCATTCTGGATCAAGCGCCCGTGATTGAGAATGGCGATACGATCCGAAAGGGAAAGTGCCTCTTCCTGGTCATGCGTCACATTGATGAAGGTACGACCGACGCGGCGATGGAGGGATTTCAGTTCTTCCTGCAATTCGGCACGCAATTTCTTATCAAGGGCGGAAAGCGGTTCATCCAACAGCAGGAGTGCCGGATCAAAAACCAATGCACGCGCTAACGCGACACGCTGCTGCTGACCGCCGGACAATTGGCGCGGCAGGCGTTCAGCAAAGCTTGAAAGCTGCACCAAATCCAGCGCTGCACGCACCTTCTCATCCCGCGCGGCACGAGACAGGCCGCGCACACGCAGCGGAAAGGCGACATTTTCCGCAACGCTCATATGCGGAAAAAGCGCATAGCCCTGAAACACCATGCCGAAATTGCGTCGCTCTGGCGGCAGGGCCGTGATGTCATTACCATCCAGCAGAATACTGCCTTCATTCGGCAAAACAAAACCGGCCACCGCCATCAGGATGGTGGTTTTGCCCGATCCGCTTGGCCCAAGCAGCGTGAGAAACTCACCGCGTTCAATATCAAGCGAAACAGAATCTACGGCGGTGAAATCGCCATAACGCTTGGTCAGGCCGCGTATCTGCAGCGCATGGCCGGCGGCTTCGCTCATGAACGATAATCCGGCGCTTCGCGGTCCAGCTTGCGGCGCAAGGCCTGCCAGGGGAGCCATCCCTTGGTGGGGCCCGTGCCGAATTGATCCCGCGCGCGTTCCACAACATCCTGCGATGGGATCGCCAATGGCGCACCGGATGATTGCGCCGCCAATTGAATGCGGCACGCCTGTTCAAGATAATACATCCAATAAAACGCTTCCGCGACACTCCGCCCAACGGTCAAAAGCCCATGGTGGCGCAGGATCATGCAGGGCTTATCGCCAAGATCACGCACCAATCTTTCGCGTTCACTCAAATTATCATCGGCAGCGATGCCTTCATAATCATGCAGCGCCACTCTTTCATGAAATTCCATGCTCATTTGATTGAGCGGCAAAAGCCCGCCCTGCTGGGCTGCCACCGTCATACCCGCAAGCGTATGGGTATGCATCACGCATGCTGCATCCGCGCGATGCAAATGCACGGCTGAATGGATAACGAAGCCCGCTGGATGCACGGGCCAGCTTGTCTGCTGCAATGGTTCACCTGCTGCATCAACAGCCACCAGGCTTGAGGCAGTGATTTCCTCAAAAAGCAGGCCATAGGGATTGACCAAAAAGCGATGCCCCGCACCTGGCAGCCGCACTGAAAGATGCGTGAACACCAGATCAGTCATGCCAAAATGCGCAATCAGGCGATAGGCAGCCGCCAGATCCTCACGCAATTCCTGTTCGGTTGCGATATGGTTAGGGTCCGGTTTCACGGGTGGGGGCGGCAGGGGCATCAATAGCCTCGTTTCGGGTCATAAAGGCAGGAAAACGTTTCGCCACGGTGCAGCGCCTGGATGGCGCCGGCAATGAAGCGCGCCCTTTCCCGCCGCGTGGGGGTGCTGGCGTTATGCGGTGAAATCGTGATGCGCGGATGCCGCCAGGCGGGATGATCCGCGGGCAAGGGCTCTTGATCAAAAACATCCATGATGGCGCCGGCAAGCTGGCCTGTACCAAGCGCGGCCAGAATATCGGCCATGTTGTGATGCATCCCGCGCCCTACCTGAATGAGTGAGGCACCTTTCGGTAGGCATGACAGTAAAGGCGCGGCGATCATGCCCGCCGTTTCAGGCGTGGCCGGCAATAGGCAGACAAGAATATCGGTGCTGGCGAGGAACGCATCGCGTTCATCCGCCCCCGCGAAGCCGCGGATACCAGGCAGATTCTTCGGGGTACGAGACCAGCCTTGCACCTGAAACCCCACTGCCCGCACAGCTTGCGCCACCGCTTGACCAATCTCTCCAAGGCCCATGATGCCAAGGCGATAATCCCGCGCTGTGCGCGCCGGTTCAAATTCATCCCAATGTCCCGAGTGCTGCGCCGAAACCATGCGCCGCGCATCACGCACAATGCTGAGCGCCGCCCAAATTACATATTCCGCCATGCGCTGCCCCGCTTCAGGTGGCACGCAGCGCACCAAGGGCACATGGCTTGGCCAATCAGGATCACGCGTTATCAGGTCAACACCGGCGCCGGCTCCGAATATCGCCTTCAAATTCACAAAGCGTCGCAAACGCCCGGCCTCTGGCGCCCAGACGAGTGCGTAATCGATGGCCGTAGGATCAAGGGACGGATCATCCCACCAGCGCAGCGTTAATCCGGGCAGAAATTCGGCAAAGCAGCCTTGCCATTCGGCAAGGGCTGCTTCCCCCCCAGATTTCACAACCATCAACACGCTTTTGCTTAGCTAAGACAAATGGGCATCAGCCGGTGATGGTGTCAATGAAATCGGCATTTGCCTGCTGGTAATTCTGGCCCCACCAATTGCCATCCAATACCACCTGCACGCGCGTATTTTCTGGATCGGTCGGGTTGAAGCGCCGCAGCTCCGCCGGCACCAGCGCCGCGGCGCGTGGATTGGTCGGGCCATTGCCCAGGAAGCCCAAAAGACCGACCTGAGGCTCCGGCTTGGCCAGCATGGAGGCCAAAAGGCGATGCGCCATCTCACCGCCCGCATTGCCTCGCGGAATAACGAAAATACCCGCCTGCAAAAGCCCCTGAGGCCAAATGAATTTGATGCGGCCATTGGTTTCGCGTTCCAGCACCGATGCGCGCGTATGCCAGATCTGGCCCATCACCGCTTCCCCGGTGCGAAGGAATTGTTCGCTTTCGCTGCCGCTATTCCAGAACACCGCATTGCGCCGCAATTCCTGCACCTTGCGCAAGCAGGCGCGCACATCAAGCGGATAGAGATTGGCCGGATCCTTCCCCAGCGCCATTTGCGCGGCATCCAGTGATCCCAGCGCATCGCGCCGCATCAAACGCGTTCCGGGGAAGCGCCGTAAATCCCAGAAATCCGCCCAATTGGTCGGCCCGCCTTGTGGGAATTTCGCGCTGTCATAAGCAAGCACACTGCTGAAGGAATAGGGCGCGGCGCCGAATTCCAAGGCAAAGCCTGGGCCGATCACATTTTCCCGGTTCACAATCGAATAATCAATGCGCGTCACAAGATTCTGGCGGCCCAAGAGGTTGGAAGATGAGGCCGAGGAATCGCATAAATCCCAGGTGACACGCCCGCTTTCCACCATGGAACGGATGCGGCCCGCAGATGGTCCGGTGCTGTCCTGCAGCACGCGCCAGCCGGCATTGTCGGCCATGAAAGGCTCACCGTAGAAACGGCCAAACCCATCATTGGCGATGCCGCCCCAATTCACGATGACCAATTGGCGCTGCGCCTGTGCCTGCGCGCCATCACCAAAGGCAGGCAAGGCACCGAGTGCAGCAAGCCCAGCCATCAAGCCGCGCCGGGAAACCTGCCCGCGGCGCCATTTTTGGAACGCCAGTTCAATGCAATCCTGTTGAAAGCTTTGCATGCGTCTTTCTCCGATGTTGCGCGGCGCAGGCTTTCCCCTTGCGCCATGGACCTAAGGGCGTGAAGCTGCTGCAAACTGCACCATGTTCCGAGAAGTAAGGCAACGCTTGTTTAAAAGGCGTGGGTTTCTACAACACCACCGCGCGGGCTCTTGCGGGCCGGGCCCTGCGCAGCAGGATCCGGCTGTAGATGATCAGCGGATCGAAACAGGCCAACGGAAACGGGACGCACAACAGCCTCTGTCCGCAAAGGTATTGAGTCGCGATCCTATGCTTCCCCCGCTGGGCGACCTGTCACATGGCGCCAATAATGCCACAGCAGCCGTGCCGCCATGGATCGCCAGGGCCGCCACGCGCCGGCAAGTGCGGCCAACTCCTTTGGACCAGGCCGCCCAGGCAACCCGCGCAGCGCGGCGAGTGATGCCGCCAGCGCCAGATCGCCCGAGGGAAAAACATCTGGGCGATCCAGTCCAAACAGCAAATGCACTTCCGCCGTCCAGGGGCCGAAGCCTGGAATGGCAGAAATGGCTGCTGTGGCAGCCTCATCCGGCAAGGCAGCCAGGCCTTCCGCCGAAAGCTGGCCCGCAGCGAAAACCTCCGCCAGCGCCCGCGCATGGCGGCATTTCGGGCGCGAAAGCCCCGCCTGGCGCAAAACCTTATCATTCAATGCCAGTAGACCTTCGGGCGTAGTCGCCCCCGGGAGGGCCTCAAGGCGGCTCCAGATCGCGGTTGCCGCCTGGTTGGAGATCATCTGCCCGCAAAGGCTGCGCAATAGCCCAGGAAAGCCCGCTTCCCGCCGACGCCAGGGCAAAGGCCCGGCGCGCGCCGGGATCGAGACCAGCAGCGGGTCAAGCTTCGATAATGCAGCGAGCGCGGGCGCAGCCCAGCCAGGCGCATCGGCCGCCAGCATCGCGGGCATTGCCAAGGCAATACTAGGCTTTGCCACCACGCAGCACGGCCAACTTGGCGAAGGGGTTGCGCGGCGCTTCCTCGACTGCCTCGTCCAGCCCCGCCGGCAAATGCGCCCCGGCAGCGCGGGGATAGGGGTTGAGCGAGAGGGATAACTCCTCGGCCAACGCCTCCCCCAGATCGAAATGGCCGGTCGCGTCGGCCGCGATCTCATCGGGCCCATCCGGGTCTTCGGAAGGCGTGGCCTCGGGCGGCAGCACAACCAGGGTGAAGGGCTTGTCCAAATGCTCGGTCACCGGTTCAAGGCTGACAACGCAAAGCTGCACGGCTTCAGCCTTGATCCGCCCGGTCAGCATCAGCCCCCCGCCCGGATAGGGTTTACGGGTGTAGCGCGCGCTGAAATGGCGCAAGGCTTCGATCCCGAAGCGCTCTGCCAGCGCGGCACATTCGGCTGGTGTGGCTTCCAGCAATTCTTCCACCCCTGCCTGGGGCGGGTCGGTCAAAAGCTGTCGGCGGGAAAATTCAGGCAGCATCGCCAATGGCTTCCGGCGCCAGGAACTGCGCTTGCCCGCTGATAAGTTTGGCAAAATCCTGGGCTTGCAGGGCTTCCGCCTGGGCGAAGGCAATCCGTGCCAGGCGCTGGGCAGCCTGGCCGGCTTGGTCATTACGCCAGACATTCCGTGCCAAAGCCGCTGCCATCGCGGCAGGATCAGCACCATCCAGCGCGGCCTCATAGGCGTTGGCGCGGCCGTGAAACGCCTCCCACAGGCCACGTACGCGCTTGCCAACCACCAGATCACTGACGCCCATTTCGCGTAGATTGACATCCATATCGGAAAACATGGCGTCAAAAACGGCCTGAGCCAAGGCGGGGCCGCGCTCGTCTGCATCACGCCTCAGGCGACGGACCAGCAGCGCGGCATGCAAATGGATCAGATCAAGCCGGCCTTCCACCGAATCGCGCACGCCAAGATCAGCGTAGAAATAGGGCGCGCGCGCGGCGGCAACCGCGGCACCGTAAAGGGCAAACCCCGCTCTTTCATGCGGCGGGCGGCGAAAGGCACTCAGCAGACCCATGTTTCCTGTTCCCGGCCAAAAGGCAGTGGTTGACCCCGGAGGCTCAGCCTGTCTATCGGAGAAGCGGGACATGGGTCCGGAGCGGCGAATGGTCAATCTTGAACAGGGTATCTTGGGCTGGGAACCGCAATATGGTTGATGGTTTTCTGCGCAAGCCCGCCTTTGGGCCGCTGCTGCTGTTAGCCGTGCTTATGGTCGGCGCCTGTTCGAAGCTTGCGCCCCCGCCGGTGCCGCGCGGCAATCGTGTGGAAGCCGAAAAGCTCGCGCAGATCAGCGCGGGGGTACAAACGCGATCGGATGTTGCGGCGCTGCTTGGGCCGCCAACCGCGCGTGGCACCTTTGATGACGAAAATTGGTACTATATCAGCGGCAATACTCAAGTAATGCCTGGGCGTTATCTGGAATTGCGTGATCGTGTCGTTGTGGTGGTCAGCTTTGACCGGCGCGGCGTGGTGCAGGATATCCGCCAATTGCAGCCGAGTGATGGGCAGGATGTCGGCATGATTTCGCGGGAAACCCCGGTGCCGGGAACAGAGAGGAATCTGTTGCAGGCTCTATTTGGCAATATCGGCCGACCGTCCCTTTCGGACACGGCGAGCAGTACCATGAATAACCCTGCGCGCATGGGAAGATAGAAGGGCTAGAACGTGTTGCGTTCACATGTGTTCACGCCACCCGCTCTACCTTGTTGTTTTTCGAGCATCTTCACACGTCCAGATTTTCCGTCTGAACGTGATCTGCTCGAGCGCAGCCGTACTTGACCAACCCAAAACGTGCCGGAAATATTTAAAATCAAGGACGTTTTTTGGATCAGCCTAGGAGCCTTGACCCGCTTTCGGGGTGTCGAAAGAATTATTGGCGTCCCCGGCGCGATTCGAACGCACGGCCCCCAGATTAGGAATCTGGTGCTCTATCCTGCTGAGCTACGGGGACACCTGACGCTTCAATAGCGCAAAACCACCCCTCGTGGAACCATTCTACCGCCGCCGAAATCGCTCCACCGCGCTCACCAGCGCCGTGCGCAGCCCAGGCTCCAATGCGGAATGGCCGGCATCGGGGATCATGGTCAGCCGCGCGGAAGGCCAGGCGGCTGCCAATTCGAAGGCGGTGGTGGCGGGGCAGACCATATCGTAGCGGCCCTGCACAATTTCGGCCTCAATTCCCGCCAAGCGGTCCATGCGGCCTAGCAAACCCTCGGGCGGCAGGAACAGATCATGCGCGAAGTAATGCGCTTCAATCCGCGCCAGCCCCAAGGCCGTGCGATCCTGCGCGAAACTTGCGACTGTCTCGGGTGAGGGCAAAAGCGTGGAACAGGACCCCTCATATTGGCTCCAGGCGCGGGCCGCGGGCAGATGCACCGCTGGGTCGGGGTCACAGAGCCGGCGCAGATAGGCGCCCAAAAGATCACCGCGTTCTTCGGGCGGCAAATGCTCGCTAAAGGCGGCCCAGGCATCGGGAAACACGCGGCGCAGCCCATCCAGGAACCACACCACCTCATCGCGTCGGCCCAGGAACACGCCGCGCAGCACGCAGCCCAAGACGCGGTTCGGATGTTCCTGAGCGTAAGCAAGTGCCAGGGTTGATCCCCAGGAACCGCCAAACAGCAACCAATCCTCGATACCCAGAAATTGGCGCAGCACTTCAATATCGCGCACCAGGTGGGGCGTGGTGTTGTCGCGCAATTCGCCAAGCGGGCGGGACCGTCCGGCGCCGCGTTGATCAAAAATGATCACGCGCCAATGCTGCGGGTCAAAGAAGCGCCGATGCACCGCACCGGCGCCGGCCCCTGGCCCGCCATGCAGGAATAGCACGGGCTGGCCGCGCGGATTGCCGACCTGTTCCCAATACATGACATGCCCTGATGAAAGCGGCAGGAAGCCGGTTTCATAGGGTGCGATATCGGGGAAAAGGTCTCCGCGAGGCATGGGTTAGATGTGCCGAAGCGTGCGGCGAAGCGCAATGGTTGTCACGGGGTCAAGCCTTCACAAAGCGGGCGATGAAAAACCCATCCATGCCGCCGCGCGCGGCCCAGTAATCCGGGCGGGTGCGGAGCGCGCCTGATGGCAGGATCGCCTCAGACAAGCCAGGCACTTCCTCCGCGCGGATCGGGTCAAGCTTCAAGCCGAGCGCGGACGCTTCGCGCAAATGCGCCTCCCCTTCTTCGGCCTGCAAGGAACAGGTGGCGAAAACCAGCCGCCCGCCTGGCGCCAGCATGCCGGCGGCAGACTGCAATAGCCGGGATTGCAAGGCGGCTGCCGTGGTAACATCGCGCGCGCGCTTCAGCCAGGCCACATCCGGGTGGCGGCGGATGGTGCCGGTCGCAGTGCAGGGCGCATCCAGCAGAATGGCATCAAAGGGTGCGGGCGGGCGAAACTGTGCCGCATCGGCGGTGATGATCTCTGCGGGCAGGTGCAAGCGCGCCAGATTTTCACGCAGCCGTTCCGCGCGTTTCGCATCGCGCTCCACCGCCGTGACCGTCGCACCCGCTGCCGCAATCTGCGCTGTCTTGCCGCCGGGCGCCGCGCAGAGATCGGCGATGCGTTCCCCCGCGCGCGGCGCCAGCAACCGTGCCGGCAGGGCGGCAGCCGCGTCCTGCACCCAGAAAGCGCCCTCGGCAAAGCCAGGGAGTTCCGTCACGCGCGTGCCGGCGGGCAGGCGAAAGGACCCGCCGGGGAGGGCCTCCGCGCCCTCGGGCAGTATGGCGCCGCGTTTGATCGAGATGTCCAAGGGCGCCGGCCCGCAATGCGCCTCCGCAATGCTGCGCACTGCCGGGCCATAGGCCGCGTGCCAGGCGGACCAGAGCCATGGTGGCGTATCGAGCCGCGCCGCATCCAGCCCCTCCAGCAGCGCCTCCCCTTCCGCCGCCACCTTGCGGAGCACAGCATTCACCAAGCCGGCAAAGGCGCGTGGCGCGAGGTCCACGGCGGAGGCCACCGCCGCATGGGAAGGCGTGCCCAGCAGCAGCAATTCCGCGACCCCGATGCGCAGCGCGTGGCGCGCAGGTGGCGGCGGTTCGCGGCGGAGAAAGGGTTCCAGCACCGCATCAATGCTGCCAAGCCGGCGCAGCACGGTCGCCGCAATGCGATGCGCCGCCGCCCTGTCGCGCGCTTCAAGCCGGGCGGGCAGCGCCTCCAGCGCTTCTTCCAGCGGCCGATGTGCTTCCAGCACGGCATCCAGCACATCGCGTGCGGCGCGCCTGGTGGGCAGGCCGGGCGGGCGCCTTGGCCGGGATGGGGCTTCATTCATGCCCCCTTCATGGCACCCGCCGTTGTCCCGTGCTAGAGCCGCCGCGCGATGACCCTGGGCAGCTTCCTTGACCGTTTGCCGGAAACGTGCCGCCCAGGCCGGTGGCTTGCGCTGCTCTGCCTTTTGGTCTGGCTGCCGGGCTTCTTTTCCATCCCGCCCGGGGATCGCGATGAAAGCCGCTTCGCCCAGGCGAGCCGACAGATGGTCGAAACCGGCGATTATGTCCGGATCAAGCTCGGTGAGGTTGAACGCAACAAGAAGCCGGTAGGCATTCATTGGGCGCAGGCCGCGACCGTGCATACGCTGGAAGCGGTCGGCATCCCGGCGCGGAGTGCCATTTGGGCTTATCGGCTGCCATCACTGATCGGCGCGCTGCTCGCGGTATTGGCCACCTGCTATCTGGGGCGCGCCTTGGTTGGACGACGCGCGGCGTTTCTGGCCGCCGGCATGCTGGCACCTTGCATGGTTTTGGTGGTGGAAACCCATATCGCCAAGACTGATGCGGCGTTGCTCGCCAGCATTACGGCGGCGATGCTACTGATGGGCCGCGCCTATCTGGCGCCGGCGCAATTCACCACAAAGCAGGCTTTGGGCTTTTGGCTGGCGCTGGGCGCCGGCGTGCTGCTGAAGGGGCCGATTGCGCCCATGGTGCCCCTGTTGGCCGGCATCACGCTTTTGGTGATGGATCGCCGCGCGCCCTGGTTTGTCGCGCTCCGCCCGCTTTGGGGCGTGCCGCTGATGATCGCCTGCGCCGCGCCCTGGTTCATCGCCATTGGCATCGCGACCGAGGGGCGGTTTTTCACCGAAGCCATTGGCGATGACATGCTGAGCAAGGTGGGGTCGGGCGAGGAAAGCCATTGGGGCCCGCCTGGTTTTTACACTTTCCTTTTCGGCATTACGGCATTTCCCTCGGCCTGGATTGTGCTGCGCGCGCTTCCCGGCGCCTGGGCGGATCGGTTGAAGCCGCAAACGCGGTTTCTGTTGGGCTGGGCAGTGCCGGTCTGGCTGCTGTTTGAAGCCGTGGCAACGAAGCTTCCGCATTATGCGCTGCCCGCCTATCCCGCGCTGATGCTGCTGGCGGCTGCCTGGGCGCTTGATCCTTTGCGCCGACCCACGCCGCGTTGGCTGGCCGCGATTGGCTGGTTGGCGCTGGGCGGTGTGGCGCTTGGTTTGCCCATCGCCGCCATGGCCGCCGCGTTTTACGCGGAAGGGCGCGTGGATATCTTCGGCCTGATCGGGCTTGGCTTTGGGGTGGCGCTCATCCTGCTGCTGTGGCGCACGGCACGCGCCGGGCATTGGGCGCGTGCGGCCCTGTTGGGCGCGGTGCTGAGCCTGCCCGTCTATGCCGCCCTGCTGGAAGGCGTCATTCCTCGCTTGCAATCTGTTTGGGTTTCGCCGCGTTTGGCGGCCGAGGTGCGCGCGATTGCCCCCGGCTTGCGCGACCGGGATTTCGGCGTGGTCGGCTATCATGAACCCTCGCTGCAATTCGCGCTTGGGGGCGGTATCGCGCTGCTCCGCGATGGCGCGGCGGCGGCCGAGTTTCTGGCAGAGAAGCCCGGACGTGTGGTGGCGGTTTCGCATCGCCAGGAAGCGGCGTTTCGCGCAGCGGCGGCCGAGCGCGGCATCACGCCGCGCGATGCCGGTTCTGTCACCGGGCTCAATTACGTGCGCGGGCGCTGGCTCACGCTGCTGATCTTCAAGGTGGATTGAATGTTCGAATGGGTGGCGCGCCAGGTCGCGGAAACCGGGCTGATGGGCGTGTTTGTGCTGATGGTGGCGGAAAATATCTTCCCGCCCATCCCATCCGAAATCATCATGGCGGCATCAGGCTTCGCCGCCGCGCGGGGCGAGATTTCACTGATCGGCACCATCATCGTCGCCGTGCTCGGCACCGTGGTCGGCAATGCCTTCTGGTATGAAATCGGGCGCTGGTTTGGCATGGGGCGCATCCGCCCGCTGGTGGCGCGCTACGGCAAATGGTTTGCGTTCGAAACAGAAGATATGGATCGGGCGGAACGCACGCTGAAGCGCTGGGGGCCTTTCGCGCTTTGCTTCGGGCGCATGCTGCCTGGCATTCGCACCATCATTTCCATCCCCGCCGGCATGGTGCTTATCCCGCGCCCGGTCTTTTATGTTTGGACCGCGATTGGTTCAGCGATTTGGCTGAGCTTCCTTGCCATCGCGGGTTATATGCTGGAAGACCATTATGATCGGGTGCAGCATTGGGTCGAACCGCTGGCCTGGATCGTGGTGGGCGGTTCCATCGCGGCCTATGCGCTGCATTTGGTCTATGCTTTTCGACGTGCGCGGCGCCGGCGGGATCAGGCGTAACGCGACAGCGCCTGCTCCAACGACGCGAAAGCATTGGCCAAGGCCGCATTCATCGCCGCTGCTGCCTGTTCGGGGCGCGGCGCGTTGTTCGGAAGCGCAGCGCTGCCGGTGCTGATCATCTGCCCCAAGACGCGGGGCGAGGCTTCGCGTTCTGAAATCAGCACGAAATTCAACTCAGCCTCGGCCTGACCCCGGGCGCGATTGGCGACCAGCCGCGTCAATTCACCTTCCAGCACTAGATCAGGATTGGCGCGGCTGCCCGGCGCCAGGACGGCTGCAAAAAGCCGTGCATCCATCAGCCAACGGCGCAATGCCTGTTCTGCCGCTTCCGCTGGTGGGGCGATCCATTCCGCGTAGAAATCAATCTCCTCCGTCCCATCCGGGCGAATGCTCCGCAGCCCGCGCACATCCAGCGCCGGCGGCGCGCGCAGCGTCCTCAGCAGCAATGTTCGCCGGCCCCTGCCGCGCCAGCCTTCTCCCTGCCGGCGTGGCTCCAGCGCATAGCGCAGCACTTCCTGATAGGGCCGATCCGGCAGCACAGAGCAGGCGGAGGCAAGAAAAGGCGTGGCCAGCAGGGCGCGGCGATGCAGGGTCTTCATGTCAGCGGCGTTCCCGATTGGGCGGCGGCGGTGGCGCGCCGAGCAGGGTTTGCGATGGATTGCGGCGGAGCGCTTCCGTCGTGTCACGCAGATTGGCGACCGAGGATCGCAAATCCCGCATCAGCGGCGACAAATCGGCTTGCAGATCGGCGGTCGTGCCGCGCGCGGTGCGGAGCGTCTGTTCAAGTGCGGTAACCGCCGCTGGGATACGCACTAGGGCATCGCGGATTTCGCGGCTGGCCAGCAATTCCTGCGCGCTGCGTCCGGCATCACCCATGCTGGCAATGGCGCCGCGCAATTCATTTGCTGTCTCCTCAAGCCGCACCTTGCGAATCTCGGCGCGGAGTTCGGCCACGGTCTCACCCGCTTCGCGCAGTACGCTCGCCACTTCCCCCTCACTGATCTGCTTACGCAAATCGCCCATTAGCCCGGCAGCGTTATTGACCAGGGCTTCGATGTCTAGCGCTTCCAGGCGACGCAAAATCTGCTCCGCCGCGCTGGTCACTTGCGTGATGGTGGAAGGCACGGCGGGAACATGATCATAACGCGGCTTCCAGGGCACCTGAATGGGCGGGTAGCGGGCGGGATCAAGAATATCAATTTCAAGATAGGTGACGCCGGTGATTCCCTGCGACGCAATGCGCGTACGCAAGCCGCCTGCAATCATGTCTTCCAAGGACGCAATGCGCGCCACACGGGTTCTTTCGACCGCAAAGCGTATCACCACCAATTGCATTGCATAACGGTTGGAGCGCGCTTCCGGAACATCATAGAGCGCGGCAGCGAGGGAGATTTCCGTCACACGGCCAATCTGCACGCCGCGAAAGCGCACCGATGCCCCAACATCAAGACCCACAATGGATTCCCCGACATAGGTCTCGAAATAATCGGATTTGGTGCCGAATTGCCCGGCCGTCAGATAGAGGATGAAGCCAACCGCAAGCGCAATGGCCGCAAGCGCCAGCATGCCGACGCGGAGGAATAGCGTATTGGGCGGTTTTGCCATGTCAGGCAGCCTCTCGCCGGAAGAAGGATCGGACCGTGGGGTGCGTGCCGGTGTCGCGCAATTCGCGCGGCTTGCCCATGGCGATCATGCCGCGCGCTTCCTTGTCCAGCATGATGCAGCGATCCCCAATGGCCAGAATGGATTGCAATTCATGCGTCACCACTACAAAGGTCGTCCCGGTGCTGCGCGCAATATCCAGGATCAGCTTGTCCAAACCCGCCGAGGTAATCGGGTCAAGACCGGCGGAGGGTTCATCCAAAATCAGCAAGGGTGGGTCAAGCGCCATGGCACGCGCAATGCCAGCGCGCTTTGCCATGCCGCCGGAAATCTCGGCTGGCAAAAGCCCCGCTGCATCGCCAAGCCCAACCAGGCCAAGCTTGGCGCGTGCCAGGGCTTCGCGCGCGGGGCGCGGCAAATCCGTATGCTCTTCCAGGGGCAATTCCACATTTTCGGACAGCGTCATATTGCCGAAAAGCGCGCCGGATTGCCACATCACGCCAATCCTTTGCAGCAGCGCAATACGCCCTTCCGCATCCGCTTCCGCCAGATCAACGCCCAGGATTTCAGAACGTCCCGCCGCAATCGGCACAATGCCGATCAGCGCCTTGAGCAAGGTGGATTTGCCGCAGCCGGAACCGCCCAGGATAATGAAGACTTCCCCGCGCTTCACTTCAAATGACACGTCCTTGAAGATGGTGCGCGGGCCGAAGCTGACGGCCAGGTTTTCGACGCGGATGACGGTATCGTCGTTCATATGCCGAGCCTGAAGAAAAGAATGGCGAAAACGCCATCCATGGCGACAATGGCAACAATGCCGCCCACCACGGCTGCCGTTGCCGCATCGCCCACGGCGCGCGGGCCCAGGCCGGCGGAAAGCCCTGCGCGGCAGCCAATTGCGGCAATCACCAGGCCAAAGCAAGCGGATTTGAACAGGCCACCCATCAGATCACCGAGGCTCAGCCATTGCTGCAATTGATTGGAAACCGCGCTCCAGGGAAAGCCCAGGCTCTGCATCACTACCGTCATGCCGGTCAGCCCGGCCAGATTCATCACCAGTGTCAGCACCGGCATCACCAATATTCCTGCCAGAATACGCGGCAGAACCAGCATCACCATGGGATCGATACCCATGATGCGGAGCGCGTTCACTTCCTCATTCACCGTCATGGTGCCGAGTTCAGCAGCGAAGGCGGAACCCGTGCGCCCGGCCAGCACCACGCCGGCCAAAAGCGCGCCCAATTCGCGCAAAAGTGAAATGCCAACCAGATTCGGCACAAAAATCTCTGCCCCAAAACGCTTGAGCGGGATGGAGGATTGATAGGCCAGAATCAGGCCAATCAGAAAGCCTAGAAGCAGCGTCAGCGGAAAGGCGCGCAGCCCGATCTCATCCAAATGGCGCAGGAATTCCGCGCCGCGAAAGAGCTTCGGGCGTAACATCACGCGTAAGGCCGCGACCAAGGCTTCACCGGCAAAGGCGATGCCGGAAAGCGCGGCCTGAATGCCGCCATAGACCGTACTGCCCAAGGCCGTGATGGGCGCGAAATCGTGCGGCGCTTCGCTGGGCACGGGGGCCGCCTTCAAGGCCGCGCGATTGCGTTCCAAAACGGCCAGCACATCCGCCGAGCCACCTTGCACCGCCACCGCATCACCCGCGCGCAGCACCAGAATGGCGCCGGCGCTATCCATGCTCTCGACCGCCGAGAGATCAATCGCGTTTGGCTTGTCAGCCAGGGCGCGCGTCATTGCGGGCCACAGCGCCGCCGCGGCTTCGGCATTCAGCGTGCCGGAAAACGCCAGCACCTTGCCTTCGGGTGCGGCGCGCGATGTCAGGCCGGGTTTGGTCATCTCACCTGCTACCAAACGCAGCTTTGCGAGATTTCGGCAAGTGTTTCAAGCGCGTGACGATTATCGCCAAAGCGCATGGATCAGCACCGCTGCCGCGACCGAGACATTCAGGCTTTCCACCGCGCCGGAACCCGGCAGCGTCACGTGCGCCGCACAGGCGGCGATGCTGTCGCGCGATAGCCCTTTTTCCTCATTGCCGAGCACCAGGGCGAAGGGGCGGCCACGCGGCAGGGCTTCCGGCGCCACGCCATCGCGCGCCACAGCGGCCAGGCTCAACATGCGTGGTGCAAGCGCATGTAACAGCGATGGCAGATCGGGCGCCTGAAACACGGCCAGCGCCTCCAGCCCGCCCTCAGCGGTGCGGAGCGCGGCGTCCGATAGCCGCGCCTGGCGCTGATCGCCCGAGATCACCAACGCCTTGCAGCCGAAAAACGCCGCGGATCGTGCAATGGCGCCAAGATTATGCGGGTTGCCGATGCCATCCAGAATGGGCAGCACCGGCGCGGCCCAAAGGATTGACGGCAGGTTGTTGGTGTCCAACAGGGGGACACCGCGCGGGTGCGCCACCGCCACCATGCCGCCATGATGCGTGGTGCCGGCGATACGCTGCAATTCCTCGGGCGGGACTTCGCGATAGGGCAGGCGGCGCTTGGCCAAGGCCGCGCAATAGGCGCCCGCTTCCTGCCGGCGCATTGGCGTATAGAAAAACCGCAGCACATCGGCGGGCCGATGCGCGAAAAGCGCGGCCACGGCGGCGGGGCCGCAATGCTTGTCCGGTTCCTGGGCTTTGCTCACGGGTTGGAGAGTGCCTTGATCTTTTCCAAGACGGCATCGGGGATTTCGATCCCCTCAGCGCCGGCACGAGCACTTTGCGCATCGCGTTTGGCGCCGGGCAGGCGCACACCCTCATCGGCCTGCATGGCGGTGATGAGCGTTTCAATGCGCGCGGCAAAGCCATCAGCACCGGAAAGCGCGCCGGGGTCTATCACCAGCAGCGCCTGGCCCAAGCGCGGGCGATTGCCTTCATCCTGGAAGAAGCTGTCGGCTTCAAAGCCGAAAGCCGCGCCGGTCAGCGCGCAGCAGAGCAATTCGACAATCAGCGCGAGCAAGGCGCCCTTGGTGCCGCCCATCGCAAGCATGGCGCCCGAAAGCGCGGCCTTGGCATCGGTGGTGGGGCGGCCTTCGGCATCCAAAGCCCAGCCTTCCGGGATGGCGCGACCTTCCTTGGCGGCGACCATGATCTTGCCGCGCGCCACTTCCGATAGCGCCATATCAATCACGAGCGGCGGCGCGGCGCGGCGCGGGAAAGCGGCCGCCACCGGGTTGGTGCCCATCAAAGGCCGGCGCCCGCCCGGCACGGGCATGGCGGCGGGCGAGTTGGTGAAGGCGAGCGCCACCAGCCCCTGTTCCGCCAGCCGCCGCACCGGCAGGCCCATGGCGCCGGAATGGTGGCTATTGG
Organism: Roseomonas sp.; assembly: GCA_020249465.1. GTDB lineage: Bacteria > Pseudomonadota > Alphaproteobacteria > Acetobacterales > Acetobacteraceae > Neoroseomonas. The sequence goes on along the minus strand of JADCFP010000144.1, from coordinate 7,081 downwards.
TGATGCCCACAAAGGCAATGCCATGCGCGCGCGCCCGCCAGGCGGCTTCCTGTTCCGCCAGGGCGAGCGCGGGGTAGGCCAGCCCATGGCGGGCATCAATCAGCGCAGCACCGCCGCGTTCATTGATAATGCGCGGCACTGCCTTCCCATCCGCGCGACCATTGCGCAGGAACGCCGCATATTGCGCCACGCGTGACAGGCCATGCCCCGCCTGACCCGCCGCTTCCGCGGCCACCAGGGCGGCGGCGGTGCGCTTGGCCATCTCGGGCCCGGCGCCCGAGGCACTCAGCGCCGCAGTTACCAGTGTTTCTGCTTCAGTCAGGGAAAATCGCATCAATCCGCCTTCAGTTTTGCTTCCTGTACCAGCCTGGCCCAGCGGTCAGTCTCGGCGCTGATATAGGCCGCGCTGCGCGCCCTGTCCCAGGCTTCCACGGTAAAACCGCCGTCGCGCGCGCGGCGAGAGACTTCCGGGTCACGGATCGCGGCCAGGGTATCGGCTTCAAGCCTGGCCAGGATGGGGGCGGGCACCGCCGCATTGGTCATCATGGCGGTCCAATTGGTCATTTCAAGTTCGGGCGATCCCGCTTCGCGCACGGTGGGAACATCCGGCACCAGGGGATGGCGTTCAGCGGAGGTAATGGCAAGCGGGCGGAGCCGCCCGCCCTGAATCTGCGCAATGCATTCCGGCAGGTTGGAGACCATGAAATCGAGATTCCCCGCCGCGAGGTCCGTGACCGAAGGCGCACCACCGCGATAGGGCACATGGGTAATCCGGTCCCCCGCGCCCGAAACCCGCCGCACCAATTCAAGGCCCAGATGCGGCGGCGATCCATTGCCCGATGACCCGGCATTCAGATTGCGCTCTCGGGCCTGCGTCAGTAGATCAGCAAGGCTGCGCGCCGGATTGCGTTCCGCATTCACCACCACGACCAGGGGCAGCGACCCAAGAACAGAAACCGCCGTGAAATCCTGGCGGAAATTGAAGGGCGCATTGGGAAACAAGGACGCATTCACCGTATGCGTCATGGTGATGGCGAGCAGCGTATAGCCATCGGCCGGGCTTTTCGCCGCCGCATCAGCGCCGATCAGCGCATTGCCGCCGGCGCGGTTTTCGATGATGACGGGCCGGCCCCAAATATCCGACAGCTTCTGCCCGACCAGCCGCGCCATGATGTCGGTCAGCCCGCCCGGCGGGAAAGGCACGATGTAGCGTACGGGGCGATCCGGGAAATTCCCTTGGGCCTCAGCGCGGCCAATCAGGGCGGCGGCGGGCAGGGCAGCGAGCAAATGGCGGCGGGTTGGGCGCATCAAATCCTCCTCGGTGTCACAGGAGCGTAGCCCAGGGCGCGGCGCTGCCCTATAGGTTTTTCATCTGAGGCTTGATCCGGGGGATGGCCGCGTGACACCTGTTGAGAAAATCCGTGAATGGCATGAGGAACTCACCGCTTGGCGCCGGGATTTCCACGCCCATCCTGAATTGGGGTTTGAGGAAGTCAGGACCAGTGCGCTGGTGGCCGAACGCCTCGCCTCCTGGGGGATTGAGGTGCATCGCGGCATTGGCAAGACCGGGGTGATTGGCGTGCTGCGCCATGGGAATGGCCAGGGCCGGCTTGGGCTGCGTGCGGATATGGATGCGCTGCCGATGCCGGAAGCCAATGGCTTCGCGCATAAATCGGGCATTGAGGGTAAGATGCATGGCTGCGGGCATGATGGGCATACGACCATGCTGCTGGCCACCGCGCGCTATCTGGCGGAGACGCGCAACTTCGATGGCACGGTGCATTTCATTTTCCAGCCGGCGGAAGAAGGGCGCGGTGGCGCTCAGGCAATGCTGGCAGATGGCCTGTTTGAGCGCTTCCCCTGCGATACCGTCTATGGGCTGCATAACCGCCCTGGCCTGCCGGTAGGGCAATTCGCCATCCGCCCGGGCCCGATCATGGCCGGCGCGATATTTTTCGACATCCTGATCCAAGGCAAGGGCGGCCATGGCGCGCGCCCGGAACAGACGATTGACCCCGTGGTGGTGGGGGCGCAGATCGTCACTGCCTTGCAGACCGTGGTGGCGCGCAATGTGCCGGCCTTGGATAGCGCAGTGCTGAGCGTGACCTGCTTCAATGCCGGTCAGGCGCATAATGTGATCCCGGATCAGGTGACGCTGAAGGGCACGGTGCGCGCCTTCAAGCTTGAGATGATGCGCCTGGTGGAAGAGCGTATGCGCGCCGTGGTGCAGGGCACGGCAGCGGCCTTTGGCGCAATCGCCGAGATCACCTTCAAGGAAATCGCAGCCCCCACCATCAATGCGCCGGAAGAAGCGACCGCGCTTGGTGATGCAGCCGCGTCATTGGTCGGTGAAGCGGCGGTGGAGCGCAACCGCACCCCCGTGATGGGGAGTGAGGATTTCGCCTATATGCTGCTGCAACGCCCGGGCGCTTACATTCATGTCGGCAATGGCACGGGCGATGCGGGCGGCTGCGATGTGCATAACCCGCATTATGACTTCAATGATGCAGCGATTCCCTATGGCGGCGGCGTGATGGCCGCGCTGGTGGAACAGAAGCTGCCGCGCGTGAGGTAATCGGAGACGGCGCAGGCCGCTTGTCCAGCCCCCCAACTCGTCGATTACTTGACACTGGGTTGAGCCGCCTCTTTGGCCTGCGGCGGGCTAGCTGAGCCACCGGCGTTTTGTAGCGAGATCGCAGCGGTTTGGCTTATTCCGCAGTACAGGACACTTTGTTTTCAGACACTTAGTGCGGACGTCGTCAAGGCTCATGAACCACTGGGGGGCGGGCATGACCCTCGCGACTGCAAAAGCTCGCTACTGCAAAATGAATACCTTCTACGCGTCAGTAAATTTTACTGCTCTTGGCGTTTTCCACTTCCTTCGGCCCGGAAACTCGGCGCAGACGCCCCCCCGATCAAAACAATCCGGTTGTCAGGTAGCAGACCCGAACGAACAAAAGTGATCATTGCTTGAACCGACGGACGCGCTTCGCTTTGCCAAAATGCGCTGCGCCTAGGCAAGATCCGCCAGTGCCTTGCACAGGGCCCCATTTGTCCCGCTCGACTAGCGTTTGTCCCATTCAGGCGCCTTCGGCCTCCCAGCCATATCGTTAGGGTACTGACCAGAGAGGGGAATTTGGTCATCTCCTTTCTCATAAGCATCTGATAATATTTGAAAAATTGAGGTGGTCGCTGACCCGGAGCAATTAAGGATGGGATGGGGTGCCGGTTGTTCCAGTACGTGATCTTGTGAATTGGGTGGGGCGGGATGGGGGAAGCTGAGGCCGCTCAATTCCTTCAAATTACTTTACAAGGAATGCGAGCCTCGGTACTATTAAGGTACTTTTATGGAGGTCGTGTTGCATGTCCGGTGCATTTAACCAAACGCTTGAAGGCGGTTCGGGCAATGATGTCGTCGGTGGCGGCAATGGGAATGATTTGATCAGTGGCGGCGGTGGCAATGATACGCTTGCTGGCTTGGACGGCAATGACTCCATTTCGGGCGATAATAATGATGACTATTTGAGTGGCGGTAACGGCGCCGATTCGCTTTTAGGCGGCAGCGGGAATGACCTGATTTTGGGCGGTAATGGGAACGATCAGATTAACGGCGGCGATGGTGAGGATCGTGCGACCTATGCGAACGCCCGTTCTTCCTACCGCTTCGCCCTTGATGGAGGCAATTTAATTGTATTTGGCACAGAGGGTACCGATACGCTGCAGGGCATAGAAACGCTTCGCTTCGGTTCGGATGCCCCCGTATCCGTGACCAGTCTTTCTGGAGCGGGTGCCATTGAAGAGACGATTACGTTGAATCAAGGTGGAGTAACCACCAAGTTGCTTGCAGATGTGTATTCCGGCCCGGTTGCCTGGCTGCAGTACCAGTTGCTTGGCGGCCCGGGCGGGGATGTTACGATTGGAACAAGCCGAAACGACTTCTTCAACCTTTTGGGTGGGGATGATGCCGCGAATGGCGCTGCTGGGGATGATGTTCTTGATGGTGGGACTGGTTCCAATTTTTTGACGGGCGGTACCGGGCGAGACGATTTCTTCCTGGATGGCCGTGGCGGCACCATAACCTGGGCGACGATCACAGACTGGGAGGCGGGTGAACGCTTGTCCGTCTGGGGATGGCGACCCGGGACGAGCAAGGTGCAATGGGTCGCGGATGCAGGAGCACCCGGCTTTACAGGCTTGACCATGCATGGCGACCTTGATGGAAACGGTGTGATTGACACATCCGTGACCTGGTCCGGCCTGACCACCACTGCGCAATTGCCGACACCCCTCGAATTTGATGGGTTGCTTTGGTTCACCCCGGTCTGACCATCGCGCAATTACCGACACCCCTCGAATTTGATGGGATGCTTTGGTTCACTTAGACGGCATCCCTTTGCGTATCTTTGGCTGCCCGGGCCCCTTGTTCGAATGCGTCGCCTGATAAGGTCAGGGGGATTGTGTTCCTAATGCTTGGTGTAAGCGGAACCGATTATAGGCCTGCTTTCTCATAGAAGGGTGATGGTTCTACCCTGAAAGCAGGTTTGCTGCGTTCTTTTCAGGATCGGTTCGGTCTTGATAGGGTAATCCCCTTCGCTGTCCTTCCTAAACAATCAGTTATGCAGCATCTTTACGACTGTGGTCCTTGTGATCGCGAAGGGTTTTGTGAGCCCTTTGATTAGGATGACTCGTCACCACACCGCCTCGGAATGTGCCACATAATGCATCCACCCCGAACGTTCCACTTCCCGAGCAGGTTGTTATTCCGCAAGCCCAAGTCTTGAGCGTGTTGCGTTCAAATATGTTCACGCCACCCGCTCTACCTCGTTGTTTTTCGAGCATCTTCACACGTTCAGATTTTCCATCTGAACGTGATCTGCTCTAGTTCGAGCGCAATTTGTCTCCACATCTACGGCGTGGCAAGCTATGAAAAAATGTCTTTTCAAGTCAGGTTTATAGCATGCGCGTTACCTTTCTTCTGCACTCCAATATCCGTGCAGGTTCCAGTCTGGTGATGTTCCGCGGCGCCAATGCTCTGGCGCGCGCAGGTCATTCGGTTGAGATCGTGTTCGAGGAACGCCTGTTCCGTAAGGAAATTGATTTTTTCCAACTTGCTCAAGGCGTTACAACTCGCTTTGTGGATGAGGCGGCACCCTGGCCGCTCTCCGACATTGTCATCTTTGCCTGGTGGCAGACCGCCTATAATCTGCACCGAGTGCGGGCACGCGCTGCGGTGTTCTATTTGCTCGGCGATGCAAAGCCGCTTTATGGAAGCCCGGCGCTGGACCTACATATTGACCTGACTTATCGCGAGCCAGGGCTACGCTATCTCCACGTCAATACCGATAACGCGCGAGAGGAATTGGCCGAGGCACCGCACCCTTCCATCCTGGTCCAGGCCGGGGTGGATTATGCCCGCTTCGCTTCTGCCACCCCGCTGCTGCCACCACCACCCGGCGGCGGCCTCCGCGTACTGGTGGAAGGGCCGCCGAACGCTCCGCATAAGCGTGTGGAGGAAAGCATTGCCGCCCTTGCGGGACTGCCGGGGGTGGAGATCGTACATTGTTCGGCCAGTGGTATCGCCCCAGCCGACACCCGCGCCCGTGCCATGAGCGATGTGCCAGAGCGCGATCTACCCGGCCTCTTTGCCAGCTGCGACCTCATCGCCAAGCTTTCCAAGCACGAAACCTTCGCCCTGCCGGTACTGGAATGCTTCGCCGCTGGCGCTACCGCCATCACCACAGCCTTCCAAGGTCATGCCGACTACATTCGGCATGAAGAGAACGCTATTGTTGTGCCACTGGATGACCCTTGGGCCGAGGCGCGGGCGGCACTGCTTCGTCTTCGCGATGACCGAGCGCTATTGGCTCGGCTACGACAGGAGGCCAAGCGTACTGCGGCGTCTTTGGATTGGGAGAGGTTCAACCAGCATTTTTTGCGCGCGCTGGAGAACATTGCTGCCTCTGCCGGCGATGGTCAGGTGCGCACACCGTTGCTCGACCGCTATGCCGCCTCCATGCGCGCCGCTGTCCATCTATGGGTCCTCGGCCAGACGGGGAAATAGCGCCTACCCGACGGGCCAGTCCGCCTCGTCCTTTCCCTGAGGTCGCCCCCGCCGGCCATTAACCGGCACCCTTTTCCCGTGGAGCCCGGAATTTCCTTCAGCCCCGTGACCGCCGACAATCAAGCTGAGAGAGCAGCGACAATCACGGTGAGAAAGCGCCATTGGGGGCGGACCGTAGGGCTGCCGCCAATGGCGCTGGGCTCTTTTGAGGCCTGACTTGCGGTTGGATGGGTTGGTGCAAGTAGTTGATTTGTCTCGATAGGGAGAGGATCGTCGCTTGGCCCGGCTGCCACATCACCGACCGCCAGACGAGGCTTTACATGACCTACCGACAGACATTTCCGCCTGAGACAGCCGCTGCCAAGGCAGGGTTTTCCACGGCAACCGCCTACCGGATCGAGGCTGATCCAAGGCTACCCTCCCAGAAAAAGGAGCCCCGAGGGCGCCGTCGCCCTGATCCCTTGGCGCCCTACTGGGACGCTGAGGTCCTGCCGATCCTGAACGCCGCGCCCGAAATCAGGGTGATCGGCGTGCTGGAGGAACTGCGCCGCCGCCACCATGACCTGAACCCAAATATCCGGCGCACGCTGGAACGGCGCATCAATGCCTGGCGTGCCGATAAGGAGGGCTGGCCCGCTGCGCGTTTCCTTGCGGCACTCGCCGAACACGAGGCGGCCGATCGAGGCCAACGGCGCATCGCGCGCCATTTGGCAGAGGCCCGTCTGCCCGCGGGAAAGTCCCTTGCCACTCTCGATTTCGATGCAGTGCCGGGGATCTCCAAGGCAAAGGTCATGGCACTGGCGGCGGGCGATTTACATGCACACCGATGATGGCACCGTGCTGGCGCAGCCATGGGCTGCGGGTTCCATGTTCGCCGTCAAGCGCTGGCCAGAGGTAACCGTCCGGCGAGTCCCACGGCTTTCTGATCTTCACGCTGCGCTGGGCGCCATGCTCTGCTGCTTTTTCCAATTCCAGGGCAGTAATTCATGAAGTCTCTGCTGCGGCATATCAGCGATGCGG
>JADCFP010000143.1 GCA_020249465.1 Roseomonas sp. | reverse complement strand
CGCCGCCAGGCTTTGCACCATGGGCGGTGTGGGGCAGATCACGCCCGTTGCGGCCTCAGTCACGGATGAGGCTTCATCGGCCCGCGCGGTGGCGGGGGCGGATATCGTCATCAATCTGGTGGGCATTCTGTTTGAAAGCCGCGCTGGGGATTTCCAGCGCATCCAGGCGGAAGGTGCGGGGCGCGTCGCGCGCTTGGCCGCCGCCGCCGGGGCAAGGCAATTCCTGCATCTTTCCGCGATTGGCGCCGATGCCGCCAGCCCAAGCCTTTACGCACAAACCAAGGCAGCCGGCGAGGCAGCCGTGCTGGCGGCCTTCCCCGGCGCCATCATCCTGCGGCCTTCGGTGGTGTTCGGGCCAGATGACCAATTCTTCAATCGCTTCGCGGGCCTCGCTGCCCTGCTGCCCTTCATGCCGGTGGTGGCGGGCGAAACCCGCTTCCAGCCGGTTTATGTGGGGGATGTGGCAGATGCGGCCATGGCTGCGCTGGCGGACCCGTCGGCGGCCGGCAAGGTGTTTGAGCTCGGCGGCCCGCGCGTGATGAGCATGCGGCAAGTGCTGCGCTATATCTTGGACGTGACGGGCCGCCAGCGCCCCATGATCGCCCTACCGGAGGGCTTCGTCCGCCTGCAAGCGCGCCTTGGGGAGCTGCTGCCAACCCCGCCTTTGACGCGGGATCAGCTGATTCTGCTGGGCAAGGATAATGTGGTTTCGCCCAATGCCCCGGGATTTCAGGCACTTGGCATTGAACCCAAGGCGGTGGAGGCGATTGTGCCCAGCTACCTCGCGCGGTTTCGCGTGGGTGGGCAGAGGGTGACGGCGGTGAGCTAAATAAGTCCGAAACGGACCTTTATTCTGAGTGACAGTGAAGGGTATTGAGTTTAAGAAGGATGATGCAGATTAATTAGGTCATAAAAACTGTCCTTATCGCGCAAAAAAGACTCGCCTTGCCGCGCTGCTTTGGCTATGGGCCGGGCAAGGGCTGGGGCGAAAGCCTCGTCAGCCCAGGGCTCACCCGCGACCAAGGACACCCCCAATGGCCGAGAAAATGCTGCAATTCGTGCGCCTGGCGCAGCACCAGCCGGATAAGCGGGCAGCGACCGAACGTCGCGCCGATTGGGCCGAGGTCTATAGCCCCTTCATCGCGGAGGCGGCTTCTGAGCAGGCATCCCGCTGTTCGCAATGCGGGGTGCCCTTCTGCCAGGTGCATTGCCCGCTCAACAACAACATCCCCGATTGGCTGAAGCTGACCGCCGAAGGCCGGCTTGAGGAAGCCTATGAGGTCGCCTCAGCCACCAATAATTTCCCGGAGATTTGCGGCCGCGTCTGCCCGCAGGATCGGCTGTGTGAAGGTAATTGCGTGATCGAAAAGGGGTTCAATTCGGTCACCATTGGCGCGGTCGAAAAATACATCACCGATACGGCCTGGGGGAATGGCTGGGTGAAGCCGCCCAAGCCCGTGCGCGAAAGACCAGAGAGCATCGGCATCATCGGCGCCGGCCCGGCCGGGATGGCGGCTGCGGAACGGCTGCGAGTTTTGGGCTTTCAGGTGACGATTTATGACCGGCATGACCGCGCCGGCGGGCTGATGATTTATGGCATCCCGAATTTCAAGCTGGAAAAGGATGTGGTGGTGCGCCGCTGGCAACAATATGCCGAAGGCGGCATCGAATTCCGACTGAATTGCGCGGTGGGGCGCGATATCTCGCTTGCTGAGTTACGCCGCAAACATGTCGCGGTGCTGATTGCGACCGGTGTCTATAAGGCGCGTGATATCACGGTGCCTGGCGCGGCTCTGCCCGGTGTGGTGGCGGCGCTGGATTTCCTGATTGCGTCAAACCGCAAGGGCCTTGGTGATGCTGTGCCTGATTTTGATTCAGGCGCGTTGAATGCAGAAGGCCGCCATGTGGTGGTGATTGGCGGCGGCGATACTGCGATGGATTGCGTGCGCACTGCCACGCGCCAAGGTGCCGCTTCCGTCACCTGCCTTTATCGGCGCGACAAGGCGAATATGCCGGGGTCCATGCGTGAAGTGTATAACGCCGAGGAAGAAGGCGTACGCTTTGAATGGCTCGCGGCGCCGGAGGCTTTTGCCGGCAAGGCGCAGGTCGAAGCCGTGCGCGCCGTGCGCATGCATTTGGGCTTGCCGGATGCAACAGGCCGCCAACAGGTGGAACCCATTGCCGGCAGTGATTTCACCGTCAAGGCCGATCTGGTGATCAAGGCGCTTGGCTTCGATCCGGAAGATTTGCCGATGATGTTCGAAGAACCCGCGCTTGGCGTCACGCGCTGGGGCACGCTGAAGGTGGATCATCGCAGCATGATGACATCGCTGCCGGGCGTATTCGCGGCTGGCGATATTGTGCGCGGCGCGTCCTTGGTCGTTTGGGGCATTCGCGATGGGCGCGATGTTGCGGAACAGATCGCGGCTTTTGTTGAAGCCGGCAAATCCAGCATGGCTGTGGCGGCGGAGTGATGAAGGAGTGATGAAGATGAACGAAATCGCACAAGATATCGCGCTGATGCGCGCTGAAGCCGCGCGTCTTGCCACCGAAGCGCATCTTGACCTTACCGAACATGACGCCTGCGGTGTTGGCCTGGTGGCCGCGCTGGATGGCAAGCCACGGCGGGATGTGGTGCAGGCTGGCATTGATGCGCTGCGCGCGGTTTGGCATCGCGGTGCGGTGGATGCGGATGGTAAGACTGGCGATGGTGCGGGCATTCATGTCGAAATCCCGCAGGACTTCTTCGCCGCCGTGGTGGAACGCGGCGGTGATCGGCTGCGTCCCGGGCGCATTGCGGTGGGGCAAGTGTTCTTGCCGAAATCCGATCTCGGCGCGCAGGAACGATGCCGGCAGATTGTGGAAACCGAGATTCTCAATGCCGGCTACGCCATTTATGGCTGGCGGCAAGTGCCGATCAATGTCGCCTGTATCGGTGAAAAGGCCAATGCGACGCGGCCCGAGATCGAACAAATCCTGATCCATGATCCGGAACAGCGCGATATCGCGACCATTGAACGCGATATGTATGTGATCCGCCGGCGGATCGAAAAACAGGCCATCGCGGCACAGATTGCGGAACTTTATCTCTGCTCGCTCTCCGCCCGATCCATCATCTATAAGGGCATGTTCCTGGCCGAGGCGCTGACGGAATTCTACCCCGATCTATTGGATGAACGTTTCGTCAGCCGCTTCGCGATCTACCATCAGCGCTATTCGACCAATACCTTCCCCACCTGGCGGCTGGCGCAGCCTTTCCGCACGCTGGCGCATAATGGCGAAATCAATACGCTGCATGGCAATGTGAATTGGATGAAGTCGCATGAAACGCGGCTTGCGCATCCTTTGCTTGATCCCTTTATGGAAGATATCAAGCCGGTGGTGCAGGCGGGTGGTTCTGATACCGCGACCCTTGATAATGTGTTCGAATTGCTGGTGCGCGCCGGGCGCGATGCGCCCATGGCAAAGGCGCTGCTGATTCCAGAAAGCCTTGGCAATAACGCAACCATGCCGCCAGCGCATCGTGACCTGTTCCTTTACTGCAACGCGGTGATGGAACCCTGGGATGGTCCAGCCGCAATTTGCGCGACCGATGGGCGGTGGGTGGTGGCGGGGTTGGATCGGAATGGTCTGCGGCCCTTGCGTTACAGCATTACCTCCGACGGCATGCTGATTGTGGGGTCCGAGACCGGCATGGTGAAGCTTGCCGAAGATCAGATCATCCAAAAGGGTCGCGTTGGTCCGGGCCAATCCATTGGTGTTGATCTGGATGAGGGGCGGTTCTTCGAAGACAAGGCGCTGAAGGATTTGATTTCAGGCCGTAAGCCCTTTGGCCAATGGACGGAGCGCACCACGCGCATTGATGAAATTGTGAAGGCCGAAGCCGATGAACGCGCCAATCTGACCGGTGAGGATTTGCGTCGCCGTCAGCTTTCTGTAGGCTATACCTTGGAAGAATTGGAATCGATCCTGCACCCCATGGTGGAGGACGCCAATGAAGCCGTGGGGTCCATGGGTGATGACACACCGATTGCGGTGCTGTCTGATCAATATCGCGGCTTGCATCATTATTTCCGCCAAGCCTTCAGTCAGGTGACCAATCCGCCGATTGATAGCCTGCGCGAAACCCGCGTGATGACGTTGAAGACGCGGCTCGGCAATCTCGGGAACATCCTGGATGAGGATCCGACGCAGTGTGACATGCTGATGCTGGACAGCCCCGTGCTGTCCAATGCCGAATTTGATGCCATGCGCGCCTATATGGGCACAACGGCTTGCGTGGTGGATTGCACTTTTCCCGTTGCGGAAGGTGAGGCAGGGCTGCGCCGCCACATCGAACGCATCCGGCGCGAAGCCGAGGAAGGTGTACGTTCCGGCTGCGCCCATGTGATCCTGACCGATGAGGCGCAATGCGCCGAACGCGCTGTGATCCCGATGATCCTTTCAGTGGGCGCGGTGCAGACGCATCTGGTGAAGAATGGGCTGCGTACCTTTACCTCGCTCAATGTCCGTGTCGCGGAAAGCCTTGATGTGCATTACGTCGCAGTATTGATTGGCGCTGGCGCGACGACGGTGAATGCCTATCTGGCGCAGGAAAGCATCGCGGATCGGCATCGGCGCGGATTGTTTGGTGCCATGTCGCTGCGCGAAGCGGTCGGGCGCTACAAGAAGGCCGTGGATAAGGGCCTGCTGAAGATCATGTCCAAGATGGGGATTGGAGTTTTGTCTTCCTATCGCGGTGGCATGAATTTCGAAGCGATCGGACTTTCCCGCGCGCTGGTGGCGGAGTTCTTTCCCGGCACACCTTCGCGCATTTCCGGCATCGGGCTTTCCGGCATTGCGCGGCGTGTGCTCGCCTTGCACGCAAAAGCCTGGGCGGAAGGTGCCATCACGCTGCCGATTGGCGGGCTTTACAAGCTGCGCCGGCGTGGTGAGGCGCATGCCTTTGACGGTACGCTGATCCATACGCTGCAAAGCGCGGTAGAATCCGAAAGCTACCAAACCTTCAAGCGCTATTCTGATGCGGTGCGGCGCCTGCCGCCGGTTGCACTACGCGATCTGCTCGATTTCCGCACCGAAGGCCGCGCGGCGATTGCGCTTGAGGAAGTGGAAAGCATTACGGAAATCAGGAAGCGCCTGGTGGCACCTGGCATTTCGCTTGGTGCCCTCAGCCCCGAGGCGCACGAGACGCTTTCCATCGCCATGAACCGCATCGGTGCGCGGAGCGATTCCGGCGAAGGCGGTGAAGACCCGGCGCGTGCCAAACCGCGCGCCAATGGCGATAACGCCAATTCCGCGATCAAGCAGATTGCCTCTGGCCGCTTTGGCGTGACCGCGGAATACCTCAACAATTGCCGAGAGATCGAAATCAAGGTCGCGCAGGGTGCGAAGCCTGGTGAGGGCGGGCAATTGCCTGGCTTCAAGGTGACGGGGCTGATTGCGAAGCTGCGCCATTCCACGCCGGGTGTCATGCTGATCAGCCCACCACCGCATCATGATATCTATTCGATCGAGGATCTGGCGCAGCTGATCTATGATCTGAAGCAGATCAACCCGGATGCGACGGTGTGCGTGAAACTCGTCAGCCGTTCGGGCATTGGCACGATTGCGGCTGGTGTCGCGAAGGCCAAGGCGGATGCGATTCTGGTCTCCGGCCATTCCGGCGGTACCGGCGCTTCGCCGCAATCTTCCATCAAATATGCTGGCCTGCCCTGGGAAATGGGGCTGTCTGAGACGCATCAGGTTTTGCTGCTCAATCGGCTACGGCATCGCGTGAAGCTGCGTACCGATGGCGGCATCAAGACCGGGCGCGATGTGGTGATTGCCGCCATGCTGGGTGCCGAAGAATTCGGCATTGGCACGGCATCACTGGTGGCAATGGGCTGCATCATGGTGCGGCAATGCCATTCCAATACCTGCCCGGTTGGCGTCTGCACGCAGGACGAGGCTTTGCGTGCGAAATTCGCCGGTAGCCCTGAGAAGGTGATCAATCTTTTCTCCTTCATTGCCGAAGAAGTGCGGGAGATTCTGGCCAGCCTCGGCATGCGGAAGCTCACTGATGTGATCGGCCGCACCGATCTGCTGCAACAGGTCAGCCGCGGGTCTGAGGATTTGGACGACCTCGATCTCAACCCGCTGCTGGTGCAGGCGGATGCCGGCGCCTTCGCACCCTATTGCACCTTGGAAGGCCGCAATGAGGTACCGGAGACTTTGGATGCGGAAATGATTCGCGATGCGGATGCGCTGTTCCGCCATGGCGAAAAAATGCAGCTGCAATACAATATCCGCAACACGCACCGCGCCATTGGCACCAAGGTGTCGTCCCGCATCGTGCGGCAATTCGGCATGACAGGGCTGCAAGCCGGGCATTTGACCGTGCGGCTGCGGGGCAGCGCCGGCCAATCGCTTGGCGCCTTCGGTGTGCGGGGCTTGAAGCTGGAAGTCTTTGGCGACGCCAATGATTATGTTGGCAAGGGCTTGTCGGGCGCTTCCATTGTGGTGCGGCCTGCGCCTTCTTCCAACCTGATCTCCAATGACAATACTATCATCGGCAATACCGTGCTGTATGGCGCGACCGCTGGGGAGCTTTTCGCCGCCGGCCAGGCGGGTGAGCGTTTCGCCGTACGCAATTCCGGCGCGACTGCTGTGGTGGAAGGCTGCGGCGCCAATGGCTGTGAATACATGACCGGCGGCACGGTGGTGATCCTGGGCGCGGTTGGCGATAATTACGGTGCGGGTTTCACTGGCGGTCAGGCTTTTGTCTATGATGCAGACGGCACTTTCGAAAAACGCATCAATCCGGAAACGCTGCTTTGGTCGCGCCTTGCGCAGCCGCAGTGGGAAGCAGCTTTGCGCGATCTGATCGCGCGCCATGTCGCGGAAACTGGTAGCCGTTTCGCCGCGCGCTTGCTCAATGAATGGGCGACGGAACGCGGGCGCTTCTGGCATGTGGTGCCGCGCGACTATGCGCAATACCTGCCGATGCCGATGAGCGAAGCGCCGGCGATTGCGGCGGAGTAAGGCTGCCAAAAGCCGGATGAAGCACTGAAAGGAAGCGACAATGACGATCGAACAAATGGCCCATTATCAAAGCAAACTCGCCTTTGAGATGGATTCCTGGGATCTGCATGTCGCGATCAGCAATGGAGAAGCCGTGGTGGTCATAGACGGTCGATCCGAAGCCGCCTTTGCCAAGGAACATATCCCCGGCGCGATCAACCTGCCGCATCGGGGTATTTGTACCCTCAGTACCGAGGCGCTGGATAAGGCCAAGACCTATATCTGCTATTGCGATGGCATTGGATGCAACGGGTCAACCAAAACCGCGCTCAAATTGTTGACCCTGGGCTTCCAGGTGCGTGAATTGATCGGTGGCTTGGATTGGTGGAAGCGCGATGGCTATCAGACCGCGGGGCTTGAAGGCCGCGCCGGTACGCCAGTTGGTTGTGGCTGCTGAAACGCCTGCGTGCATTTGCGTAAAATTCGGCGTGATAGGGCCGGTCTGGCAAAGTCGTTTCACCCCATCGCCGCAATCGCCTTGCCGCCCACCAAGCGTAGAATCCGGCTTGGCCGTTCGATGCCGGTCAGGCGATGCAATATCAGGATCACGCTGCGCCCTGCGGTGGCTTCATCCAGCGTTTCCATAAAGGCGCGTTCCGTCGCGGCATCCAACCCGGCAGCCGGTTCATCCAAAATCAGCACTGGCGCGGGCGAAAGCAGCGCGCGGGCGAGTGTAATGCGCCGTGCCTGACCACCCGAAAACCGCGCGCCCGCCTCACCACATTGGGTTTCAAGCCCATCGGGTAAGGCGCGCACCACATCGCCAATGCGTGCGCGATCAAGCGCGCGCCACAGCGCGGCATCATCGGCATCCGGCGCGGCAAGGCGCAGATTGGCGGCGATGCTGTCATCAAACAACCGCGCATCCTGCGTGAGCCAGGCAATGCGATCGCGCAGCACGGCAGCGGGCAGGGTCGCGATATCAACACCACCCAAGGTGATGCTGCCCTGCTGCGGCGCGGCGAATTTCAACAGCAGCGCCGCGAGCGTAGATTTGCCGGTGCCCGATGGCCCGAGCAGCGCAATGCGCGCCCCTTCCGGCACATCAAGATCAAGCCCATCAAACACAAGCGGCCGATCCGGCGCCCAGGAAAACACGACATTGCGCAGCGAAAGCGCATGGCCTGAAGGTGCAGCACTTGGCGCAGCGGGATCAGGCACCGGTTCCGCCGCATCGGCCGCTTCAAACAGGCGCCGCGCGCCCGCCGCCGCCGCTGCAACCGCAGCACCTGCGCGCGGCATCAGCCCCAAAGCCTCGGCCGCCGCAATCGCCAGGAATACCGCCAAAACGCCTGCGGCCATACCGGGCTGGCCGGAGAGCATGGTCCAAGCCAGCGCAGCCAAAAGTGCTAATTGCGTGAGCAAGGCACCCGCCGCCCCACCCCAGGCTGCGCGCCGTGCCAGGGCGCGTTGCGCGCCGGAAAGCGCCCGATCTTCCTCGGCCACCCGCGCCAGCGCACGCTTTTCGCCATTCGCCGCCAGCGTGTCTTCAATACCGGTCAGCGGATCTACTGTCGCGGCACGCAGCGCGCCTTGGGCACGCGAAGTTGCCTCGGCCGCGCGGGCCGCATCGGGCGCCAGCAGCAAGGGCAGCACCAGGGCCGCCGTCAGCGGCAGCGCCACCAGCGCCGCCAGCCAAGGGTCCGCCACGCCCAGGATCAACGCAATCGCCAGCACCACCGCGATGGAAGCCGCCGCCGGCACCAGCGCGCGCAGGTAAAGCCCATCAAGTGCTTCCACATCCGAGACGAGCCGACCGAGCAAATCCCCCGCGCGCCGCAAGCCAAGCCCGGCTGGCAAACGCTGCGCAAGGCGCCCGAAAAACCACACACGCATATCGGCCAGGGCGCGGAAGGTCGCTTCATGCGTCGCGAGCCGTTCCAGATAGCGCATGATGGGCCTGAGAAGAATCAAAGGCCGCAACCACAGCAACGCCAGCACGCCCGCTGCCGCCAGCACCGCACTTCCCGCCCCGCCAACGGATGCCGCCACCAGCTTGCCCGCGAAAGCCAGCAAGGCAACGCCGGCCAGCGCTGAAATCACCGTCACGATGATCCCTGCCACCAACCAGCCAGAACGTTCCAGCCAAAGTCTTAGGACGCGGAAAAGATCAGCGGTCATGGCCTAATCATTCCCCGCAAGCCGGCTGCCCTGCGCCCGGCCATCGGCAATTTCCAGCCTTTGGCCGAAATAGGAACGCGCTGCCTTCGCATGGGTTGCGATGATCGCAGTGCGCCCCACGCAAAGCCGGCGCAAAGCATCCAAGACGGAAGCTTCGGTGCCCGGATCAAGATGCGCGGTGGGTTCATCCAACAGCACCAAAGGCGTGTCGCGCAAAAACGCTCGCGCGAGCGCCAAGCGCTGCGCCTGACCGCCGGAAAGGCCGAAGCCGCCCTCACCAATCAGCGTATCCAGCCCCTGCGGCAAATCACGCGCGAAATCCATCACCTGCGCGGCTTCTGCGGCGGCAAGCACTGCGGCATCATCCGCATCAGGCCGCGCGAGGCGAATATTCTCCCGCAATGTGGCGCGGAACAAATGCGCGCGCTGCCCGACATAGGATGACAAACGCCGCAATTCGGAAGGTTTCAGCAACATCGCATCGCGGCCATTGATCGCAACGCGCCCGGCATCGGGCCGCGCGAAACCCATCAGAATGCGCAGCGCCGATGTCTTGCCCGCGCCTGAGGCACCGGTCAGCAAAAGCGTCTCACCTGCCAGCACGCGAAAGGACAGCCCATCCAAGGCAGGTGGGCGGGATGGATCATAAGAAAGCTGTACATCCTGAAAGGTGATGGTGACCTTGGGTGGCACTTCTTCCAGCAGCAGCCCGGCTTCTTCCGGCTGCTCCAGCAGCGGCGCCAAATCCGCAGCCGCACCGCGCGCGCCAAGCTGTTCATGATAGGCAGCAGCGAAGGAACGCAGCGGCAGGAAAAACACCGGCACGAGCAGCACAACGAAAAACGCCGTCACCGGGTCAGGATGCGCGCCGGTCAGCACCGCGCCATGGCGAATGGCAAGACAGGCGAGTGCCGCCGCCGCGATCAATTCCATCGCACCTGAGGAGATGAAGGCAACGCGCAGCACGCGCATGGTGCGCTGACGCAATTCCTCGGCGGCTGCGGCCAGCCTTTGGGTTTCCGCGCGTTGCTGGTTGAACAGCACCAGCACGGGCAGGCCGCGCATGCGGTCCAGAAAGCGCCCGGAGAGCCTTTGCAGGGCAGCGAATTGCCGGCGGCTTGCTTGCGCGGCGCCAATGCCCGACGCGGCCTGCGCCACCGGCACCATCAGGCCCGCGACCAAAAGGATCAGGCCGCTCACGGGATCAAACAGCGCGGCGCAGCCGGCAATCAGCAGCGGCGCAACAACAGCGATGATGGCCGCCGGCATCCAGCGCGCGAAATAACCTTCCATCGCCTCCACACGTTCGACGACCAGCGCACTTTTCTCGCCAACCGGGCGCTGGTCTGCCGGGCCTTGCGCCAGCAATCGCGCGAAGATGCGGGCGCGGAGGCTCGCTTTCGCCTCTTCCCCGGCGGCCGTCTGGGCGCGTTCCTGCGCAATGCCAAGCGCCGCCATGATCAGCGCGAGCGCCCCGG
The DNA here is from genome assembly GCA_020249465.1 of Roseomonas sp. GTDB lineage: Bacteria > Pseudomonadota > Alphaproteobacteria > Acetobacterales > Acetobacteraceae > Neoroseomonas. The sequence goes on along the minus strand of JADCFP010000143.1, from coordinate 27,331 downwards.
CGCCAATGAAATCCGCCCAGGAAGCTGTAGTGCCGGCCAAAAGCGCGGCAAGCAGGCGGGCGATCAGCAGCGCCTGAGCGACACTCGCCAAGGCAAGCGCAAGGCCGAGCAGGACCGGCCCGTAAAGCCGGCCCCTCAGTGCCTTTGCTTCCCGCGCCAGAAGCGCGGCGGCGGCAGCCCCCTCCCGTTTATGCTCCGAAGCCATGACAGTCAGACTAGACCGATTTGGCTGACAGATACAGATAAGCTTTCGCGGCCATGCACAACCCGGTCTTCCAACGCGCGGTATATTATTAAGTTACTGAATTTTATGAGATAAATCACAGAAAGCGTCACCCTTTGCCGAATTTCGGCACCGCTACGGGCGCGGCGGAGGGGGCCGGCAGACCATGCGAATTGGCCGACCCAGGGCGGTTGCGCAGCCACCAGGACCAATCTTCCGGCAGCAGGGCAAACGGGTCCTGATGGGCCAATTCCCGCGCCGCCCATAAGGGCCAATGCGGATTGGCCAAGGCCGGCCGCCCCAGAAAGACAAGATCAATCAATTCCTGCCGGATGACGCTATCGGCAATGGCCGGAATACCCAGATTCCAACTGACACCGACCGGGACGCCCACTTCTTCGCGGATGCGATTGGCGCGTTCCACCATGAAGCCCGGTTCCGTATAGGGCAGGTTCTGCGTTTCATCCGTATTCATGCCAAGGCTGAGATCGGCGAAATCAAGACCATGGCGCTTCATGGCGCGCACCGCCTCAATCGCGTCTTCAAACTGCGTGCCCGCTTCGTTGAAATCATCGCAGCCGAGCCGCATGGTCAGCGGCAGGCTTTCCGGCCAGACAGCACGCACTGCATCAATCGCTTCCAGGTGAAAGCGCACGCGGTTTTCCAGACTGCCGCCATAGGCATCGCTGCGTTGATTGGCGATGGGCGATAGAAAACTAGCCCCCAGATAGCCATGGGCGAAATGCAATTCCAGCCATTCAAACCCGGCCGTCATGGCGCGGCGCGCGGCATCGGCATAGCTTTGGTGCAGCGCCTTGATTTCCGCGATGCTGAGTTCATGCACCGGGTAGATATAGCGCCCGCCATAAGGAATGGGCGATGGGGCGCGCACCTGCCAGCCATCCGCGTGATCCGCTGGCAATTGTTGCTTGCCATGCCAGGGTTTTTTCTCACTGCCCTTGCGTCCGGTATGGCCAAGCTGTACCGCTGCCACAGCGCCCATATCCTTGATCATGGCGGTGATGCGCGACAAACCCTCGATCTGATCATCATGATAAATCCCGGCGCAGCTTGTGCCGGTGCGCCCATCTGGCGTGATCGCCAATTGCTCCGGGAAGACCAGACCGAAACCGCCGGCGGCGCGCGAGCCCAAAAGCATCAGATGAAAATCGCTCATCTTGCCATGGGTCGCGCGATACATGGTCATGGGCGACATCACCAGCCGATTGCGCAGCGTGACGCCCTTCAGGGTGAAGGGGGAGAAAAGATCGGGCATGGCAAGGCGACCTGAAGGGCTGGGGAAGACGGTGGATTTCAGAATGGCGCTGTTAGTGCCAGGGCTCCACCAAAATCTTCGCATGGGTTTCAGGGCTGGCGAGGTCCTTGAAGGCTTGCCCGACCTCGGCCAGGCCGATCCGGCCGGTGATCAGTGGCCGTACATCCAGCCGCCCGGCGCCGATATGGCCAAGGGTGGCGGCGAATTCCTGCGCGTTATAGGCAAGCACGAAATGCAGCGATAATTGCTTCACAATGCCGAAAAAGGGCTCGATCCCATCCGGTTCCATGCAGACACCAACCACGATGATGCGCGCCCCGGTCGGCGCGCCTTCCATCATGGCGGCCAGCACGCCCGGAATGCCTACGCATTCAAACAACACGGCGGGGCGGCGCTTCGGGCCAAGGCCGAAAAGCGCTGCGTAGCGTCCGGCATCAAAGCCATCCGGCGTGATGGCGCGTTCCAAGGCCTGGTAGGGGGATTCAACGGCCGGGTCTATCACGATATCCGCGCCCATTTTCTTCGCGAGCGCCCGGCGCCCAGCCGAGAAATCCGCCGCGATGATCGGCGCATGTCCATGCAGCTTGAGTGCGGCGATGGTGGCAAGCCCAATCGGGCCGCAGCCAATCACAAGCGGCACTTCAGCATTATTCACACCGAAATGTTCCACCGCATGAATGCCGACCGCCATGGGTTCAGTGAGCGCGGCGTGATCAGGTTCCATCCCGGCCGGCAGCGGCAGCAGCATGCGTTCCGCAAGCGGCATATATTCCGCGAAACCGCCGGCCATGTCTGGATTATAGCCAAGGCCAATTACTGTATTGCCCGCGATGGTGAGCGGCATGGAAGTAACCAATTGGCCAGGTTTGAATTTGCCTTCAGTGCCTGGACCATTCGCCACCACTTCGCCCACGAATTCATGGCCGAAGACCACATCGCGTTCGGTATCCATATTCCACCGCCCGCCGCTGCGCGCAGCAAGGGAGACGAATTCACGTGTGAAGCGCGCGGCATGCAAATCCGTACCGCAAATGCCGCAGGCCTTGGTGCGCACCAGCACCTGGCCGGGCTGAAGCTGCGGGTCCGGCACATCGCCCAGCACAAAACTGCCTTTGCGGAATATGGCGGCGCGCATGGAGGTTCCTTCCTATTTTCTCGGCGAGGCTACGCCCGCCGTTGGAACACCATGGCGCAGCCGCGCGCTGAAAATCAACGCCTATTGCGCGGCGGCGGGCCGCCAATCGCCAATGTAGGATTTCGCCAGGCCCAAATGATCCCGCAGCGTCACCCCCGCATATTCCTTGCGGAATAGCCCGCGACGCTGCAATTCCGGCACCACATGCGTCACGAAATCGCGGTAGCCATCGGGCACATAGGTCGCCGCCACCACAAAGCCGTCGCAAGCGGGCTTGGTGAACCATTCTTCCATCTTATCGGCGATTTCCTTGGGGCCACCGACCATATTCATATTGGGTCGGCCTCGGCCACTGCCGGTGATGAATTCGCGCACGGTTGGGTTCTTCTTGCCAGTGTTTTTCACCACCCGGTCACGAATGGCTTGCAGCCCTTGCATGCTGGCCATTTCCTCATCGCTGAAGGGCTCATCCATCCCCTTGCTGGCGAAGTCGAAATTCAGCGCTTCTGACAGCAAGGATAGCGCATCAATTTCCAAGGGCAGGCTTGCGATCAGCGCGGCCTTGTCTTCGGCTTCCGCTTTGGTCGCGGCGCAGATGGGGGAAATCAGCGTTGCAACCTTCACATGATCCGGATTGCGCCCGGCATCCGCAACCATATGCTTGAATTCGGCATATTCCTTCGCGCCGGAAACGACATCGTGATAAGCGACAAAGACCAGTTCCGCCCAGCGCGCGGAAAAGCGCTTGCCGCGCCCGCTGCTGCCGGCCTGGATCACAACGGGCCGGCCCTGCGGGCTGCGCGGCACGGTGAAGGGCCCGCGTGATTTCAGGAATTGCCCGCGATAATCCAAGCGCCGCACCTTATTGCCATCGGCGAAACGGCCTGTGGTTTTGTCCACGATCAGCGCATCCGGGTCCCAGGCATCCCAATGACTGAGCACGATTTCGACGAATTCATCGGCGCGGTCATAGCGCCGGTCATGTTCCATCATCTCATCATGGCCCATATTGGCCGCTTCACCGTCATTGAGTGATGTCACCACATTCCAGGCCGCGCGCCCTGCACTCATCAGATCAAGCGTCTGCATGGTACGCGCGACATGGAAGGGCTCGTAATAAGTGGTGGACGCGGTGGAACCAAGGCCAAGGTGCGAAGTCACCGCCGCCATCATCGTCAGCGTCACAATGGGATCAAGCTTCACGCAGCGAATGCCATGTTCGACCGTGTGGTGGTGGTCATTGCCGTAGCGATCCGGCATGGAAAGCCGGTCATCGAAAAAGCCAAGGTCGAATTTGCCGGCTTCCAGGATACGCGCGATTTCCTGATAGAAATCGGCGGTCAGGAAATCCGTGCGCGATAGCGGGTGCCGCCAGGAACTGGCGTAATTAGTGCAGTTCTGCGCCTGCATGAAGCCGACAAGATGCATTTGCCGCATGGCCTGTTCCCCCAAGCTTTATGGGGAAACAGTTTTGCACCTTGGCGGGCAGCGTCAACCTTATGTGACGCTCGGCTTTAGCCGAGTGCGGCGACCCCAGGCAATTCCTTGCCTTCCAGCCATTCCAGGAAGGCGCCGCCGGCGGTTGAGACATAGCTCATGCGCTCCAGCACGCCGGCATGGCGGAGTGCTGCCACCGTATCCCCGCCACCCGCAATGGATTTCAGCGCGCCCGATTGCGTGAGTGCTGCCACGGTTTGCGCCGCCGCCACCGTCGCCGAATCAAAGGGTGCCGTTTCAAACGCACCGAGTGGACCGTTCCAGACCAGGGTGGAAGCGGTGCGCAGCCGCGCTTCCAAAGCGGCCTCGGTCTCCGGCCCGACATCCAGCGCCATCATGGTCGCGGGCACCGCAGTGACAGCCACGGTGCGCGTTGGCGGATTGGCGCGGAATTCCTCGGCTACCACCAGGTCAACCGGCAGCAGGATTTCGCAACTCGCGGCCTTGGCCTGTTCCATGATCTGGCGCGCCGTTGCGTGCATTTCCGCTTCCTGGAGAGATTTGCCCATGCCATGGCCCTGCGCGGCCAGGAAGGTATTGGCCATGGCGCCGCCAATGACCAGCACATCCACCTTGCTGCAAAGATTGCCAAGCAGTTCAAGCTTGGTCGAAACCTTGGCACCGCCAACAATCGCCACCACCGGCCGCGCGGGATTACCCAGGGCCGCATCCAGCGCCTTCAATTCCGCTTCCATCAGCCGCCCGGCATAGGCCGGCAGCAGCCGTGCGACACCTTCCGTGCTGGCATGGGCGCGATGCGCTGCCGAAAACGCGTCATTCACAAAAGCATCGCCAAGCTTGGCCAGCGCCGCCGCCATCGCCGGGTCATTCTTTTCCTCACCGGCATGAAAGCGCGTATTTTCCAACAGCAACACATCACCATCGGCCAGCGCCGCCACGGCCGCTTCGGCTTCTGCGCCCACGCAATCATCACACCAGGCAACCGGGCGATGCAGCGCGGCGGCCAGCGCTTCCTGCATCGGCTTCAGGGACATTTCGGGCACGCGTTTGCCTTTGGGCCGATCAAAATGGCTCAGCACCACAACGCGGGCACCCTTATGCGCCAGTTCCGCGATGGTCGGGCAGAGGCGTTCGATGCGCGTGCGATCCGTGATGCGGCCATCCTTGACCGGCACATTCAAATCGGCGCGCAGCAATACGCGCTGACCCTTGGCAGGCAGCGCATCAATCGTCTTGAAAGCCATGATGGAACCTCGGTCAGGGGTGGGGCAGCACGTGGTGCGCTGCCCCGTAAACCTAAATCAAAGGGAACCGAACAGCGCGGCGGTATCGCTCATGCGGTTCGAAAAGCCCCATTCATTGTCATACCAGGACAGCACGCGCACCAGGCCGCCATCCACCACCTGAGTCTGCGTCGCATCAAAGGTGGAAGATGCCGGGTTGTGGTTGAAATCAATGCTGACCAGCGGTTCGGTGTTGTAGCCAAGAATACCCTTCAATTCGCCCTCAGCCGCCGCCTTCATCGCCGCATTCACCGCTTCCTTCGTCACACCTTCCTTGGCGGGGACGAAATCAAGCGACACGAGCGAGACATTGGGTGTCGGGATACGAATGGCTGTACCATCCAGCTTGCCCTTCAATTCCGGCATGACTAGGCCCACAGCCTTGGCCGCGCCGGTCGAGGTCGGGATGGCGGAAACCGCTGCCGCGCGGGCGCGGTGCAGATCCTTATGCAGCGTATCCACGGTGTTCTGATCACCCGTATAGGCGTGGATCGTCACCATATAGCCGCGCAGGATGCCGAAGTTTTCGTGCAGCACCTTGGCCACGGGTGCCAAGCAATTGGTGGTGCAGGACGCGTTGGAAATCACCGTCATGTCTTTCGTCAGCGTCTTGTGATTGACGCCATAGACAATCGTCGCATCCGCATTGTCGCCGGGGGCGGAGATCACAACCTTGCGCGCACCGGCCGTGATCAGCGCGGAAGCCTTTTCCTTGCTGGTGAAAATGCCGGTGCATTCCATGGCGACATCAACGCCCTGGAAGGGCACCTTGGTCGGGTCACGCTCAGCACTGACGATAATCGGCGCATAGGTGCGGCCATTGGCGGTGATGATGATCTTGTTGCCATCCACCGCAACCTCACCGGGGAAGCGGCCATGCACACTGTCATAGCGGAACAGATGCGCATTGGCTTCCACACTACCGAGGTCATTGATGGCGACGCATTCCACATCGCGGCGATTGCTTTCAATCATCGCGCGCAGCACCAGGCGCCCGATGCGCCCGAACCCATTGATGGCAACCTTTACGGCCATGATATTTTCCTTCCCCGAAAAAGAACCTGAACTCAAACGCCTAGCCGCTTGCGCACGGCTTCCGTCACCGCTTCCGGCGTAATGCCGAAATGCTTGAATAGATCATCGGCGGGCGCCGAGGCACCGAAGCCCGTCATGCCAATGAAAACGCCGCCATCACCAAGCCAGCGTTCCCAGCCAAAGCCAACCGCCGCTTCAATGCCAAACCGCGGCGCGCTGCCCAGCACGCTGGCGCGATAGGCATCATCCTGCGCGGCGAAAAGCTCCCAGCACGGCAGGGACACCACGGCGGTTGCAATGCCCGCTGCCTGCAAGGCATCCCGCGCGGTCATGGCGAGCGACACTTCGCTGCCGGTCGCGATCAGCGTCGCCTGGCGCGCGCCATCGGCTTCCGCCAGCACATAGCCACCGCGGGCCGAGCGATTCTCAGCCGTATCGGTCCGCAGCGTCGGCAGGTTTTGGCGCGACAAAGCGAGCAAGGAAGGCCCATCGGCGCGGCGCAAAGCCAATTCCCAGCATTCGGCGGTTTCCATCGCATCCGCCGGGCGGAACACATGCACATTCGGCATGGCGCGGAAGGAAGCGATATGCTCAACCGGCTGATGCGTCGGCCCATCTTCACCAAGGCCGATCGAATCATGCGTCAGCACATGAATGACACGCTGGCGCATCAGCGCGGCAAGCCGCACCGCAGGGCGCAGATAATCACTGAACACCAGGAAGGTGCCGCTATAGGGAATGATGCCGCCATGCAGCGCCATGCCATTCATGGCCGCCGCCATGCCATGTTCCCGCACGCCCCAATGCACGAAGCGACCGCTGAAATTACCGGGCGCAATCGCCGGTACGCCCTTCACATTGGTATTGTTGGAACCGGTCAAATCCGCCGAACCACCGACCATTTCCGGCACGGATGGTACCAAGGCTTCCAGGGCTTTTTGGCTTGAAACCCGCGTCGCGAGCTTTGGCTTGTCGGTTGCGATTTGGGCTCGCAGAGCAGAGAGCGCCTCATTCCAGGCTTCCGGCAGGCGGCCAGCCATGGCGCGTTCGAATTCAGCGCGCTGCGGGTGCTTGGCGATACGCTTCAGCCAGGAACGCCGCGCGCCCGCGCCGCGCCGCCCGGCAGCCTCCCAAAGCGCCTTGATCTCGGCCGGCACTTCAAAGGGCGCTGCTGTCCAACCCAAAGCCTGCTTGGCAGCGGCGGCCTCAGCGGCGCCCAAGGGCGAGCCATGGCTGCCCGCCGTGCCCGCCTTGGTCGGCGCGCCCAGGCCGATGATGGTCCGGCAGGCAATCAGCGTCGGCCTCCGGTTGCGCATGGCCCAGGACATGGCCGCAGTCAATTCGCCCGCATCATGGCCATCCACGCGCCTGACAGCCCAGCCATAGGCCTGGAAGCGCTTCAGCACATCTTCCGAGAATGACAGCGCGGTGTCGCCATCAATCGAAATGTGATTGTCATCCCAAAGCACCGTCAGCTTGGAAAGCCCGTAATGGCCGGCTAGCGCCGCGGCTTCATGCGCGACACCTTCCTGCAAATCACCATCGGAGGCGATGACCCAGGTACGGTGATCCACCAAGGAAGCACCGAATCGCGCCGCCATCATGCGCTCCGCCATCGCCATGCCGACGGCGGTGGAAATCCCCTGACCGAGCGGGCCGGTGGTGGTCTCAATCCCCGGGTGCTCACCGAATTCAGGATGGCCGGCGGCGGGCGAATGGAGTTGGCGGAAGCGCTTGAGGTCATCCACCCCCATGCCCTCATGCCCCGTCAGGTGCAGCAGGGCGTAAAGCAGCATGGACCCATGGCCCGCGGAAAGCACAAAGCGGTCCCGATCCGGCCAGCGCGGGTCGGCGGCGTCGTACTTCAAAAAACCGGCAAAAAGCGCGGTCGCGGCATCGGCCATGCCCATCGGCATGCCCGGATGGCCGGATTTGGCTTGCTCCACCGCGTCAATCGCTAGCGCCCTTATGGCATTGGCCATGCGGCGGGGGTCATCAAGCGGGCGGGCAAGAATGGCCGCCTGGGCGGCGAGCGCGAGGTTGGGCGCGTCGGGGGCGGCGATGGTGGCCAAGACTGGGGTGACCTTGATGACTGTGGCTAGAGCCATGGCGCTATACGGCGCGGGGCGGCCTCAGGCAACCGGGGCGGGGGCATTCCTAAAGGGCTTTGCCGGCGGACTGGATCCTACGGCCATTTGCACTTGGCGCGGCCTCCGTTCGCCTTCGGTCACGGCAGCCGCTCCAAACCTCTGTTCAGTCGCATTTTCTGATCCGCCAAGTAATTTCGCTTGGCTTGAAAATACTTTAATCCTTGCAAGACGTGACCGGAAATGGACAAAACCGATGGAGTGGCAGGAAGTTGACGTCTTTGGTGCCCGGCACCGCGTCGCGGGGCATCCCGATGATGTGGCTTTCCGCAATTTGAAGGAGGGTGTGCAGCAACAGACAACGCTTTCCGCGTTGTGCGCTGCAATCCTGAGCCCCAGTTCCGAAGCCTGCGATATTGGCGCGAATCTTGGCCTCTCAAGCCTCGTCATCGCGAGGCATGTGCCAGGCGGAAAGGTCTATGCTTTTGAACCTGGACAGCGTACAAGCGCTTGCCTGAACGCGACCATGGCCGCTTCCGGGTTTCAGAATGTGATCATTACGGAGCAGGCGGTTGGCGCCGTAACCGATCAGGTTTTCCTCCATGCCGGGGAAAGCTTCTCTGCCGGCAAGCATATCGTTACCAAGCGGCATATCAGTAACGGGGCTTCGCCCACCGATCCCGTGCAGATGATCACGCTGGATTCGTCCCTGGAAGCTGCAGGGGGTGGCAAGATTGATCTCATCAAGATCGATACGGAAGGTTTTGAGATTGATGTTCTGGCTGGCGCCAAATCCACCTTGGGGCGATATCGGCCAGTCGTTTTTCTTGAGATGAATTCATGGTGCCTGATTGCCTTCCGGAACTTGAATCCCAGAAGCTTTTTGGAATTTCTGCTCGATAGTTTTCCCTTTGTCTTCTGGGTGACGCCTTCCGGGAAACTCAACAGAATCGGCAAGGCAGCGCGCATGCACCATTTTCTGCATGAGCATCTGGTACGGCATTCATGCGTCAATGATCTTATTTGCTGTTGGCAAACGGATTGGCTTGGGAAATTTGCACCGGGTCTTGAATGATGCGGTGCCAATAGGCCGCTACGGCAAAGCCCCAAGCCGCCGTTCCACCAGTGCGCGCCAGGGCGCATCCGGCGGGCTATCGGCCAACAGCGCCCGCCAGGTTGCCCGCGCACGTTCCGGCTGCCCGGCCTCGGCTTCAATCACGCCGAGCAGAAAGCGCAGCTTGGGCTCCCCCGGCGCCTCGGCCAAGGCACGCAGCAGGATCGGACCAGCCGCGACAAATTCCCCGCGCCCAATTTCCATTTCCACCAGATCGCCCGCCAATTCGACATCGAAGCGGGATGCGAGCGCGCGGCGCCAGGCCTCGGCCGCGGCATCGGCATTGCCGCGGCTGCGTTCCGCATTGCCCAGCATGACAAAACCCTGCCGCGCCGCGTCGCTCATCGGGTCAAGCCCGGCCAGCCTTTCGCGCAACCGGGTCAATAGCGCATCATCACGCGCGGCAATCTCGGCCCTTTCGCGATGCGGGGCGGATGGCATGTCCGGCGCGCCTTGCACCAGATAAAGCCCAAGCCCGGCAGCGGGGATCAAAAAGACCAGGGGCAGGAAGCCAAGCGCGCGGCCTCGTGTTGTGGGTGCCGCTTCTGTCGGTGCCTGCAAAAGCCGGCGTTGCACTTCCACCTGTGCGGCGCGGAGCGCATCGCCTTCCAACCGCCCAGCTGCGGCTTCGCGGTCAAGCTCGGCCAATTGCGCGCGATAAAGGGCAAGGTCAGCCTCTCTCCGTCCGCGCGTCACAACGGGGCGGAACAGGGTTGCGACCAGTGGCACCATGGCGGCCAGCGCCAGCAGCATTATCGCAATCCAGATCATGCTGTGCCGCGATCAAGCTCAGCCAGGCGCCGTGCTTCTTCGGGCGAAAGCGCCGCCGCTTCGGCAATCGCACGGCGACGGCGTAGCAGGATTACGGCAATGCCGCCGCCCAAAGCCAGGAAGGGCGTCGCCCAAAGCAAAATCGTCGCCGCCGTCACGGGCGGGCGCAGCAGCACGAAATCGCCGTAACGCTCATGCACAAAGCGAATCACCGCTGCCTGATCCTCACCAGCCGCGACACGTTCACGCACCAGCCGGCGCAAATCCCGCGCCAATTGCGCGTCACTGTCTTCGATGGATTGGTTCTGACAGACTAGGCATCGCAATTCGCGCCCGATCTCCCGCGCCAGGGCTTCCTTCGCCGGGTCGGCCAGCCTTTCATTCGGATCGCCCACCGCGCCCCAGGCGGGCAGCGCCAGCAGCAGGCAGAAGAAAACCCAGCGCGTCACGCATATCTCCGAAGCAGGGGGCGCAATTCACTCTCCAGCGTATCGGCGGTGATGGGGCCGGCCCAGCGCCAGCGGATCATGCCCTGGCGGTCGAGCAAATAGGTCTCAGGCACGCCATAGACGCCCCAATCAATCGCGGTGCGCCCGGGTTCATCGCGGCCGAGCCGGCGATAGGGGTTGCCGTGGCGCTTGAGGAAGGCGCCGGCTTCTGCCACGCGATCCTTGTAATTGATGCCGTAAACCGCGACGCCTTCGCGCGATAGCCGCATCAGTTGCGGGTGTTCAATGATGCAGGGCGCGCACCAGGACGCCCAGAAATTCACCAGCACCGGCCCTGGCAAAGGCCCGCGCAAATCCGCCGCCGCCAGCGCGGGAAGCCCAATGCCTTCCAGTTCCGGCAGGCTGAAATCAGGTGCTGGTTTGCCGAGCAAGACAGAAGGCACGCCGCGCGGATTATAGCTGCCATCCTGCAAGCCTTGCAGCATGGCGTAAAAGCCAACCCCCGCCGCCGCGGCCAGGCCCAAAGGCGCATAGACCATCCAGCGGCGCGAACGCTTGGGGGTGGCTGCGTCACTCATGCCGGGGCGGGTGCCGCCTTGCGGGATGGTGCAGAAACCCGGATGCGGCGGTCAGAAAGCGAGAGCCCGCCGCCCAAAGCCATGATCCCCGCACCAAACCAGATCCAGGGGGCGAGTGGATTGTGATGCAGCCGCACCACGCCACCACCATCACGTTCATCGCCCAGCACCGCGTAAAGGTCTCGGATGGCGTTTGTATGGATGGCCGCTTCGGTGGTGTGCATGCGCCCAACCGGGAAGAAGCGTTTTTCCGGTGTCAGCACCGTCACCACGCGCCCGCCATCCAGCACCGTGATGGTGGCGCGGCGCGATGACCAATTCGGCCCCTGCACATCGCGGATACTCTCCAGCCGCCATTCATAGCCTGCCAGCCGCGTTGATTGCCCGGGCTTCAGTTCCACCAGCGCATCAGTGGCAAGGCCCATGCCCGCGAGGCCCGCAAAGGTGACACCCATGCCAGCATGGGCAATGGCACCGCCCCATGCAGCGCGCGGCAGGCCGCGTGCGCGGTTCCAGGCTTGGGAGGGTCTGCGGAAGGCCGCGATGCGGTCCAGAATATCAGCCGCCGCACCGGCAATGAGCCAAGCAGCCGCGGCAAAGCCAAGCGCTGGCCAAACATGATAGCCTGCGATCAGCAACGTCAGGAACGCGGCTGCCACTGCGAGCAACCCAACCCACCACAAGCGCTGCAAGGCGCCCGCCAGATCGGCGCGCTTCCACGCCAACAGCGGCCCCACCGCCATGGCTGCGACCAAGGGAATCGCCAGCGGCGCTGTCGCTGCATTGAAGAAGGGCGCACCCACTGAGATTTTTGCGCCGAACAGGATATCGGCGAACATCGGCCAAAGCGTGCCCACCAGAACCACGGTGGTGATGGAACAGAGCAGCAGATTATTCAGCACCAGCGCGCCTTCGCGCGAGATTGGCGCGAATATCCCCGTCCCGCCCAGCCGCGGCGCGCGCCACGCAAACAAGGCCAAAGCGCCGGTCACATAGAGCATCAGCAGCCCAAGAAGGAAGACACCACGCGCTGGATCATTGGCGAAAGCATGCACGGAATTCAGAACGCCAGAGCGCACCAAAAATGCCCCCAGCAAGGACATTCCAAAAGCCAAAATCGCCAGCAGCACGGTCCAGATTTTCAGGCTTTCGCGTTTTTCAACGACAATCGCGCAATGCAGCAGCGCCGCGCCAATCAGCCAGGGCAAAAGCGATGCGTTTTCCACCGGATCCCAGAACCAATACCCACCCCAGCCCAATTCGTAATAGGCCCACCAGGACCCAAGCGCGATGCCAAGTGTCAGGAAGGACCAGGCGGCGAGTGACCAGGGCCGCACCCAACGCCCCCAGGCGGCATCAACACGGCCTTCCAGCAGGGCTGCCACGGCAAAAGCAAAAGTCACCGCATAACCAACATAGCCGAGGTAGAGCATCGGCGGGTGCAAGGCGAGGCCAAGATCCTGCAGCAACGGATTGAGCCCCTGCCCATCCATGGGCGGCGGCCAGACGCGTTCAAACGGGTTGGAGGTGAAGATGATGAAGCCCAAAAACCCTGCTGCGATCAGCCCCAGAATACCGATCACGCGCGCCTGCAATGCACTCGGCAAATCGCGCCCGAAGCCCGCCACCGCGCCACCACAAAGCGCCAGGATCAGCACCCAAAGCACCATGGACCCTTCGTGATTGCCCCAAGCGCCTGAGAATTTATAGATCAGCGGCTTCGCCGAATGGCTGTTCAGCACCACATTGGAAACCGTGGTATCATTCACCGCAAAAGCCCAAAGCAGCGCGGCGAAAGCGGCCGCAATCGCGATCAGCTGCGCTACCGCAAGCGGGGACGCCAGCGCCATCAGCCGCGCATCCGCGCGATGCGCGCCAACCAATGGCAGGACCGATTGCGCCAGGGCCAGAATGCAGCCAAGCGCCAGCGCGAAATGGCCAAGTTCGCCGATCATCCGCCTCTCCTTGGTGCGGTGTTCCATTCCGCCGGTGGCGGTGGCGCACCTTCCGCCGGGTTCCAATGGCCGGCGCGCTTCAGCGCATCAGCCACTTCCGGCGGCATATAGGTTTCATCATGCCGCGCCAGCACTTCGCGCGCGCGGAAAACCCCATCGGGCTGCATCATGCCAAGCGTCACCACGCCCTGGCCTTCGCGGAACAAATCCGGCAGCACGCCGGCATAGGAAACGCGAATGGTATGCGCGCCATCGGTCACGCGAAAATTGGCCGTTGGTTTGCCATCCGCGCCGGTGCCGCGTTCCAGGCTGCCCGCTTCCACCAGCCCGCCCAGACGAAAGGCACGATTGGCCGGCGGCGCTTCACGCATAATGTCTGACGGCGAACGGAAAAACACCAGATTGTCCTGAAACGCCGTCAGCGTCAGCGCAGTGGCGCTGCCAAGCCCCAGCCCGCAAAGCAGCAGGACATAAAGCCGGCGCTTTTTGCGAGTCATGGCCGGTCTCCGCGCGGGTCCAATTCCGCGAGCAAGCGCTTGGCCGCGGCATGGCGGCGCGCCGCATCCAACACCAAAGCACCAAAGCCAATCACGACCAGCGCATAGGATGCGGTGATGAAGAATGCGTGGCTCATGCGCCCAAAGCCTCCTCGCGCCGCGCGCGGGCCAATTGCAGGGCGCGGATGCGCCGTTCCATCACCGCAGCGCGTGTGCGCGCCAGCACCACCGCGCCAAACAGCAGCGAAAAGCCAAGCGCGCAGGTCAATAACGGATAAAGGATATCCACATGCATCCCCGGCGCATCAAAGCGCGTGACGGAAGCGGGCTGATGCAGCGTATTCCACCAATCCACGCTGAATTTCACAATCGGGATATTTACAATGCCGACCAGCGCAAGGATGGCACCAACCCGCGCGCCGCGTTCCTGATCTTCAAAGGCGCGCGTCAGCGCCGCATGCCCAAGCCACAGGAAAAACAGCACCAGGACGGAAGTGAGCCGCGCGTCCCAGACCCACCAGGTGCCCCACATGGGCCGACCCCAAAGGCTGCCTGTCGCCAAACAGAGCGCTGTTACCAGCGCACCCACCGGCGATAATTCGCGCGCAAAAAGATCCGCCAAGGGATGGCGCCAGATCAGCGACATGACGGAAGCGCCAGCCAGCGCAGTGTAGCCACCCATGGCAAGCCAGGCCATCGGCACGTGCACATACATAATGCGCACTGTCTCACCCTGCTGCCAATCAGCGGGTGATAGGAACAGGCCCCAAACCAGCCCCGCGCCCAGCACTAAAGCCGCCGCCACCCAAAGCCACAGCTGCACGCGGGCCGAAGCGCGCAGGAAGCGTCCGGGATTGGCAAAGCGATGCAGCGAACGCGCGCCAGCGGCGGCACCGCTCGGGCTGCTGTCAGCTTTAGCTGTCATTCTGGCGTCCACATGGTCAGACTAGCCCACATTCGTGGCGGGTGGAATCACCCTCTTGCCTCCTTGCCAGCTTCACATGGGGGGCGGTGGGTCGCCAAGGGAGTCCCCCCCGCCTCGAAAACCGCCCCCCGGCTTATTGAAGCGCGGCGCATCTGGCGTTACCTGATTGTCATGCGCTCCGCCGGGGCCAAGGGGGATCAGATAACGCCATGCCAGCAGCCAGGACCACAGCGCCCGCTTCCCGCTGGCTGGTGAAATCCGAACCCGATGCCTTTTCCTGGGACCAACAGGTCGCCAATGGTGTGGAACCCTGGACGGGCGTGCGCAATCACCTCGCCAACCGGAACCTGATGGCGATGAAAAAGGGTGACCTCGCCTTCTTCTACCATTCCAATATCGGCAAGGAGGTTGTTGGCGTGGTCGAGGTGGCGCGCGAAGCCTATCCCGACCCGACCGCCGAGGAAGGCTCATCCTGGGTTTGTGTGGATATGCGCGCGGTCGCGCCCATGCCAAAGCCCGTGGGGCTCGCTGCCATCAAGGCCGAACCGGCGCTGGCAGATGTCGCGCTGATCCGCCAATCGCGCCTTTCCGTCATGCCCATCGCGCCGGAGCATTGGGCGGTGATTGCCCGCATGGGCGGCTGGGCAGGTCAATGAGCAAGCCAGAACGCGCGCTTTGCGCGCTTGAGGATATCCCCGATGGCGGGTCCAAAGGTTTTCCGGCGGCACCCGGCGCCTTCATGGGGCTATTTGCCGTGCGGCGTGGCAGCGCGGTTTGGGTCTATGTGAATTCCTGCCCGCATATCGGCCTGCCCCTGGACCCCGTGCCGGATCGCTTTCTGGATGCCAAGCGCCAGCATATCCTCTGTTCCGCCCATGGCGCGCGGTTTGAGATTGACTCCGGCGAATGTGTCTCCGGCCCCTGTTATGGTGAGGCCCTGGAAGCCGTAGCGGCGCGGGTGGATGAGGCGGGGCAGGTGCTGGTGCCCGCCGATGCGGGCCTCTGACCCGATTTCGCTTGGCCGCATAATGTTTTAGACCCCTTGGCTTCACCTTCCTTCTGCTCAAGGGTTTTGCATGTCGGCTTGGCAATTCTGGATTGATCGCGGCGGCACCTTTACCGATATCGTTGCGCGCGATCCGGCCGGGCGGCTTTCCACGCTGAAACTGCTCTCGGAAAACCCGGAACGCTATAAGGACGCTGCCGTTGCCGGCATTCGCCAATGCCTGGGCCTTGCCGCCGGCGCGCCGATCCCGCCCGGCCTGATCGAGGCGGTGAAAATGGGCACCACGGTCGCCACCAATGCGCTTTTGGAACGCAAGGGTGAACGGGTGCTGCTGCTGGTCAATCGTGGCTTTGCTGATCTGCTGCGCATCGGCAATCAGGCGCGCCCCCGCCTGTTCGATCTTGATGTGCGCCTGCCGGAATTGCTGCATGAACGCGCTGTTGAAATCGGCGGGCGTGTCGCGGTGGATGGCACGGAATTGGAGCCCTTGGATGAGGCCGCGGCGCGTGAGGCGTTGCGCGCCGCGCATCGCGAAGGCTTCCGCGCCGCTGCCATTCTGATGATGCATGCCTGGGCGCATCCGGCGCATGAGGAACGACTTGGGTCCATCGCCCGCGAAGAAGGCTTTACGCAAATCTCCTTGAGCCATCGCGCAAGCCCGCTGCCGCGCATTGTGCCGCGCGGCGATACCACGGTTGTTGATGCCTATCTGTCGCCCATTCTGCGCCGCTATGTGGATCAGGTGGCGGCGGAATTGCCGGGTGTGCGGCTTTACTTCATGCAATCAAGCGGGGGCCTCACCGAAGCCGGGCACTTCCAGGGCAAGGATGCGATTCTCTCTGGCCCCGCGGGCGGGATTGTCGGCGCGGCGCGCACCGCGTCTATGGGTGGGTTTGAGCGGATCATCGGCTTCGATATGGGCGGCACGTCCACCGATGTCGCGCTTTACGCCGGCGCCTTTGAGCGTGCGTTTGAAACCGAAGTCGCCGGCGTGCGCATGCGCGCACCGATGATGGCGATCAATACGGTGGCTGCCGGCGGCGGTTCCATTCTGCATTTCGATGGTGCGCGTTTCCGCGTGGGGCCGGATTCCGCCGGTGCGGTGCCGGGGCCGGCCTGTTATCGGCGCGGCGGGCCGCTTACGGTGACGGATGCGAATGTGATGGTGGGCAAGATTCAGCCGCATCATTTCCCGGCGATTTTCGGCCCGCAGGGTGATCAGCCCTTGGATGCAGCGATTGTCGCGGAGAAATTCGCGGCGCTGGCGGTCGAAATCGGCAAGGCGCATGGCAAAGCGGCGCCCGATCCGCGCGCGGTGGCGGAAGGTTTTTTGCGTGTTGCGGTCGCCAATATGGCCAATGCCATCAAGCAGGTTTCGATCCAGAAGGGCCATGACGCCACGCGCTTCGCGCTGCAATGCTTCGGCGGCGCGGGCGGGCAACATGCCTGTTTGGTTGCTGATGAATTGGGCATGGAAACGGTCTTCATCCATCCCTTTGCCGGCGTGCTTTCCGCCTATGGCATGGGCCTCGCGGATCAGGCGGTGATCCGTGAAGCGGCGGTGGAAGCCCCCTTCACCGCTGATGCCATCATTGATCTGACCGCGCGGCTTGAAGCGCTGGTGGCAGCGGGGCGGGAAGAACTGGCGCGCCAAGGTGCCGATCCCGCGAGGCTCCAAGCGGCGCGGCGGCTGCATTTGCGCTATGCCGGTACGGATACCTTCCTGCCCGTGGCGTTTGGCGCGCATCAGGAAGTATTGGCCGCCTTCACCGAGGCACATCGCCGCCGCTTTGGTTTCGCCACACCAGAACGCCAGGTGATTGTGGAAGCCTGCATCGCGGAAGTCACCGCGCCAGGTGAGGAAGTGCGCGAAGCCGCGCTGCCACCGCGCGCTGCGGGTGACGCACCAAAGCCACTCGATACCATCGCGCTTTTCACCGGCGGTGCTGAACACGCAGCACCGGTGCATGACCGTGAAGCGCTATGCGCGGGGGATCGCATCAAGGGGCCGGCGCTGCTGCGTGAAGCCAATGCCACCACTGTTGTGGAGCCTGGCTGGGAAGCGGAGGTCACCGCGCGCAATCACTTGGTGCTGCGCCGCATCGCGGCCCGGGCGCGCGCGGCGGATGTGGCGGCGACGGATCGCCCTGATCCGGTAATGCTCGAGCTTTTCAATAACCTGTTCATGAGCATTGCCGAACAAACCGGCGCGGTGCTGCAAAACACCAGTCTTTCGGTGAATATCAAGGAAAGGCTGGATTTCTCCTGCGCGATTTTCGATGCGACCGGCGCGCTGATTGCCAATGCGCCGCATGTGCCGGTGCATCTTGGAGCGATGGGCGAAAGCGTGCGCACCGTGATCCGCACGCGCGGTGCGACACTGAAGCCCGGCGATGTAGTGGCGCTAAATAATCCCTATAATGGCGGCACGCATTTGCCGGATGTGACGGTGATCACGCCGGTCTTTGATGCGGCGGGCACATCCATCCTGTTCTTTGTGGGATCGCGCGGGCATCACGCCGATATTGGCGGCCTGACACCTGGATCCACGCCGCCACTATCGCGCACGCTGGAAGAAGAAGGCGTGGTGATTGATGATTTTCTGCTGGTGGATGGCGGGCATTTCCGGGAAGCGCAATTCCGCGCCTTGCTGGCGGGCGCACGCTATCCGGCGCGCAGCCCGGATGTGAATGTGGCCGATATCAAGGCGCAAATCGCATCCAATGAAAAAGGCGTGCAGGAATTGCAGCGCGCCGTGGCCGATTACGGGCTGGCTACCGTCAGCGCCTATATGCGCCATGTCATGGATAATGCCGAAGAAAGTGTGCGCCGCGTCTTGGAAAAACTGCCGGATGGGCGTTTTGAGACCAACATTGATGATGGCGCGCCGCTGAAAGTCGCCATCCGCGTTGACCGCGCCGCGCGCAAGGCGGTGATTGATTTCACCGGCACGGGCCCGCAACGGCCCAGCAATTTCAACGCGCCATCGGCGGTCTGCCGCGCCGTGGTGCTGTATTGCTTCCGCTGCCTGGTGGGTGAGGATATTCCGCTCAATGATGGTTGCCTGAAGCCCCTGGAAATCGTGATCCCAGAGGGCACTTTCCTGTCACCGCGCCCCGGGGCCGCAGTGGTGGCCGGCAATACCGAAGTCAGTCAAATGACCTGCAATGCGCTGCTGGCTGCCCTTGGCGCCTGCGCCTCTGCCCAAGCCACCATGAACAACCTGCTTTTTGGTGATGTACGCTACCAGTATTACGAGACGATTTGCGGCGGCATTGGCGCGGGACCCGGCTTCAATGGCGCGGGTCCTGTGCAAACCCACATGACCAATACGCGCATGACGGACCCTGAAATCCTGGAATTGCGTTATCCGGTTCGGCTTGAGGAATTTTCCATCCGCCGAGGTTCGGGCGGTGCAGGGCGCTGGCGCGGCGGTGATGGATCACGCCGGCGCATTCGCTTCCTGCATCCGATGGAAGCGGTGATTGTGGCATCACGCCGCAACGTCCCCCCGCATGGCTTGCAAGGCGGTGCCGATGGTGCCGCCGGCCGGCAATGGGTGGAACGCGCCGATGGCAGCATTCAATGGCTGGGGGGCAGCGATTCCGCGCATCTCGCGGCCGGGGAAGTGCTTGGCATTGAAACGCCGGGCGGCGGTGGCTGGGGGGCGGCAAGCTGAAATCTCGCCGTAGCCTTTTCGCGCTTTTACTTTTCGGCGTCGCGCTTGCGGCGGCCTGGATCGGGCCGCGTTTGATTTCCTGGGAAGGTCAGCGTGACCGCCTGGCAGCGCTGGCCGAGGAACGGCTTGGCCGACCGGTCGCCTTGCAAGGACCGCTGCGTGTCTTGCTGCTGCCGCAGCCCCTGATTGAAGCGGATGAGGTGCATCTGGGGCAGGAGGCCGGCGGCCTTGGCGTGAAGGCGCAAACGCTGCGCCTGAAGCTTGGCCTGCTGCCGCTGATCCTTGGCCGGTTGGAACCGCGCGATTTGGTGTTGGTGGGTGCCGATATCCGCCTGCCCTGGCCTTTGCCCGCGGCAGGTGCGCTCCGCCCGCCGCCCTGGCTTTCGGATTTCGCCGCGCGCATTGAAGCAAGCCGCGTGACGCTGGGCGAAGTGGCTTTGGAAAATGTCGCCGCGCGGCTGGTTGCCCCCGGCCCCCTGGATGCGGTGCGGCTGGAAGGCAGTTTTATGCGCGCAGGGGCCGAAGCGCGCTTCCAGGCCGTGCTTGGCAGGCCGGGCTATGATGGCATTGGCACTTTGGAATTGCGCCTGAATGGTCAGGGGGCAACGCTGGTCACGCGTGGCGCGCTGCTGGCGGAAGGTGGCTATGAAGGGCGCGTGGAAGCCTCTGGCGCTTATCTCTCGGCCTTTCTGCCCGCGCCCGCGCTGCCTTTCCGTTTCACCGGCCGCATTCGCGCAAGTGAGGATAGGATCATCACCCCCGATCTGGCGGTAGAATTTGATGGCGGCACCGGTCGCACGGCAGCCGAAATCCAACTGACGCCGGATGCGAAAATGGATCTGGCTGTCACCATGAACCGGCTTGATCTCGATCCCTGGATCGCCGCCATGCGCGCCGCGCGAGATTGGCCGTTTCCGATTGTGCTGGATGTGGCTGCCGAATCAGCACGCTGGCAGGGCAAGGAATTGCGCCGCTTCAAGGCAGGCATCGCGCGTGAAGGTGCCCGCATGACGCTAACGGATATCGCAGCGCTTTTGCCCGGAGAGGCTGAGTTGGAAGCGCGCGGTGCCACACTTGGCGAAAGGCTGGAATTGGCGCTTAGCATCACCGGCCCCAGCCTGCGCGATAGCCTTGCGGCTTTCGGCTTCGCGGTTGCAGCGCCAGACCCCGCAAGGCTGCGCCGTTTTGAAGGGCGCGGGCGCGTGGTGCTGGAACCCAATCTTGTTGAGGCACCGGAATTTTCGCTGCTGCTGGATGGCCAGCGCTTCGCTGGCGCTGGTGCGCTCCGCCTTGGGGCGCGGCCCGCACTCGGGCTTGGGCTTTCGATTGATGCGCTTGCCTTGGATGGCTTGCTTGCCGAAAACCTGAACTGGCAGGCAGCCCATGAAGCGCTGCAAGGCTTGGACGCCAATCTGCGCGTAACCGCAGGCCGGTTGGAATGGCAGGGCCAGGCGCTGGATGGCGTTGCGCTGGATGCAACGCTTGATGCCGGCAAGCTTGCCGTGCAGCGGTTTTCTGCGCGCCAGGGCAGCGCCAATATCTCTGCCTCGGGCGCTATTGCGCTTGGCGCCACGCCAAGCCTTGCCGATGCCGCGCTTGAGGTTTCCGCCCCCATGGCAAACGCCTTGCCGCCGATGCTGGTGGAAGCGCTGCCCCTGCCCGCAGGGCTCACCGCGCTGCCGGCCACGCTGCGCCTGCGCGGCAATGGCAGCGCTGAGGCACTCAGCCTTGTTGCCGAGGCCCTTTTGGAAGATGCGCGGCTTGATGCCAATGCGGTGTTCGATCTGCCGAAGGCGCAGGCGCAGGGCAGCCTGACCTTCCGCCACCCCGGCGCGGCGCGGCTTTATGGCCAGATTTTGGGTCGCGAGGAACCCGGCTGGATGGGTGAGGGCTCGGCTTCCTTCATTGCGCGCATGGCGCTGGAAGGGGGCGTCATCACGCTGCCCTTTTTCAGCATGGTCGCCGCCGAAACACGCGCCGCCGGTGAAGCGCGGCTCGAAGTGAATGGCGCGCGCCCCAAGCTGACCTTGAAGCTGGCGGCAGAAAACCTGGCCCTGCCCGCGCCTGATCTGGCAGATCAGGAACCGCTGCCGCTTGCTGCCTTGGCAGGTATTGATGGCAGCGTCGCCTTGAGCGCTGTGCGCATTGCGGTGTTGGGCCTGCCTCCCGTGGAAAATGCCGAAGCCACGCTGGTGCTGGAAAATGGTCAGCTCCGGCTTGATGGCTTTCGTGCTGCGCTCGCCGGCGGGCGGATGGAAGGGCGCGGCAATTTCGATACCAGCGCGCAACCGCCGCGGCTGGAAGCGAGTTTTGAAATCACCGGCGCAACACTGGCGCATCCGATTTTCGACCTGCCGCTTGATCTGGCCGCAGGCAGGCTTGCGCTAGCCGGCCGGCTTGCCGCTTCGGGCCATGCGCCAGCGGCGCTTGTTTCCTCGCTGGAAGGTTCCGGACGCTTTCTCTTGGCGGATGGCGTGGTCGCCGGGGTTGCGCTACGTGATGCCTATGCCGCGGCCGGAATCGCTGATCCCATGGTGGCCGAGGCCGCCTTGCGCCGCGCCCTTTTGGGCGGCGCCACCGCGGTGGAGCGGCTGGAAGGCGGCTGGCACATCAGCACCGGGCGGCTTTCATTGCAGGAAGCGAATTTGGCGGCCGAGGGCGGCGTTTCTGCCCGCGTTACAGGCTCGTTGGATTTGCCGCGCGCAACAATTGATATCGGCTTTGCGTTACGCCCGCCAATGGCTGAGGCGCCCGAGATTGGGTTGCGTTTTGCTGGCCCGGCGACGGCCCCGCAACGCCTGCCGGATATCGCGCCCTGGGCGCGCTGGCGGGCGGAGCAGCGTTGAACCGTGTGCCGCTTCAGCCCATCACCAGATCGCGCGTGATTTCTGCCGGCGTCATCGCGCCAAGCAGCGCCATGGCAGTTTCGAATTCATGGCGCAGCAGGTGCAAAGCGCGCGCGGCACCGGCCTCGCCATAGGCCGCCAAGCCAAACAATACCGCACGACCCAGCAGCACGGCATCGGCACCAAGCGCCAAGGCACGCGCAATATCGGCGCCATGGCGGATACCACTATCAAGCAGAATGGTGCCGTGCCGGCCGATCTCAGCGGCGATGGCCGGCAGCGCAGTGATGGAAGGCGTGGCACCATCCAGATTACGCGCGCCGTGATTGGAAACCACCACGCCGTCCGCACCCGCTTCAATGGCACGGCGTGCATCATCGGCGCGCAAAATGCCCTTCACCAATAGCTTACCGGGCCAAATCCTGCGCAGCTCTGCCACATCTTCCCAGGTAATGCCGCCATTCAGCCTAGTGCTTGGCCCGCCACCGATTAGCGCGCCCGGGGCGCCCGGATGGTTCAGCATGCGGGGTACACCCGTGGTCAGCGCATAACGCCCCATGGTGCCGAGCAACCAACGCGGATGCGCCAGCAGATCCGAGATATTGCGCAGGCCAGGCTTGAAGGGTGTCGCGAAACCATTGCGATAATTGAAGGCGCGATAGGGTGCGACCACCGTATCCACCGTCAGCAGCAGGACAGAGGCTCCGGCGCTGGCGACTTTCTCCACAAGGCGCAGGCTTTCTGCCTTGTCGGCCCAGACATAAAGCTGAAACCACCAGGGGCTGCCCGCCATGGTGGCGCTAATGGCTTCCAGCCGCGTCATGGATTCTGTTGGCAGGCTATAGGGAATGCCGAATGCACGCGCAGCGGCAGCCAGCTTGGCCTCGCCCTCATGCCATAACAGCCCGGCAGGGCTCATGGGCGCAATCGCGGCTGGCATGGCAACGTGCTGGCCGAAAAGCGTGGTGGCCGTACTGCGTTCCGCAACACCGCGCAGCACACGCGGCGCGAAGGTAATGGCATCAAGCGCTGTGCGGTTGCGCGCGATGCCGATATCCCCATCGCAGCCACGATCCACATAATCGAACAGACCACGCGGCAGCCGCCGGCGCGCTACGGCCCGCAGATCAGCGATGTCATGGCAGGTATCGGGCCCCATGCGGCTTACGCCTGCTCTGCCCCTTCAAGCGCCGATACGCGGTTCGGTGCCCGCCAATAGGCGACGGATATTCGCCTCATGCCGCCAAAACACCAACACGGCGATCAGCAGCGCCATCAGCGCGTGATCCGCGCTGGACAGAGCCAGGGCGAAAAGCGGCGCCGCCGCAAAGGCGGTCAGCGCCGCCGCTGACGACATTTTCAGGAATTTCGCCGCCACCAACCATACCGCGCAGCAGGCAAGCCCCACCGGCCAGGCAGCAGCCAGCAGCACGCCAAGCCCGGTGGCCACCCCCTTGCCGCCACGAAAGCCAAGCCATACCGGGAATAGGTGGCCAAGGACCGCCGCTGTCCCCACCACCAAATCCTGATCACCCAGGAGTTGCCGCGCGAGCAGCACCGCGACCGCCCCCTTCAGCCCATCCAGAACAAGTGTCGCCGCCGCCAGCCCCTTGCGCCCGGTGCGCAGCACATTGGTCGCGCCAATATTGCCGGACCCAACCTTGCGGATATCGCCAAGCCCAGCCGCCTTGGTCAGCAGCAGGCCAAAGGGGATGGACCCGATCAGGTAGCCACCCAGCAGCGCGATCACGAAGGCAATGCTGTCCGCATGTTCGGCCATGGCTCAGCCCCCAAAGACGCGCCGCCCGGCCTTCCAGGTGCCAAGCACCCGGCCTTCCAGGGCGCGACCATCAAAGGGCGAGTTCTGTGCCTTGCCCGGCAGCTTGCCGGCTTCCACCTTCCAGCCGCGATCGGGATGGAACAGCACCAGATCAGCCGGGGCGCCCTTCGCCAAGCGGCCCTGCGGCAGATCGAGCAAGGTAGCTGGCCGCGCAGTCAGCAGCCCAAGCGCGGTCAGCATCGGCACATCCCCCGCATGCACGCGTGCCAGGGTCACGCCAAGCAGCGTCGCCAGCCCCGCACCACCGGCCTCGGCTTGCGCAAAGGGCAGGCGCTTGTCGTCGGCATCGCGTGGCTGATGGTCTGAGGCAATGGCGTCAATCGTGCCATCCACCAAAGCCGCCACCACCGCCTGCCGATCCGCCTCCGTCCGCAAGGGCGGGGAGAGCTTGGCATAGGTCCGGTAATCGCCAATCGCGGTTTCATTCAAATCAAAATAGGGCGGCGCGGTATCGCAGGTGACAGCCAAACCTTCCGCCTTCGCGGCGCGGATCAGATCAAGCGCCGCCGCCGTTGAGATATGCGCGAAATGCACATGCCCACCCGTGATGCGCGCGAGTGCGATATCGCGCGCCACCATCATCGCTTCCGCAGCAGGGGTAATGCCAGGCAGGCCAAGGCGTGTCGCCAATTCGCCTTCGGTGGCGGCACCGCCGGCAGCGAGGCTCGGTTCTTCCGGGTGCTGCATGATGAAGGCGCCAAAGGCGCGCGCGTAAGAAAGCGCGAGGCGCATGGTGCGTGCGGAAGCAATGGCGCGCGCGCCATCGGTAAAGGCAATGGCGCCGGCTTCGCGCAGCAACCCGAATTCCGCCAATTCCTTGCCGGCGCAACCCGAAGTGGCGGCGCCATAGGGCAGCAGCGCGACAGAGCCCGTGGCTTCACCGCGCCGCGCGATGAAGGAAATCAGCGCGGGATCATCAAGCGCCGGGTCGGTATCCGGCAGCACGCAAATGGTGGTGATGCCGCCCGCGGCGGCGGCTTGCGCGGCGGAGGCAATGGTTTCCCGATGCTCCGCGCCCGGTTCACCCAGATTGGCGCGGAGATCAATCAAGCCGGGTGCGAGGCACGCCCCGGCTGCATCCACCACAGCAGCGCCTTCGGGTGCAGTCAGGCCTGCGCCACAATCGGCGATCAGCCCATCACGGATCAGCAAAGCGCCGGGCGCATCGAGGCCGGAGGCGGGGTCCAGCAGGCGGGCATTGGTGATGAGGGTATCGGCCATGCTCAGCTATTCCGCGGCAACTGGCGCGCCAGTACATCAAGCACCGCCATACGGCAGGCGACACCCATTTCCACCTGTTCGCCAATCACGCTGCGTGTCGGGTGATCAGCGATGGCGCTGTCAATTTCCACACCGCGATTCATCGGGCCTGGATGCATCACAATCGAATCCGGCTTGGCATGCGCCAGCTTTTCCGCATCCAGCCCGTAGAAGCGAAAGAATTCCCGCGCTGAGGGCACCATGCCGCCCGACATGCGTTCGCGTTGCAAGCGCAGCATCATCACAACATCAGCGCCGGCAAGCCCAGCCTTCATGTCGTGAAAGACCTCAACGCCCAAACGCGCGGCCTCTGCAGGGATAAGCGTGGGCGGCCCCACCACACGCACGCGGCTGCCCATGGTGGTCAGCAGATGCATATTTGATCGCGCCACGCGCGAATGGGCAATATCGCCGCAAATCGCGACAACCAAACCTTCAAGCCTTCCCTTATGGCGGCGGATGGTCAGCGCATCCAATAGCGCCTGGGTCGGGTGTTCATGCGTGCCATCGCCGGCATTGATCACCGCCGCATCCACCTTCTGGCTCAGCAGCGAAGGCGCGCCGGATTGCCCATGGCGCACCACCAGCAAATCGCAATGCATCGCATTCAGCGTGCTGGCGGTATCGAGCAGCGTCTCACCCTTATTAACGCTGGATGTGCTGACCGACATATTGATGACATCAGCACCCAAGCGCTTGCCGGCGAGTTCAAAACTGGTGCGCGTGCGCGTGCTGTCTTCAAAAAAAAGATTGATCAGCGTGCGGCCCTTCAGCAGGTCTCGCTGGGTTTTGCCGCTGCGATTGAGCAGGGCGTAGGATTCCGCCAGGTCCAGCAAATCCGCGATATGCGGCGGTTCAAGACCCTCAATGGCGAGGAGGTGTTTGCGAGGATAGGTCACGCGCTCTTTCTAGCCGTTAGGCGGCGGTCAAGACCAGACCCGTTCAAGGCAGCTTGAGCGCGCCTTTCAGCGCCGCTGCTTTTTCATCCAGGGAAGCACGGCCGGGGCTGCGCTGAACCTCCCGCACTGCGCCATCGGCCAGCCGCAGCACCAGGCGCCATTCCTTTGATGTGGCGGAGAAATCCGTCTCTCCACTGCGGGTGGTACCCACCGGCGCATCGGCGGCTTCCACTGCGACGCCGGTAATGGTGCCTGGGGGCAGGGTCTCAAACGCATCGAAAAACCGCCACCAGGTGGTGATGCTGCGGGTGAAGACCGCGCTGCCATCGGCGCGAATCGCAAGCGCATGGGGGGCGGGGATGAAGGACAGCCACAGGAACATCCCAAGCCCAAGGATCGGGAAGCCAAGCCCCAAAAGCCGGGGCGTAATCGCCGGCCATTCCGCCAGGAATTGCGGCAGCAGCGCCAAACCCACCATGGCAAAACCTAATCCGGCCAGCGCGCCAATGGCGTAGCGGATGCGCCCATCCAGCGCGATTTCCACCAGAATCTGATCCATGCGCTTCATCCCTTGGTTGCGTCCAAAGCGGCCTGTAGCATCCACGCCGCCGCCGCCTTGTCCACCGATGCCGCCCTTTTGCCGCGGCTGAGATCGGCTTCCCCCACCATCATGCGGTTCACCGCCGCCGATGAAAGCCTTTCATCCCAGAGCGCCGCCGGCAGACCAACGGCATCTGAAAGGGACCGCGCCCAATCCCGCGCTGCCTGCGCCGCCGGGCCGAAGGACCCATCCAGGCCAAGCGGCAGGCCCACCACCAAGCCCCCCGCGCCTTCCTTGGCCGCAATCGCCTTTATTTCGGCGGCCATGGCCATCAATTTTCCGCGCTTCAGGCTGCCATAGGGGCTGGCCAGCATCAGCGAGACATCGCTGAGTGCGACACCCACGGTTTTCTCCCCCGGATCAAGGCCAATCAGGCGGGAATGGCGGGGGAGTGCGGCGCGCAAATCTCTCAGG
>JADCFP010000142.1 GCA_020249465.1 Roseomonas sp. | reverse complement strand
CGCCATAAATCGCGTCCTTCATTGGGGCTTCCTTCGTGAGACTTAGGGCGCTTTCGTCGCGCGGATAGCGCGCCACGTCAATCGAGCGGATAGCGCGCCACGTCAATCGAGCGGATAGCGCGCCGCGTCAATCGAGCGGATAGCGCGCCACGTCAATCGAGCGGATAGCAGGCGGCGTCAATCAGGCGCCTTCACCTTGCGCGGCATCATCCCCGGCCAGCGCACCACGTGATCTTCCAAGGCCCCCGCCTTGCGCTCATCAATCGCGCGCCCGCGCACAGAAACACCCGCGCGATGCACGCTTTCCGGATCGCCCGAGACCAGCGGGTGCCACCAGGCCAAATCCCGGCCCTCGGCAACCATGCGATAGGCGCAGCTTGGCGGCAGCCAATCAATCGCGGCGAGCTTTTTCGGCGTCAGCTTCACGCAATCCGGCACGCGCTTCTTGCGTTCGGCGTAATCGGAACATTGGCAGCTCTGCAAATCCAATAATCGGCACGCCACTTCAGTATAGGCGAGCGCATCGGTATCCTCATCGCGCAGCTTATGCAGGCAGCAGCGCCCGCAACCATCGCACAGGCTTTCCCATTCCGCCCGAGACATCGCGGCCAGGGATTTGCTTTTCCAGAAAGGCGTTTTGTCAGACACGCCGCAGGTCAGATGCAGGCAAAGCGCCTGAATTCAACGACGACCGCCGGAAGCAGGCGGCAGGCTTTCCGTCTGCACACGCCCGGTTCCCGCACTTCCGGCGCTGGTCCCGCCGGATGGCGCAGGCGCCGGTGCTGCCGAGCTGCCACCACTCGCAGGCGCCCCAAGGCGTATCAGCGCAGCGCGCAACGGATCGCTGCCGGGGTTATGCACCTCCATCGCCACCACCACCTGCCGTGCCGCCACTTCCCGCCCAAAATAGGCGCGCATCTTGGCGCTATCGGCGGAAAGCAGCGCGCCATCCAGCGTGACGCCAGCGAAAAGTCCGCGGCTGCGGCCAATGGTGACAATATCCGCCCCCACCGCCGCCGTTGTGGCACCCTGGATGCTGCGTCCGAGGGTGGCGAAAGCAAGCCCTGCCTCGGCGCCGAATTTGAACTGGCTATCCAAAACGGCGTTGAGGCCCTTTTGCGTCATGATCAGCGAAACCACCTGGGCATCCTGCAAACCGGCCTGAAACCCAATGCTGCCGCCGACCAGATTGTAAAAGGCGGGGGATGACCAGGACCCGCCGCCATCACGCGCAGACAGCACGCAATCGCCAAACTCACCGCCCACAATAAAGCCGGCACGGAAGATGCGCGGGCAGATCAGCACGGCCTTCGCATTGCGCAGCAGTGCGCGGGCATCGCCGGTATTATCCGCCGGCCCCATCATTTCCTGCAGCGTCAGCGTGGCACGATCCACCAAAGCCTGTTCTTCGGCCTGGGCGCGTGCGCCGCCAGAAAAACCAAGCATGCCAAGGAGTAAGGCGCTGAAAAGCATGAGAGGGCGCATGAAAAACATTTCCCAACGCGTTGTAACTTCAGACTCTACACCAAGGATTGGCGCCGGGGGAAGGGTTTCTTGGTGGCCTGGGTCAACCCTCTGTCGGTGGCGGGGTCCAGGGTTCCTCATTCACCGACGCCACACGCCAATCGAGCCCATGTTTTTCAATGCGCGTCAGGGAAAGATTCTTGATGCTGAAGACCAAAGCCTGATCCGGCGAAAGCCCCATCGCATGGGCCAAAGCGGCGCGGATCGAACCACCATGCGCCACAATCACAATATCCTGGCCTTCCAGAAGGGTTGCCAGGCGTTCCAGCACGGCGGCAACACGCGCCTGCACTTCGCGGAAGCTCTCCCCACCGGGGGGATGTTCCTCACCGGCATGGGGCCAGAAGGGATGCGCCGGGCGCGTCAGCAGCGCGGGCAGTGCCTCATGCGGTATCCCCTGCCAATCGCCCAAATGTTGTTCGGCGAAATCCGGTTCCGCTTCCAATTCGGCCTCAGGATAGCCCGCCGCAAACACCGCCGCGGCAGTAGCGCGCGTGCGGGATAGGTTGGTGACAAACCAACGCGCCGGCTGCGGCAGACGATCAGCCAGCCAGCGATAGGATGCCGCTTCTTCCTGCAAGGCCAGATCGCATAAGCCGACATCCATGCTGCCATACAGCACCGCGCGGGCTGATGGTTCCACCAGCGCGTGGCGGACCAGGAAAAAGCGCGTTGGCGTCACGCGGGTGCATCCAAGGCATGCGCCATCAAATCATCCAACGAGCAAATCTGCAGCGCCGCCTCATGGGTTGCTTCCAACAATACGGGCGGCGCAAATCCTGCGCGGCGCGCTTCTTCCCAACGCGCGGCGCAAAGGCACCAGCGATCCCCCGGCGAAAGCCCGGCAAAACCATATTCCGGGCGCGGCGTGGAAAGATCATTCCCCGCTGCCTTGCTGAATTGCAGGAATTCAGCACTTACCTCGGCACAGACCACATGCAGCCCGATATCTTCCGGCCCGGTATTGCAGCAGCCATCACGAAAAAACCCGGTGATGGGTGCCACCGAACAGGGCAGCAAAGCCCCACCCAGCACATTGCGCTTGCCGGCCTCGGCAGAGGCCAGCTTCAGCCAATCAAAGCCACCACTCATGCCGCGGCGCGAATTGCGGCCGCCTTCACATCCTCACCCACCGCATCGGCATAGGTCGCGAAATTCGCCTCAAACCGCGCGACCAAATCGCGCGCCGTGCGATCATAGGCGGCCTTGTCGGCCCAGGTATCGCGCGGGTTGAGCATTTCACTCGGCACGCCTGGCAGCGCCTTCGGCACCATCAGGCCGAAGAAGGGATCACGCACGAATTCAACGCGGGCCAGGCTGCCATCAAGCGCCGCACGCAGCAGGGCGCGCGTGACGCGAATGGGCATCCGGTTTCCGGTGCCATAGCTGCCACCAGTCCAGCCGGTATTCACCAGCCAGCAATCCGCGCCGTGGCGCGCCATCAGCTCCGCCAGCATTTGCCCATAGACTTCCGGACGACGCGGCAGGAAGGGCGCGCCGAAGCAGGTGGAGAAAGTGGCCTGAGGTTCCTTCCCCAGGCCCTTTTCCGTGCCCGCGACCCGCGCGGTATAGCCTGACAGGAAGTGATACATGGCCTGTGCGGGGGAAAGCTTGGCAATCGGCGGCAACACGCCAAAGGCATCCGCCGTCAGCATCACCACATTGCGCGGCAGGCCGGCGGCACCGCTTTCCACAATGTTCGGAATATAGGGCAGCGGATAGCAGGAACGGGTATTTTCCGTGAGCTTGCCATCATTAAGGTCAAGCCGGCCGGCTTCATCGGCGATCACGTTTTCCAGCACCGTGCCGAAACGATGCGACGCGTCCCAGATTTGCGGCTCGGCCTCACGGCTCAGTTTGATCACCTTGGCGTAGCAGCCGCCTTCGAAGTTGAAGACGCCGGCATCGGACCAGCCATGTTCATCATCGCCGATCAAATTGCGTTCCGGGTCAGAGGAAAGCGTGGTCTTGCCAGTACCGGACAGGCCGAAGAACAACGCGACATCGCCCTTGGCGCCGATATTGGCGCTGCAATGCATGGGCAACACGCCCTTGGCGGGTAGCAGCCAATTCATGACGGTGAAGATGCTCTTTTTGATTTCGCCGGCATAAGAAGTGCCGGCGATCACGATGGTTTTCGCGGCAAAGGACAGCGCAATCACGGTTTCGGACCGGCAGCCATCCTGGGCGGGGTCGGCCTGGAATTCCGGCGCGTGCAGGATGGTGAAATCGGGCACGAAGCCCGCCAATTCTTCCGCCGCCGGGCGGATGAACATATTGCGCGCAAACAACGCATGCCAGGCATTGGTGGTAACCAGGCGCACGCGCACGCGATGCGCGGGATCGGCCCCGGCATAAAGGTCTTGCGTGAAAAGCTCGGGCTTTTCGCCAAGCCAGCCGCGCACGCGCGCAGCAAGGCCAGAAAAGCGTTCCGGCGCCATGGGCTGATTGACCTTGCCCCACCAGATATCGGCGCGGGTTTCGGGGTCTTCCACCACAAACTTGTCCTGCACGGAACGCCCGGTATGGGTGCCGGTCACGGCGATGAAGGCGCCATCGGCGGAAAGCCGGCCTTCATTGCGGCGCAGCGCATGGGCAATCAGCGCGGGCGGCAGCAGATTGGCGTGAATAGTTTCGATTCCGGCCACGCCGGTTCCGGCCAAGGCTTTTGCAGCAAGACTCATTGAAAGGACACCCTCCAGCCAACCTTCGATAGCGCCGCCCATACGGCTTACAAGTGCCATATCGGCGCTGGTCGCGGCAGAATTGCGGCAGTTTCGGGCTTAGGCCGGGGCTTGCCCAGCCAGGGCCGCCCGCCCCTCCCGCGCCGCGCGAATCAGCGCCATACGCACTGCATCCGCATCGCCCACCGGCGCGGGGAAGGCAAGCCGTCGGGATGCCTCGCCATCCGAAATATCGCAGCCATCGGGGTCCACCGTCACCAGCCGCCAGGGGCCGGCTGCGCCGCCCAATAGCCCGGTCGCGATGGCGGCCACGGCATCCGGGTGGTCCTGGTTCACATGGGCGATGATCTCGGCCTCGGCCGCCGCCAGGGCCGCAACGGCCGCTTCATCGGGCAGCAGCGCGCTGGCTTTGAGCCGCACCGCCCGCGCAAAGCCCCCCACCAGCAAGGCGCCGCCAATGGTCACGCGCCAGAGCGCGAAATCGCCGAAATCCGCGTAAAGCGCCGCATAGGGATGCACGGCAAGCCAGCGGGCCTTGAGCGCCGCCACCTGATCCGCCGGCACAAGCTCGGCGATCCCGGTCACGGTCACGCGGGGCGCGGTTTGTGGATTGGGGCCGGTCGGTGCGCCGGTGATCAGCAGGGCGCAGCGCGGATCGGCCTGCAAATGGCGCGTATGTTCGGACAGCGACGATAGCAGCATAAGCGGCGAGAGATCCGGCGCGCTGGCGGGTGTGACTAGGCTCGCGAAGGGTTGCCCATCCTGCCCGGTCGCGAGGCTTGCCGCCCGCCCGGCGCGGATCAGCCGCCGTGCTTCCATTATGGCATCATACTGTTCCATCGCCCTTCTCCGGCCTGCCTGCTGCCATAATTGGCTCGCATTATCTTCACTGTCGCGGCAAAAGAATGTCACCGCCGCGTCAGAGGTACACAGCAATGCCGCAAACCATCGCCCTTGTGGATGATGACCGCAATATCCTTACTTCCGTGTCCATGACCTTGGAGCAGGAAGGCTATCAGGTGCGCACTTATACGGATGGGGAAAGCGCGCTGCAGGGCCTGATGGCCAAGCCGGCCGATCTGGCGGTGCTGGATATCAAAATGCCGCGCATGGATGGCATGGAATTGCTCCAGCGGCTCCGTCAGCGCAGCAATATGCCGGTGGTGTTTTTGACTTCCAAGGATGAGGAAGTGGATGAGCTGATGGGGCTGCGCCTTGGCGCTGATGACTACATCACCAAGCCCTTTTCGCAGCGCCTGTTGCTGGAACGCATCCGCGCCCTGCTGCGCCGTAATGAAGGAGCGCGGGCGGAAGGTTCAGGCGCCCCGCCCGGTGGTGTGCTGGCGCGCGGTGATCTGATGCTGGATGAGACGAAGCATACCTGCCTTTGGAAAGGTAAGGCCGTGCAATTGACCGTCACGGAGTTTTTGCTGGTGAAGGCACTCGCGCTGCGCCCCGGCATGGTGAAGAATCGCGACCAGCTGATTGATGCCGCTTATGGCGAGAATATCTATGTGGATGACCGCACGATTGACAGCCACGTGAAGCGCATCCGCCGGAAATTCCGCCAGACGGATGAGGATTTCGACCAGATCGAAACGCTTTACGGCATTGGGTATCGCTATAAGGAGAATTGAGGGGGGCGGCGGCCTTCAAGGCGGGGTAAAGATCCTCGCCATGATATGGGCGTCCACATAACGACCATCCCGCAGGGCATAGGCTTGATGCGTTCCCTCAACCGCGAAGCCGAAACGCTGATAGAGATGGATGGCGGGCGCGTTATCCACATAGACTGTCAATTGTATGCGCCGGATGCCGAGCCAATTATCGGCAGCATCCAGCACCGCCGCCATGAGCGCAGTACCCACGCCGCGCCTTACCCAGCCATCATGCACGCCTATACCCAGATAGGCCGCGTGGTGCTGGCGGCCGCTTAGCCTGCGAAGCCCGGCCTGCCCAATGATCTGATCGTCAGCCGCCGCCACAAGCTCCAAATTCGAGGAGGGGGTGTTCTGAATCCAGCCCGCGACTTCATCCACGGAATGAAACGGCACACGCATGGTCCCGTAGCGATAGCCGGGAAGATTGACCAGTTGCGCCAAACCCTCGGCATCCGATGCATTACGCGCCCGAATGACGAACCGATCATCAGTGCCGCTCATGTGTGGTCTCTGCGTTTCGGATTGGAAAGAGCCAACAGACTGTTACGCGCAGGCGTATCAGACAGGCGCTAATGCAACCGCGCTGAAGGCAAATGCGGGCTATCCAGGCTGAAATCCGGGATGGCGACATCAAAGGCCTCACCGGTGTCGCGCACCACCATGTGATAGGCGCCGCGCATAAAACCCGATGGCGTTCCGAGTGGCGTGCCGGAGGTATATTCGAACCGCCCCCCCGGTTCCAGGATGGGCTGTTCGCCCACCACGCCCGCACCCTGCACCTGTTGCGTGCGGCCCGTGCCATCCGTGATCTGCCAGGTGCGGCGGATCAGCTGCACCGTCTCTCGCCCCAGATTGGCGATTTCCACCTGATAGGCCCAAACGAATTGGGCGCTTTCAGGCATGGATTGTTCAGCGAGATAAAAGGCGCGCACGGCCACCCTTATCCCGCGCGTCGTTGCGACGAATGAATCCCTTTCGTTCATTTGTGCCTTCCTCAAACCCAATTCAGCACCGCAAAGGGGTCATTTGTAAAGATTTTTTTGGAAGCTGCCTCATCCGGCGGCAGCATCCAACGCCTCGGCCAGATCATCAATCAGATCGGCCACATCCTCAAGCCCTACGGAAAGCCGCACCGTGCCATCGGTAATGCCAAGCCTGGCGCGTTCTTCCGCGCCAACGCGCATATGCGTCGTGGTGGCAGGGTGTGTTGCCATGGATTTCGCATCGCCAAGGTTATTGGCGATATCAATCAGCTTCAGCGCATCCATGAAGCGGAAACAGGCTTCCTTGCCGCCCTTGATGTCGAAGCTCACCAAGGTGCCGCCGGCCGACATTTGCGCCATGGCGAGCTTCTGCTGCGGATGATCCGCGCGGAAGGGATAGAGCACGCGCGCAACCTCGGCCCGTTCTGCGAGCATATCGGCAATGGCGGAAGCGCTGCGGCACATGGCGGGGATACGCAGATGCAGGGTTTCAAGCCCTTTCAGGATCACCCAGGCATTGAAGGCGCTGATCGATGGGCCGGTATTGCGGATGAAGGGCTGCAAAACCTCATCCACCCATTTCTTCGATCCCATCACGCAGCCGCCCAAAACGCGGCCCTGGCCATCAAAGTGCTTGGTCGCAGAATAGACAACGATATCTGCACCAAAGCTCATGGGCTTTTGCAGCAAGGGGGTGGCGAAGACATTATCCACCACTACCAGAGCGCCGGCCTGATGCGCCAAGTCACACACGGCGCGGAGATCCACGATTTCCAGCATGGGGTTGGATGGCGTTTCCAGCAGCACCATGGTCGCGGGGCGCGAGAGTGCCGCGCGCCATTGCGCCAGATCGCCGCCATCCACGAATTCGGTTGTCACGCCATAGCGCGGCAGCAGGGTGGAAACGATCCAATGGCAGGACCCGAACAGCGCGCGGGAAGACACAACGCGATCGCCCGCTTTCAGATGGGACAGCATGGCCGAATGCACCGCCGCCATGCCGGTCGCCGTCGCGCGGCAGGCTTCAGCGCCTTCCAGGGCCGCGAGGCGCGCTTCCAGCATGCTGACGGTTGGGTTGCCGAAGCGCGAATATTGGTAATGCACTTCCGTGCCGGCGAAAGTCGCCTCCGCCTGGGCCGCGCTGTCATAGACAAAGCCCGAGGTCAAATACATCGCTTCCGCCAGCTCATCGGAGTTGGAGCGCACGAGCCCGCCGCGGACAAGCTGCGTCGCGGGGCGAAGGGGGCGGGTAGGGCGAGATTTTTTCGGCACGGCTGGAACCTCTCACACAATGATGGCGTCCAGCCCCTACCGGGAACGGGGCATGATAACCCCGCGGCCCTTTAGCGCGTTTGTTTTCGCGGATGTCGCCACCCACGCCCTTTCGGAACCTCGCCGCAAGAAGACCGGACAAATCGCGAGGATCAGTTTCG
>JADCFP010000141.1 GCA_020249465.1 Roseomonas sp. | reverse complement strand
GGCAATACGGAACAGGTAGCGTAGACCAATCTGCCGCCCGGACGCACTAATTCTCTTGCCCTTTCGAGAATGTTATTTTGCACTGCAACAAGCTCGGCCAAATCAGCCGGGCGGGTGCGCAGCCGCGCATCCGGGTTGCGCCGCCAGGTACCAGTGCCGGTGCAGGGCGCATCCACCAGAACGCGATCAAAACTGCCGGCGCGGCGCTTGGCCCAGCGGTCCCCGGGCTCCAGCAAATGCCTCTCGGCATTATCCACCCCGGCGCGGCGGAAGCGCAAAGCCGCCCCTTCCAGCCGGGGCGCCGAGGTATCGCAGGCCGTGATCTTGCCCCGATTGCCCATGGTGGCCGCCATGGCGAGCGTCTTGCCCCCGGCGCCGGCGCAGTAATCAGCGACCCGCATGCCCGGGCGGGCATCGGCCAAAAGCGCGATCAATTGGCTGCCTTCATCCTGCACCTCGATCAGGCCGGATTTGAAGGCCGCCGTGCCCGTGACTGGCCGGCGCGATGGTACGCGGAGCCCCCAGGGGGAAAATTGGGTGGGTTCCGTGGCAATGCCCTCGGCGGCGAGGGCGGCGGCGGCTTCTTCGCGCGAACCGCGCAGCAGATTGGCGCGCAGATCAAGCCCAGCCGGTTGTTCCATGGCGGCGGCTTCGACAGCCAGATCCGCCCCGAAACGCGCCTTGAAATCGGGCAGCAGCCAATCGGGGAGGTTGAAGCGCACCCCTTCCGGCATATCCGGGTGCAGCAATTCCCGCCCGGCCATGATGCGGACGGCACGCGTTTCGGCGGCATTCAGGGGCGCAGCGCCATAGCGTTCGCCGGAAAAGCCCCGGCCGATATCGGCCTCTGTCCAGTGCGCCACCAGCACCAGATAGGCCAGTAGTAGAAGCCTGGGGTTAGGTTCAGCCGGCAGCCGCGCCAGATTCCAATCCAGCCGCAGCCTTTGCCGCACCACGCCCCAGACCCATTCGCTGACCGTGCGCCGATCCCCTCCGCCAATAAAGCGCCGGGCACGGAAGAAATCACTCGCCACCGCATCGGCTGGGCGGCGACGGGCATCGGGGGCAAAGCATTGGGCTTCGAGCGCACTGAGTAGCTCGATCGCCGCGGCAAGTCTGGCGGAAGGGGTCACCATGGGAGCATCAGGGCAGAAACGCCCCCTGGCAAGGCCCACCCCCTTCACCTTTTGCGCTGCCTTGTTTTAGGCTGCGATCAGGAACGGCGAGGCACATCGCCAAAAACGACTTGAGGAAGCGCTGCATGCATCTTGGCTTGTTCATGATGCCGCTCCATCCACCGGGGCGGCCCATGCATGAAACCCTGGCAGAGGATACGGAAAAATCCCTGCTCGCGGACCGCCTGGGCTTTCAGGAAGTCTGGGTGGGTGAGCATTTCTCCGCCACTTCCGAACCCATTGCCTCGCCCTTGATGTTCATGGCGGGGCTGGTGCATCGCACGAGCCTGACTTTCGGCACTGGCGTGATCAACCTGCCGAACCACCACCCGGCCATTGTGGCGGCAGAGGTCGCGCAATTCGACCACATGGCGCAGGGCCGCTTCATGATGGGGATTGGCGCGGGGGGGCTTTCTTCGGATTTTGAGCTGTTTGGCGATATCGAGCCCAAGGAACGCGGTAAGCGCATGGTCGAATCGATTGAGACCATCCAGCGCATCTGGGCCGCCGAGCCGCCCTATGATGTGGGCGGCGAAACCTGGCCGGTGAAGATCTCCCGCAATGTGCTGCCGCAATATGGTGTTGGCTTCATGCCCAAACCTTTCCAGCCGGGCGGGCCTTCCATTCATGTCTCGGCCCGGTCCAAGGATTCGCAGGGTGTGGCGCTGGCCGCCAAGCGCGGCTGGGGCGTGATCAGCGCCAATTTCGTCGCACACCGGATTCTCGCTGGCCATTGGCAAAGCTTCGCCGCCGGTCAGCGTGAAGCGGGGCAAGCGCCGGATGGCGCGCGCTGGCGCATGGCGCGGAATTTCGTGATTGCCGCGACCGATGCCGAAGCCCGTGCCCGCGCCACCGCACCGGAAGGCGCCACACGTTATTACTTTGACTATCTGGGAAGCCTCGCGAAACGCGCCGGCCTTGCCGCCACCATGACGCCGCGTGACGACATGGACCATAACGCTGCCACGGCCGAGGATATGATTGACGCCTGCGTGATCGCCGGCAGCCCGCGCACCGTTTTGGACAAGCTGATCGCGCTGCGGGAAGAAGCCGGCCCCTATGGCCATGTGCTGATGGCCGGGCTTGATTGGTCCGGCCCCAATGCCGCTTGGGAGGCTGAGAGCATGGCGCGGCTCGCACAGGAAGTGATGCCAAGGCTCCGCCAGCATCTTGATCGGCGCGCGGCGGCGGAGTGAACCAAAAAAACTGAGGGGTGGGCGCAAATTTCCACCAGGGGTGTCTATTCTTCAGAACTTTATTTACGAATCTCGGCTAGATTACCTTCATGACGAAAACCATCCCCGGCGGCATCAATGCCGCGATGAATGCGACGCTGAGCGGCATGCAGCGAGCCGTGGAGCGTCTGGAAATGGCGGCAATACGCCTGGCCAATACTACCGCAGCGCCAGAACGGCCTGTCTATGTCCCGCCCATCCCTCGGGAGGGCATCGGTTCCGGCATTGCCGCCATTCAAGGGCAGGAAGCCCTGGAGACGGCCTTTGTAGACGTCATGATCGCAAAACGCGCTTATGAAGCCAATGCCAAAGCGTTTCGTTTCATCTCAGCGACCGAGGATTGGCCCTTCAACCGAGGGTTCTGATCAGCGCTTTCTAAGAACTAAAGTAGTCCAAGGCCCAACATCTATTCTGCGTTCAAGCACCAGGCCCTGACGGCGATGCGCCGCCAGCACCATGCGCGCCTGCGTGCCGAGAAGCCCGGCCAAAATGGCCGTTCCCTGCGGTGCAAGATGCGCCGCCAATTCTCGCGCCATGGCACAAAGCGGGCGCGCCAGTATATTCGCGAAAATCAGATCATACCGCTTGCCCTGCAATCGCCGATCCCGCCAGCCATCCGCCAATAGCGCGCGCATCTGCGCCGATAGCCCATTCAGCCGCGCATTCTCCGCACAAATGCGCACCGACCAGGGTTCGATATCGGTCGCCGTGACCGGCACATGCAACAGCTTCGCCGCCGCCATGGCGAGAATGCCCGAACCACTGCCCAGATCCATGACGCGCCGAGGACAGCGATGCGCCATCCCTTCAAACGCCATCAGGCAACCTTGCGTGGAAGCATGTTCGCCCGATCCGAAAGCCAAACCGGCATCCAATTTCAACACCAGCCGATCAAAACAGCGCCGATCCGCAACATGGGTCGGGCGGATCAGAAAGCGCTGGCCAATGCGTTGTTCCGGAAAGGCTTGCACGGTGCGCGCGAGCCAGCCATCCGCTTCCACCGGCGCGATCTGCACGGCGGGCGGGACGATGCCCGCCACCAACGCCGCCAAGGCCAAGGCGCTTTCCAGCGCATCCTGCCCCGCGCCGGCTTCGCGCACACCTTCAACACGCCAGGTATCGCTCGGCTCATCGCGGAAATAGGCGACTGTGCCGCAAACCTGTTGCAAGGCAGCTTCGAAAAAGGGCAGCGCTTCCTCGCTCAGCCCATCAATGCTGAGCGCTTCCAGCGGTTCAGCGCGGCGGCGGGAAAGCGCGCCCGCACCATCAGGGCCGGCAGGGCGCATCAGGCTTTCTCCACAAAACGATCAATCAGGCGCTTGTCGCCGGCCTTGTCGAAACGGATATCAAGCCGGTCATCATCCACGCCGGTCACCTCGCCATAGCCGAATTTCTGGTGAAAGACGCGATCACCCGGCGCATAACGCGTGGCACTCGCGGGGCGTTCCTTCACTTCCCAGGCGGCTGCTTCAATCACGCGCGGGCGCTGGCCATACAAGCCGCCCGAGGCTGGAAAAACGCTCGCACTCCGCATCTCCCGCGCGGCATTGCCTTCCAGCTTGATTTCCGATGCCGGCAATTCATCCAAAAAGCGGGATGGGATGGAAGCCTGCCAATTGCCATAGATGCGCCGATTGGCGGCGTGGCTGATCACCGCGAAACGCCGCGCCCGCGTGATGCCAACGTAAGCCAGGCGCCGTTCTTCTTCCAAGGCGCGTTCGCCGCCTTCTTCCAGGCTGCGCTGCGATGGAAAGACGCCTTCTTCCCAGCCTGGCAAGAATACGCGATCAAATTCCAAGCCCTTCGCGCCATGCAATGTCATGATGGAAACGCGCTGCCCTTCCGCCGCTTCGTCATTTTCCATCACCAGCGAGACATGTTCCAGAAACCCAGCGAGGGTTTCGTAGTCCGCCATGGCGCGCAGCAATTCCTTGAGGTTATCAAGCCGCCCCGGTGCTTCCGGGCTGCGATCCTGCTTCCACATATCGGTATAGCCGCTTTCTTCCAGCAGCGTGGCCGCCATAACCACATGGCCTTCATTGGGCAGCATGGCGCGCCAGCGGGCGAAGGCTTCCAGCAATTCACCCAAGGCAGCGCGCGCCTTGGCCTGCTTGATCACACCCTTTTCCAAGGCAAGCCCGGCAGCAATGGCGAGCGGCACCGCTTCCGCCCGCGCCAGCGCATGCATCTCCCGCATCGCGGTATCGCCCAGCCCGCGCTTCGGCAGGTTCACAATTCGTTCAAAGGCCAGATCATCCGCGGGCTGCGCCACCACACGAAAATAGGCCATGGCATCACGGATTTCCTGACGCTCATAAAACCGCGCGCCCCCCACCACGCGATAGGGCAGGCCAAGCGTGATCAACCTTTCTTCGAAAGCGCGCGTCTGAAAACCGGCGCGGATCAGAATGGCAATTTCACCAAGACTTTCGCCCGAACGCCGCGCGGCTTCAATCCGATCCCCCACCATGCGAGCTTCTTCTTCGCTGTCCCAGACTGAGACAAGGCTGACCTTCTCCCCATCCGCATCATGCCGCCCGGGGCGCAGGGTTTTGCCGAGCCGCCCGGTGTTATGCGCAATCAGCCCGGATGCGGCGGCCAGAATGGGCTTGGTTGAACGGTAATTCGATTCCAACCGTACCACCTGCGCGCCGGGAAAATCCTTTTCAAACCGCAGGATGTTTTCAATCTCTGCCCCGCGCCAGGAATAGATGGATTGGTCATCATCCCCAACACAGCAGATATTGCGATGCGCCTGTGCGAGCAGTCGCAGCCAGTAATACTGCACCAGATTGGTGTCCTGATATTCATCCACCAGAATATAGCGAAAGCGCCGCTGATAATCGGCCAGCACTTCCGGATGGCTGCGCAGGATCGTCACCACATGCAAAAGTAGGTCACCGAAATCGGCGGCATTGAGTGCCTTGAGCCGCGCCTGATATGCCTCATAAATGCTGCGCGCGCGCCCTCCGGTGTAATCCGTATCCTCAGCCGGTGTCACGGCATCCGGCGTCCGGCCGCGATCCTTCCAGCGCTGAATGATGGCCATCAACCCATTCGCAGGCCAGCGCTTCAGATCTATATGTTCCGCTTCCATCACCTGTTTTAGTAAGCGCAGCTGATCATCCGTATCCAGGATGGTGAAATTGGCCGTGAGCCCGACAAGTTCCGCATTACGGCGCAGCATGCGCGCCGTGAGCGCATGGAAGGTGCCAAGCCACAGCCCTTCCACAGCCTCACCCATCATCGCGCCAACACGTTCGCGCATTTCGCGCGCGGCCTTGTTGGTGAAGGTCACCGCCAGCACCTGGGAAGGGAAGGCCTTGCGGCTGCGCAGCAAATGCGCAAACCGCGTGGTCAGCACGCGTGTCTTGCCAGTGCCCGCGCCGGCCAGGACCAAAAGCGGCCCATCCAGCGCTTCCACCGCCGCGCGCTGTTCGGCATTGAGCCGCGCGAGGTAATCCGCGTCACTCACTGGCAGGACCCGATGGACCCGGCGCCGCAAATCTTCTCGCCATCCAGCCAGCGCGCG
The DNA here is from genome assembly GCA_020249465.1 of Roseomonas sp. Taxonomy (GTDB): domain Bacteria; phylum Pseudomonadota; class Alphaproteobacteria; order Acetobacterales; family Acetobacteraceae; genus Neoroseomonas. The sequence continues at coordinate 13,286 of JADCFP010000141.1, read as the reverse complement.
CCGCTGAAATCAGCGCCGGAAAGATTGGCGCCGGTCAACTCCGCCCCGGTCAGATCGGCGCCGCGCAAATCGGCGCGGAATAGCGTCGCGCGGCGCAAATCCGCACCCTTCAGCGTGGCGCCGGCGAGCACGGCGCGCGTCAGATCGGTGCTGCGGAGCGTCGCACCGGTCAGATCAGCGCGGGACATATCGGCAAAGCTGAACCGCGCATCTGAACCATCAATGCCATTCAGCTTCGCTTCCACAAACCGCGCCCGCGCGAAGGAGGTATCGCGGAGCGTCGCACCCGTTAGGTCCCGGCCGGAGAAATCCGCATTATCCAGCAGGCAGCGTCGCCAGACCACGCCAGGCGCGGGGGAATCGGCGCAGGCGCCAAAGGCAGGGCCAGTCAGCAGCAGCAGGCCAAGCAGGAGGGGAATCCGGGGGAGGTTGATCACGGGGTGGATATAGAGGGTCCAACCCGCCGGTCCAACCGCGCCCCGCTTGCATCGCGGCCCCGAAGCGGCAAGCATGATGGGGAGAAGTTTCAGGAGAACAGAATGCGCCGCCAGTTTTTCGCCCTGAGCCTGATGACCCTGCTGCCTTTGCCGGCGGCGGCGCATCACCCAATGGACGGCGCCATGCCGCAGACGCTGTGGCAGGGTTTTGCCTCCGGCATCGGCCATCCGGTGATTGGGCTGGATCATTTGGCCTTTCTGCTGGCCGCTGGCGTTCTGGCGGCGGCCCTGCCGCGTAATCAGGCGTTCCGCGCGATTGCCGGGTTCCTGGCGGCCGGCATGGTGGGGCTGGCGCTGCACATGGCCGGCATTGGGCTTGGCATGACCGAGGCCCTGGTCGCGGCATCGGTGCTGCTGGCGGGGCTGGCGCTGCTAATCGTAAAGCGCGTTTCCGCGCGCGCGCTGCTGCTGGGCTTTGCCCTGGCCGGGCTATTCCATGGCCATGCCTTTGCAGAGGCCGTGATCGGCGCCGAGGCAACGCCGATCATCGCCTATCTGGCCGGGCTTGCGGTGATCCAGGGCGGTTTGATGCTGGGCGCCACGGCGCTGGCGCGGGAAGCGTCCCGCGCGCGCTGGCTGCGCCCGGTGATGGGCGCGACGGCGAGTTTTGCGGGGCTTGGGTTTTTGGTGGTGGCGTTGATCGCCTAAGCCGCCCGCCAAACCACCGGAAACACCTCACTGTCCATCGCGGCACCATGCGGCGGAGCATTTGCCGGCGCGGGCGGGCTTTCTATCCCCTTGCGGCGCGTGAATACCGCATCGTCGCCCGTCCAGCGCGCTGAAACCGCGCGGCGCCGCAGCTTCCCGCTACGATTGCCCGGCGCGCCATGTAACGTCAGCCCGTGGAAGGCCACGCAATCGCCAGGCTGCAAATCCCAGCCCAGCAAGGTGTAATCACCACGGTTCCCCTCAACATCGGGCACCGGCAGAAAGCGCGGATCGTCAGAAGGATGGTCGGCGCTATCGGCGAAGCGCTTCGGCTTGAACCATTCGTCCTTCCGATGGGACCCCGCGACATATTCCACGCCATTCTCCCGCGCCACGGGATCAAGCGGAATCCAGAGCGAACAAACCTGCCAGCCCTCAACCGTCCAATAAGGCTGGTCATTGTGCCAAGGGGTTGGTTCTTCCGTGCCGGGTTCCTTCACCAGCACATGTTCATGAAACAGATTGACCTTGCCGCTTTGCATCAGCGCGCCGGCGATCGCGGCGGCGGGGGAATGGCGCAAAAACGCCTCATATTCCGAAATGCGCTGCCAGGAACAGTAATCGCCAAAGAACATGCCGGGCTTGCCTTCCGGCGTATAGCGTTTGCCGAAGGGGCCGGGCTCGCGCAGATTGCGCTCAACACCGGCGGCGAGCAGCTCAACCCAATGCGGCGCGAAGGCGCCACGGATCACCACCGCGCCATCCCGGTCATAATCGGCGATGATCTGGGGATCGAGGATCTGGGGCATTACGTTTCTCCTGATGTTGAAACGACGTTAATCGACCAAGCCTCACCGCGCAAAGCGGCGGACAAACTCTTCCTGCGCGGGGGTTTCAATCGCCTCAGCATTATAGGCGGCGCGCAGCCAGGCCACCGGATCGCCCTCCACCGCGCCGGCCAGGATGGCGAGGCATGCCATGGCCGTGCCGGTGCGCCCAAGCCCGGCCTTGCAGCCGATGTGATAGGCGCCATCGGGGGCGGTGCGCATGGCTGCCAGCATATCCGCCAAAACCGCGCGCAAAGCGGCCTCATCGGGCAAGCCGAAATCCGGCACATCAAGCTGCCACTCAGCTTCGGCAACACGCGCGGCGCGCGCTTCCAAGCATAGCCCGCGGGCGCCTTCTGGCATTGCATCAAAGGGCCCGCCCGAGATGCTGATGCGCTGCCCCCCCAGCGGCAATTCAAGCCGGCCGCGCAGCATCAGGGCGCGGCATTTCCCTTGCCATTATCGGCAACCAGCACGGGTTCCAGCAGGCTTTCCGCTTCCTGCTTCAGCCGCAAATAGGACCGCACCGAAAAGGGCAACATGCCAAGATAGATCATGCCTGCCATGGCAAGCGCGCCCCAGGGCTCGGCGAATAACAGCGCCATGTAAAGCCCAATGCCAAGCAGCAGCGGCAGCACCGCCGCGCGCGGCACCTTGAAATTCTTGAAGGACCAGGTGGGCAGCGTGCTCACCATCAGCCCACCCACCAGGATCAAAATACCCGCGACCAGCACGGGGTTGCGCATGATATTGGCAAGCATTGGCATATCGGTCTGCGTAAAAAACAGCCCCGCGAAAAGCGGAAACAGCGCGCAGCCCGCCCCCGCCGGCGCCGGCACGCCGGTGAAGAAATTATAGGTATAGGCAGGCTTCGGTGCCGGCCCGACATCCAGCGCCGCATTGAAGCGCGCGAGCCTGAGTGCGGAACACACCGCAAACAGCAAGGCGGGCGCGAAGGCAATGCCGCGATAATCCTGCAAGGCCCAAAGATACAACACCAGCGCGGGCGCGACGCCGAAGGACAGAAAATCCGCGAGACTATCGAATTCCGCCCCGAAACGAGATGTCGCCTTCAGCAAGCGCGCCAACCGCCCATCCAGCCCATCAATCACGCCCGCCACCACAATCAGCACGGCCGCTTCGGCAAAGCGCTGCTCAAAGGCCGCACGGATCGCAACCAAGCCGCAGCAGAGCCCCAGCATGGTCATGATATTCGGAATCAAGCGATTGAAGGATTGTCCCTCAAAACGCGGGCGCGTGCGCGGGCGAAAACGCCGGCGCAACCGCCGCATGCGCGTTGAAGAAGCCGTGTCGCGCTCAGTGCTCATCGCGCCTGCAACTCCGCCAACACTGTCTCGCCGCCAATCATGGTCTGGCCCACGGCGACCATGGGCAGCACACCGGGTGGTAGATAGATATCCGTGCGGCTCCCGAAACGAATAATGCCAAAGCGATCACCCGCCTGCACCGCATCGCCCACCTTGGCATCACACAGGATACGCCGCGCGATCAGCCCGGCGATTTGCACCACCGCAATGTCGCGCCCATCGGGCAGCCGCAGTGCCAGCGCATTGCGTTCATTCTCATCACTCGCCTTGTCCAGATTGGCGCTCAGGAATTTGCCGTGGTGATAGGCGATGCGCGTCACCGTGCCATCACAGGGCATGCGGTTCACATGCACATCAAGCACGGAGAGAAAAATCGCGATGCGCCAGCGGGTTTCCTCACCCATGCCAAGCTCCACCGGCGGCTTGGCCGGCATGACAGACACCACATGCCCATCCGCCGGCGCCAGCACCAGGCCAGGGCGCGCGGGCGGGATGCGTTCCGGGTCCCGGAAGAAGTAAAGGCAGAACAGCGTGAAGGCCACGCCAAGCCAAAACAGGAAAGCGCCAAGAAAGGCGCCGCCCAGCAGCGCCACTGCCGCGCCGCCAATCAGGAAGGGCCTCGCCGCCGGATGCGGCCGGGCGAGAACCATGCGAAGACTTTGTCCGAGTGCCATGCGGCCCCGCTTACAGTGTTTTTACCAAAAATGCACAAGAATGCGGCCTATGGATGCGATGACCCTTGGCCCCCTGGCCATAGACCCCGAAGGCCGCCTTGCCCCAAAGCAGGCGGACCGCCCCCTGGAATTCACTTTTGACTGGCGTGGCCGCCGCTGCCGGGCGGAGCTCAGCGCTGAGGGACTGGTGGTGGAAACCGATGCTGCGCGCATCCCCTCCACCGCCGAAGGCCGGGATGTGCGTCAAGCCAGCTTTGCCACCCTGGCCGCGCTGAACCCTGGCCTGCCGGAAGGCTGGTCCATGGGCCTGACGCCAGATCACCGAATTCGCTTTGAAGCCGATCTGGCGCTGGTGCCGCCCACCAATGCGCCGGAACTCGTCGCGGCGCTGGTGCGCTTTGTGCTCGCGCTTGATCCCTATCTGGACCGGCTGGAAGCCGCCGGCGCCGGTTGGGGGTTGGGCAGCGCAAAGACCTGACCCGGATAAATCTTGTTCGGATCAACGATCTGATCCTTATTCGCCTGATAAATCACCGTATAGCGCGTGCCCCGGCCATAGGTGGCGCGGGCGATGCGCCAAAGGTTGTTGCCCGGCTGCACCACAATGCGCTGCTGGGCAAAGGCCTCGGCGGGGAGTTCTTCCCGCTGGAAGGGCACTTCAGCGCGCGCCAGCACGCGCCCATCGGTGGGTGAGACCTGGTCAATTCGCAGCCGATGCCGCCCAATGGACGGCTGGCTTTCCGGCTGGAAGGTCCAGCGCCCCGAAGCATCGGCCACTGCCTCGCCAATAAACCGGTCATCCACGTAAAGCCGAACCCTGGCACCGGGCGCCGCACCGCCCGCGAAGCGCATGGACCCGCCCTGATCATATTCAACGGAATCAATGCCAAGTCGTTGCGTCGTGCCGGCTGGCGAGGTCGGTTCCGGCACCTGCAACAAGCGCGGGGCGGCAGAATCTGACCGGCCAGGGATCAGCACGGCCAGGGGGCCGGTCGGCGCCGGGGATTCTGCCTGAGCCGGGCGCTCTGCCGGGGCGGGCGCCGCTTGCGCTTGCTGGGTGGGGCGCTCAGCGGTCTGGGGCTGGGCGCTGGCGGAGGGGCCGGGTGCCGGCGCGGGGCGCGGTGCTTCGGCGGTTTGTGCTGCCGTATCTGGCACCATCAGCACCACCGTATCCGGCCCGGCCATTTCCTGATCCCCGAGTCGCGCCCTGAGGCTGAGTTCCATTGCGCCTGGCGGCAGGGGCTCGGCGGGCAGGATCACGAATTCGCCGCGCCGGTCGGCCCGGGCGCGGCCCAATTCACGGCCATTATCGGCGAGCAGTATCACCTCTGCCCCCGGCGCGGCGCGGCCGGCCACGACAGCACTGCCACGTGCCCCCACCCGCACCACGTCAAAACGCGGCGGGATCATGGCCACGGCGGGGGAGGCCGCATTGGGGTCGGGCCGGGCGGCCTCGGGGCTGGGGCTCGCCAGGTCAGGCGGTGTCGGGGCTGGCGGAATCGTGGGCCGCGCGGCCTGGCCCGCGCCACCTGGCCCGGAGGCCCCAGAAGGCGATTCCGCCACGGGGGAACGCGCAATACCTGTCACGCCCGAGGGATCGGGCGAAAAAACGCCGCGCCAGCCAAGAAACACCAGGATCGCCAGCAGAATCAGCACGGCTGGGAAGATCAGCTTCTTGGCGGCGCCTCCGCCGGCATTCTGCTCATTCATGCTGCACTCCCCTGCGGCGCAATTCGCCGCGCCAGCGCCTTGCCCGGATCTTGGAAATTGAGGGACGTTTCTAAGTGTCTTGTCATGGGCCTGCAACACGGCCCATCGTGCCAACCTCAACCGGCAGGTGAATATGAGCGCGCAAAACACCCGACTCCGCATTTGGGACCGGCCCGTCAGGCTGTTTCACTGGACCCTGATCCTGCTTGTTGCGCTGTCATACGCCAGTGGCAAAAGCGGCGCGTGGTCGCTCCATTTTGTCTCCGGCTACGCGATTCTAACGCTGGTGCTGTTTCGCATTCTTTGGGGGTTTTTCGGGTCGGAAAATGCACGCTTTGCCCATTTCCTGAAATCGCCTTTGGCTGCGTTGCGGCAATTGGCCCGCCTTGCCAAGCGGGATCGAGACACGGAAACCAGCCATAATCCGGCCGGGGGCTGGATGGTGGTGGTGCTTCTGGCGCTGCTTCTCGCTCAGGCTTTCAGCGGTCTTTTCGCTAATCACGATCCCGGTTTCAGCTATTCCCAGCATGGGCCATTGGCGCTGAAAGTCGGTGAAGCGACCCAAGAATCGCTTTCCGCCTGGCATTTGGCGGGGCAGCGCTATCTGGTCTTCGCCCTAGCGCTGCATGTTCTGGCGATCATGCTCTACAAGCTGGTGAAGGGGCATGAATTGGTCATGCCGATGCTGACCGGTGAGAAACTGCTGCCAGAAGGCGCCAAGGCCCCGCGCCTGGCTTCAGGGCGGCTTGCGCTTGGCTTGCTCGTATTGGCAGCGGCGGCAGTGTTTTCCTTTATCCGCTTCTTTTGAAGCGCTCTGCCGCCAAACCAGGTCGTGTCAGACCAGCCCGCTTAGCGGGCGCGGCCGCGATAGGCGCGATGGCAAGCATCGCAAGAGGCAGCGGTCTGCTGAAACGCGCCGGCAAAGGCCGCTTGGTCGCCGGAGCCGGCCGCCGCTTGCAGCCCGCGAAGCTGGCTCAACATATTTGCATTGGCCGATTCGAAGCCGGCGCGGTCAGACCAAATGGCTGGTAGGGCGCGAGTGTCGCCTGCACCGCTCCCAGCCGGGAAGCGCGCGGGAAAGCCTTCAAAAAAAACAATCAATTCAGCGATGCCGGCGGATGATGTGCGCGGATCACCGCGCTGATCCAGCACCGTCTTGACGCCTTCCAAAAGGCGACCGCTTCCCTTCATACCATCCCGTCGCGCGGCAATCACATCGCCCTGCGCCAAGGCCGGGGCGGTCATGGCAATAAAGGAAGCCAAGATTACGGTGCTTTGCAAAAATTTCATGTCACTCTCCGGCGCGGTTCAAAGGGGTCTCAGTTATTAGCGAAGCCTCAAATTCATGTCTTGGCAACGCCTGGGCATCCTCCACACTTCTCCCACCCGCTTGCGGCCTTCTCCCCCGCCCGCTATAGCCGCCGAGACGTCTCGGTCGGCCTCGGAGTGTAGCTCAGCCTGGTAGAGCACTGTGTTCGGGACGCAGGGGCCGGAGGTTCGAATCCTCTCACTCCGACCAATTGCCTTAGAAGCACGTCTGAAACCGTTTGGGCTGACTTGGTCCTATTCTGATCGCCTTTTTTCGGCCGCCGAGCCTGCGATACCTGGATTGCGAAGTGGTGCTGGCGGCCCTCGACCTTTCGGCGATCAAGGGCGCGCGTTGAAGCGCGTTTCGTGAACCAACGCGAAGCGGCCCTGCTTCAGGGTGAAAGTGACATACCAGCGAAAGCTGCGGCATAGGCCCCACCGGTCAAGGCGACCCAAACGCAAGCAGCAAGTCCAACAGCGGCTGGCGTTACGGTTCGCACCACCAGCACCAAGGCCGGCAGAGCCTGCATGGCATGCACCGCAAGGAAGTGTGCCGCGCGCAAATCCCCGCCATCGCGAGACCAGAAGAAGGGCGCGAAATTCGCGGCATCCGTCATGGTGCCGCCAATATAAGGTGTTGTCATGGCGGAGATCGAAGCGCCGGTAATGCCGCCCAGAATACCGGTGATTGCCAAGCCAAGCCCGACAGCCAACCTCCAATTCCGTGGCTGCTGCTGATCGCCCCGCAGCAGCACCAGCAGGCCGAGCACGAAGGCCAAAAGGACCAGGGTCATGGCGCCGAGCCCCATGAGCCGATAGGCGATCTCACCAAGTCGGTCTGTGGCGAAATGGCTTGGTTGCCCAAGGGCAGCGCGAAACAGGATCCAAGCTTGCTCAGAAATCGCTGCCAGTACTGATCCCCACAAGACAATGCGCGCCAGCCAGCCGTTACGCGCTGCCGGCGCAAGCACCCCCCAGGCCCATGCCATGGTCCAGAACCAAGCGACGAAGGACGCCGCGAATTTCGCGGGCTTCACCCAAACCGAAACGCCTTTGATCGTTCGGCCATCAATCATCGCCGCGATCAGGCAAAATACCACGATGATCAGCATCACCCAGCCCAGACGGGCAAGGATTGGCTGGCGTTGATCCAACGCCTCGAAGAGCGCCCGGAGTTTTGTCATGATAGCTCCCCTGGGCTGACGCGCCGCAGGAGAAAAAATCGGAGGATCAGGAACAAAAGAAGCCCAACCGGTCCCACCAGAAAGGTTGGCGGCAGGCAAAGCCGCACCGCCCAGGGATTCATCTGCTCGGCAGCGGCGATACGGCACATCCAGGCGCCGATGAACATGTCGAAGGCGAGGTAGTGCACCCAACCCGCGAGCAATACGCCATCATGGCGGAACAGCAGGGCGACCTCGGCCAGGGATGAAAAGCCCCCTTCGGCATGCGGCGCGTAAAGCAGCATGAAAAGCGTGTAGAGCGCGGAAAATAGCGCTGGGATGCCAAGTCCGCAGATCCACCAGATGACAAGGCGCGTCCGCGGCGCCACGAGCATGGCCAACCATCCCGCCATTGCAAGCGTGTTGGCCGCCGAAAAGACCATTGCCGGATCCATGAACTACCTCTATCTTTCCAATGGTCAGTTTTTAGCCGTAAGGATTTTCTATTGTCAAGCAATTCGTCAGACAGCATGGTCGTTGCATGACGGCCACACCGAAGCCCAAGGGTAGACACCACCATGGCGCGCTCCGCCGCGCGCTCCTTGATGCCGTTGCCGATATTGTGTTGGAGGTCGGGCCGGATGCGGTGAGCCTGCGGGAATGCGCCCGCCGTGCTGGCGTTTCCCATTCCGCTGCCGCGCCACATTTCGGCGATCTGCGCGGCCTGCTGACAAGCTTCGCCAGTGAAGGGAACCTTCGGCTGGCGCATTCGATGACGGATGCTGTAGCCGCCCTGCCGCCAGGTGCCGATGCCCGCGCCCGCCTTGCCGCCACAGGCTTTGGCTATATGGCTTTTGCGCGCGACAATCCGGCGCATTTTCGCCTGATGTTCAGAACCGATCTTTTGGATACCGCTGACACAGCATGGCAGCGCGCGGTTCGGGATTCCTGGGCACCGCTGGCAGAGGCCATGGCCGCGCATGTGCCGGGCGCGGATGGCCGTGCCTTGCGCGCAAGGCTCACCCTGGCCTGGGCCGCCGTTCATGGATTCTGTGCCTTGCGCGCCGAAGGGACGGGGGGAGATCTATGGAACCCCGAGGATCGCGCGCAGGAGGTGGCAGATGACCTCATTGCGCTAATCGTGGCGGCTTGTGCCATGCCCGATGGCGGTGACGAAAACCTGCCGCCTCTGGTTTAGTCGGTTTTCGGTTCACCTTCGGTTTCTGCGACCTTCTTTAACGTATTGTTTAGAATCCATTTTATGTGGCGTCGGCTGATCTTACCCCACGCGAAACCCCCTAAGCCCGCAGTTCAGTCGCCTCCGCCGCAACAATATCTTAGTAACATTATGTTACACAAAATTTATCTGGACATTGGTCAGTTTAACATTAAACTAAATTCAGGTGAGCGCTTCGTCCCCGCATCCGCAGAGCCGATGTCTCACATAACCAGGATTACCGTTTGAACCGAAAGGCCCTGCGTCCATGAATACAAACAGCCGCTTCCCACTGGTCGCTCTCGCAGCGCCCCTTTTGCTGACGGGTCTCGCCGCCCCGGCCATGGCCCAGTCTGACCCGCGCATTTCGGGTTTCTTTGCGCTCGGTGCCCTCTCTACCCCAGAGTATCAAGGCTCGAGCGACCGGACGGTCGGCCCGCTCATCGCCGCGCGCCTCGCTTACGATACTTTTTACATCGAAACTGCCACGCTGGCCGGCGGCTTTGGCGCGCGTGCCAATGTCTTACCCTGGTCTGGCATCGAAGCTGGCCCGGTTCTGGGTCAGCGCCGTGGCCGCTCCGACGTCGAGAATGAACGTGTCAAGCGGCTCGGCGATATTGATGATGGGACCATAGCCGGCGCCTTCATGCGGCTACCCTTTCGTGATGTTCTCACCAGGCGCGACGAAGCCGCGATTGAATTGGAGTATCACCATGATGTTTCTTCGACCGCATCCGGCGGCCTGCTGTTTTTTGGCGGCAGCTATCGCTTCGACCCCACGGAACGGCTGCGGCTCCGTGCCATCGCACTCGCGTCCTATGCCAGCGATAGCTACAATCAGACATTCTTCGGTGTGACACGGGCTGGCGCCACCGCGAGTGGCCTGCCGGAATACAAGGCCAGCGGTGGCATCCGCGATGTCGGCCTCACGCTCACGGCAAATTATACAATCTCCGGCGCCTGGGGCGTCACTGGGTTGGTTACTCTCCGGCGCCTGTTGGGCGATGCTGCGGACAGCCCCATCGTCTCGCGTGAAGGTGATGAAAACCAGATAAGCTTCGGCCTTGGCCTCAGCTACAGGTTCTGACGCTGTCCAAGCGACCCCGCCATGGCCGTCGCCAGAGGCGAATGCTTCTGCTGCGGCCACCAAGCTTCGCCATTCATCTTTGACGTCAATGCAGCCAGAGACACGCCATGTCAGACAAGCCAGCTACCACGCCGATGACCCGCGCCGAAACCATCGCCCTGGTGCTTCTGACCTTGTCTCAACTGGTGCTTTTCCTGATCCCCGTCATCGTGCTGGGTCAGGCGATCGGCTGGCCCGCCAGTTTGAGGCTGCCCGCAAACCAAGCGCTTCCCCTTGTTGCTGCCAATCCGCTTGCCATTCAGATTGGTTATTGGGGCTATCTTCTGACCGCTGTCGCCATGGTGCCCTTCGGTATCGCCTTGCGACGCTTCGCGATGGCGCATGGCGCCGGCGGCATGCTGACCGATACCATGGCGGCCTTCGCCATTGCGGCCGGCATCCTCAAGACACTCGGCATCGTCCGATGGCTCACCACCATGCCGATGCTGGCCGATCTTTATGTGGTGACACCCGACCCGGCGACTCGCGCCATAATTGAGGTCAACTACATGACGCTCAATGCCTATGCGGGCGGAGTGGGGGAGCTGCTTGGCGTGCAGCTTGTCTCGGGCCTCTGGCTGATCTCGCTCGGGCTGGTCTTCCAAAAGCTGGACATGAGGATCAACGCCATCATCAGCGCGGTGCTTGGGATTGCCTTCGCGCTTACAGCCTTCCGAACCGTTTTGCCGGAACTGAATGCCCTGATCGCCGCGGTCCCACCCTTTGCCCTGGTCTGGCTGTTTGCGCTCGCCGTGACCTTTTGGCGCAAGGTTTGAACTGCGGCGAAGTGACCGGCTTTCCCGCCCTCGAAACCGAAGCCCGCATTACCTGCCTTGCTCATGATCCTCGGAAATCAAACGCAAAGGAGACTGAAGAATATGTCCAGTGAGATGACCAAAGCCATGCCAGAAAGCAGTGTCGGCAAGGCACGCTGGCTTCGCCTCGCCATCGTGATCGTCACTTTCCTTCTGCTGTTTTTCGGACTGACCACCCTATCCGCTGTTGTTGGCTTTTTTGGTGTCTCGCAGCGCTCGTCACAGGACATCATTGTGTTCTACGCTCAAAATGCGCCGATCCTAGAGAAGGCGTTATTCGCGGCGCTCCTTGGCTACATCCTTTCCGTCCCAGTAATGGCGATGGTAACGCGGCATTACCATGGGGCGGACCGGGAAACTCGCTTCGGGGACCTGATGTTGGGCCTCCTCTGGGCCTCTCTCGCACTCCGTCCCCTCTGGTGGGCGGCGCATCTGGTGCTCATGCCAGACATCGTGGCGCTTGGCGCGCCTGGAACAAATCCAGCCGAAATCGCCGCTTTCATGACGGCCTTCCGCATGCTGGATACCATTCTAAACACGGTGACCGAAGATATCGCGGTGAATGTACTCGGCGGCGCCTGGTTTCTGCTGATCGGGCGCGAAATGCTGCGGAAGGGTGGGCGGATGCTCGCAGTCGGCGGCATAACCATGCTCATCGGCGCCTTGTATCTCCTATCGTCGTCGGAATTGCTCGGCATGTCCTTTGGCGAGGGGGGCGGCATTATCCCTGTCATTGCGTCGGTGTCCGGGCCTTTTTGGATACTCTTCGTGGGTGGCGCGGTGGCTTTACGCTCCCGCTGACGCCACGGATACAGCGGTCTTGGTCGCACTCATTGCATCAGCATTGGGCAAACAATCATTCCTAAGCTGGAGATTGAGCTATGAAGATTTGCCATAGGATCAGGCGCTGAGGAGGCTCGGCAACATGTCCCAGGAGACGCACAAAACCGAGTGCTTGTCGGGAAGCGGTCCCAACAAAATGCATTGGCCGCTTGTTCACGCAAGCCGCCACCGACTGGCACAGCCAGAAGCCGGTTATTCATGCGGGCGACCGCTCGTTCAATCGCCCGATACGGGATTCCAGCCCGCCCCTATAACTGCCGCGTCTGAGTCGCGCCCGTCGAAGCGCGCGGCGCTTCAGGTTTTGCCTAAGATGGTTTGGAGGCTCGATCATGCCTGATTTCCTGTTCTCCCGACGTGAATTGCTCGCTGGTCTTGCCGGCCTTGTCAGCGGCCCGGCGCATGCGCAGCAGATGGATATCAGCCGCGCCACTGCCTTTGTGGGCAAGGCGGGGCAGGAATTGGTCAATGCCATCAATGACCCCCGCCTTAACCAGGTGCAGCGGCGTGATCGGGTTGCCGGCATCCTGCGCGCCGCGATTGACATTGAAGGCACTGGCCGCTTCATCCTGGGCCGCTATGTGCGCCAGGCAACGCCGGCGGAATTGCAGGACTACCTCAAGCTCTTTGATGAAATCATTATCCGCAACCTCTCATCCCGCTTTGGCGAGTATCGCGGCGTAAGATTCGCGCTAGGGCGTTCCCAGCAACGTACCGAGGAGGATGCGCTGGTCAGCACCCTGGTCGAACGCCCCAATACGCCGCCATTCGCGCTGGATTGGCGCGTGGCGGAAATCGCGGGCCAGCCCAGGGTGGTGGATATGATCGCGGAAGGCACATCGCTTCGCCTGACGACGCGCAGCGAATATGCCGCGGTCATCCAACGCAATGGTGGGCGGATGACGGCGCTTTTGGATGCCATGCGCGGCCAGATCGCCCAATTGGTGGCCCGGGAGGGGGCTTGAAGTAAATTCCTACCGTGCCGCCCAGATGATCAGCGCCTTGGCCGGCCAGACCCAGACAATCCCGGCCAGCGCGAAATAGACGAATTCAACCGTCCAATGCGTGCCAAGCACATGATCAGCAAGGATAATTACCACCGCCACATAGAGCAGGAAGCCGATAATGCCGATG
>JADCFP010000140.1 GCA_020249465.1 Roseomonas sp. | reverse complement strand
CGCCCGGGCCACAATGCGCAGGTCGACGGGCAGGAGGGTGATGGGGCGGTAGCCCGCCACCTGATCCGCCGGCTTGCCGGGCTTGGGCACCAGGGTGAGCACCCCCGTGAGCAACGGGGCCAGGGCGGCTGGCTCCGCAGACATGAAGGCCTCATGAACTGCGGCCCACAGTAGGGGCTCCAGCTCCTCCCAGTAGGCTGCATAAAACTCCACTGGCAGCCCATCCAGGCCTGGTGCGGTGCCCCGCCGCTGCTCACGCATGGCGCGCTCCAGCTCAGCCGCCGTCAGCGTCTGAGCGGCCCCGGGCCCCTCAGCTGCCATGGCCTGCTGCCATGTGAGGCGCGCTTGCATGGTAGCCAGCAGGCGCTGCCTGGTGGCTGCATCGTGTGGCCGCCGGGCAAACAGGCCACCTGGCTCGTCACCGCTGTAGTGCTGGGTGAAGCGCTGCAAGGCTGCAGCCGTGCCGGCTGGGGTGGCGAGGGACACCGTCTCCCCGTCGCCCACAGTCAGCGTGTGGATGTAGGTGGGTGGCAGGGGGGGCCGCGCCCGCGAGTGGAAGAAGAAGGTGGGGCCCCAATACACATGGCCCAGCAGGGCGCAGGCCTCCAAGCGCTGAGCACCGCGCTGGCCGTGCTGGCGGGCTGCACCCTCTGCTGCGGCCTGTGCGCCCAGGGCAGCCGCTCCCACGGCTGCCGCCCCCGGGCGCAAGCCAGCTGCAGACAGGGCCAGCCAGTGCTGACGCTGGGCCGCGGCGCCGGCCTGCAGGGGCGCTGCAGCCCGGCCAGCCTGAACACGCCGCCGCCGCTCCCACTGCCTGACCAGATCCATGATCCGCTGCTTGGTGCGGAGCCACAGGGCCATAGCCCCAGGCTGCCCCAGCAGCAGGTGCTGGTGTGCTTCCTCCAACACCCTCAGTACTAAAGCTCTGACCTCCGGTTCATCGCAGGCTAGCAATGGCAGGCGGCGCAAGCCACGGCCCACCCACACGCGGGCCGGGGGCCAGAGGGTGAGGGCCACAGGCAGGTGGTCTGTGAGCACCGGCACAGTGGGCAAGATCTGAGCTGCCCCCACCCACGCATCCAGCTGAGGGCACAGCAGCCAGCGGTCCAGCCGTGCCCCCGTGCCATGGGCTGCGCTGATGTGCGTGACATCAACCACGGCTGGGTGGCGTTGGCGCCAGCTGTCCACCAGGCGGGGGGCAGCTGGGTCCCCGCCGTCCATGAGCTGCCGCAGCCAGACTGCACCGTCCTCGCGCCCCCGCTGGTGGGCGCGCTGCTCGCCCGGCCGGCTGTAGTCCTGGCCGCTGCAAATGCAGTTGAGGTCCCCGCCCAGCAGCACCAGCCGCTCGCCGGGCGCCGGCAGGCAGGCCGGCAGTATGTGGCGGAAGAACTCGCCCCGCTCGCGCTGCTCGGCGGGGGCGTAGACGCAGACCAGCGAAGCAGGCTGGCCTGCAATGCGAGCGTCCACCCGCAGCACCCGCCCTGCAGCTGCAGCAGGACAGGGCACCTGCACAGGTTGCTCCACATGTGGCGAGTGCTGCAGGAGGATCATGCACCCCTTGCTGTGGGCCGTGCCTGGCTCGAAGAACCAGGACCCATGCCAGGCCAGCTCCGCATGATGGGAGCGCCGGGCCTCCTCAAAGGGGGACGCCGCTGACCGGCACTCCTGCAGAAACACTATGTGGTGCTGGCCCCCGCTGGCCCAATCTAGCAGGGCAGCAAAACGCTGCGATCCCAACCCCCGCCCCCCCACATTCAGCGTGCAGGCCCTCAGGAAAGGCCCAGCACGCTGGCGTTGCGCCATCAGTGGGCGCCCTGGAACCCCCCACGGCCGCCACGCCGCTGCTGGGCGTCTGGGCGGCGGGAGGAGGGCCCCGGCGGCGAGGGGGGGGGCGAGGGCTGGCGCCCTGTCAGCGGCCGCCACGTGGCCGCGGCGTCGGCCTGCCCCCGCCAGGCAGCAGCGCTGGGGGGAGGGCCACGCCGCGGCGCACCATGGCTGCGAGGCGGGGTGGGGGGGCCCTGGGTGGGGGCGCTGTGTGGGCTGCCTGCGGGGGGTGGCTGCGGCAGGCGGCGGAGGGCGCCCACCACACTGCTCATGACCTGCGCAGGTACCGTGCGGTTGTCATCAGGCACGGTATGCATGTTGGCTCGCCACGAACGCACACACACGATGGTGGCTGCTTGGCAGATGGCCTTAGCAATGCTGGCCAGGGGCCAGCCCTCCTCCCGCAGTCGGCTGGCCACGTTGGCTGCCAGGTTGCACATCTGATCCCCAGCCCCCTCCGCCTGCAGGGCGCCTTCAATGCCGCCTCTGCCGCTGGTCTGGGCCATGTGCTGCGTGCCGCCCTGCGCCATGCCGGCCCCGCCACTGCCGGCCGGGGCAGGGGGCCGGGGAGGCGGGGGTGGGGGCACACACAGAGCAGTGCTGGGCGGCAAGGGTGGGGAGGCTCCCTGGGCTGGCTGTGGCTGCAACCCCAGGCCCAGGCCGCTGGGGCCCAAGGGAGGCAGGGGCAGGGATGGCTCCGCCTCCATGGGTGCCGCTGACGGTGGTGGGGGCTCTGGGCGGTCCACCTCCATGTGCCGTGGGCCGGAGGCCGGGGCAGCCGCGGGGGCTCCCACATGCGCGGGCTTTGCCACACCAGCCCGCTGCAGGGCGGGCGCTGCTGTAGCCCCTGCGCCCGTGGCAGTGGCCGCCGTCCCTGACTTGCGGCCGACCCGCGGGGATGAGCTGCCTACTGCAGCAGCAGCTGTGGCGCCCCGCCCTCCCCCCGCTGCCCGCCCTCCGCCCGGCTGTGCTGCTGCCCTGCAGGCCACCGCGAGGCCCATTGCCAATGCGTCGGCCTGGCTGCTGTGGCCCTGGGTGGCGGCGCCTGCGCTGGGGGCAGTGGCTGGCGGGGCGCAGGCCGGGGCGGAGGCGGGGGGGCCAGTGGGCGGGGCAGCACCTGGGGGGCACACGTGGGCGGCAGACGCTGGGGG
>JADCFP010000014.1 GCA_020249465.1 Roseomonas sp. | reverse complement strand
TGCTGCGCGTTCCGGAATTACTCAACGCAAGGTAATCTCAGGCCTAATTGTGCCCGCGTGGAGGCTGCTTTGTTACGCGGCCCCCACGCGGCTTCAGTTGTCATAAAACATTCACAAAATATTCAACGAAATGCGGTTGATCATCCTCCCGCTTCGCATTCGTCTCCCCCAAAGATGAGGAGACCGCCTTTGAAAAAATCAGCTTCACCTAGGAAGTCTGCCAAGGCCGCCCGAAAACCGGCCCGTCAAGGAAGCGTTACTGCCAACGCTAGCGTAAAAGTAGCAGCACCTGTGGTGGAGGCGCCAGCCAGTAAGCGCATTTCTGCATCCAGCACGAAAATGCTGGAACCCAAGAAAATCCGCAAGGAAGAGTTCAGTTTCTCTGTAACTGAAGCATTCCGGAAGAAATTCAAGCAGGCGGCAAAGGAAGCAGGGCATAAGAAATCGGAGTTCCTGCAAATCCTCCTCCTGCATTGGGAAGAAGGCCAGAAAAAGCCGCCATCCGGCGCCAGCCTCTGACAAGCCTAAAAAAGCTTCCAGAGCCTAATGGCGGGTTTCCGCCAGACTCTGTCGGAGGCAATGTAGGATCAGCAGAGAAGTCTTTAGTTTTGGAGCCATCATATCATGCATAAGGCCTTTGATCTCGTGATCATCGGCGCGGGCATTCTTGGCCTTGCCCATGCGCTACATGCTGCACGGCGTGGCTTGAAGGTAGCGGTTCTTGACCGTGACGCGCAGGCCAATGGTGCCAGCATTCGAAACTTCGGCTTTGTCACCGTGACTGGCCAGGCGGCTCATAAAACCTGGGAACGCGCGCGCCGTTCACGTGATCTTTGGGCCGAGGTTGCCCCACTCGCTGGTATCCCGATCCATCATCGCGGCTTGCTCATGGCAGTGCGGCGGCCCGAGGCCGTCGGCGTCTTGCGCGAATTCCTGGCCAGCCCGATGGGTGCATCTTGCCGTTTGCTGGAAGGGGGCGACATCCCCGCGCCACTCCGCTCTGCGGACCTCCTCGCTGCACTGCACAGCCCGCATGAGCTTAGGGTCGAAAGCCGAGAAGCCATTCCACGCCTTGCAGCCTGGCTTGAAGAATCGCTTGGCGTACATTTCTTCTGGCGTTGTGCCGTGCAGGGCATTGCCTCTGGGCAGGTTGATTCGACTGAGGGCATTTTCCACGCCCCACGCATCGTGGTCTGTCCCGGGCCGGATATCACAACGCTTTTCCCCAATAACTTCGCGCGCCGTCAGGTAACGCTTTGCAAACTGCATATGCTGCGCTTGGCTGATCCGGGTTGGCGCCTGCCTGCCGCCATCATGAGTGATCTCGGCCTACATCGCTATCGCGGCTATGCGGATTGCCCATCCCTGCCAAGCTTGCGGAAGCGTCTTCAGATCGAGCAGAAGAATGAGCTTGACCATGGCGTGCATTTGATCGTTGTGCAGAGCTCTGATGGTTCCCTGGTGGTGGGTGACAGCCATCATTACGGCCCCACGCCAGACCCTTTTCAGCCCGAAGCAGTAGATGCGCTCATTATTCGTGAAGCCCAGCGCGTGCTTGATCTTCCTCAGCCCGAGGTGACTGAAAGGTGGACCGGCCTCTATCCCTCCGGTCCTGATGATGCCTTCTTTGAAACACCAATGCCGGGGGTACGCTTAGTCTCCGTCACCTCCGGCACGGGGGCGAGTACGGGATTTGGTATTGCCGAGGAGGTACTAGCCGATATGGAAGCAAACCCATGACACAGAAAATCAAGGCCGTGATCCTGGATTGGGCCGGGACTGTGGTTGATCATGGCAGCCGCGCGCCCATGGGCGCCTTTGTGAAGGCCTTTGCGCATTTTGGCGTAGACATCACCATCGCCGATGCCCGCGGCCCCATGGGCATGGCCAAGCGGGATCATATTCGCCTCGTCGGCTCGGCCCCTAGTGTTGCCGCAGCCTGGCGCGCACGCCATGGCCGGGATTTTGATGATGCCGCCATTGACGCGATCTTCGAGGTTTTTGAGCCCATGAACATCGCTGCCGTGGAAGCGCATGCTACGCTGATCCCCGGTGCACATGCGGCGCTTCAATGGTGCGCCGAGCGCGGTATTCGGATCGGCTCCACCACCGGGTATACGCGCCCTATCATGGAACGGCTCATGCCACTCGCCGCTGCGCAGGGCTTTGTGCCGGAAGTCACCATTTGCGCCGGAGATCTGGCAGCAGGGCGTCCGGCCCCGCTGCAAATCTGGTCCGCGCTTGCCCAAATGGGGATTTGGCCCGCCAGTAGCGTGATTAAGCTGGATGATACCGCACCCGGCATAGGCGAAGCGCGGGCGGCAGGTTGCTGGGCCGTGGGGGCAGCGCTGACCGGCAATAATCCAGGGCTCACCGCTGAGGAGCTTATGAAGCTCCCGGCTGATCAACGTGCGGAGTTCCGGCGTTCGGCGAGTGAACCCCTTCTGCGTGCAGGCGCCCATCTTGTGATTGACAGTATCGCGGAGCTGCCCTGGCTGATTGGGCATATCGAAGGCCGCCTGGCATCTGGCGAAAGGCCCGGCATCCTGGAAGCAAATTGACACGGAAGTGTCACGGACCTGTCATGCTGCCGTCGCAGTTCGCGCGATAGCCGGACCTCCCTAACCAGGAGGTTCATTCATGCGATTCATCCTTCTCGCCCTTGCCTTCCTAGGCTTGGTGCCTTCGGCAGAAGCGCAGCAGCGCACGCGCCTGACAGTCTATACAGCGCTTGAAAATGAACAGCTCGCGCCCTTCAAGCAGGCCGCAGAGGCCGCTTTGCGTGATGTTGAAATCGCCTGGGTGCGTGACTCAACGGGTGTCATCACCGCCCGCCTGATTGCCGAAAAGGCCAATCCGCGCGCCGATTTGGTGTGGGGGCTTTCTGTCTTTTCCCTGCTGCAAATGGAAGCGCAGGACATGCTGGAACCCTACACCCCGCGTGGCGCAGAGGCGCTGCGCTCGAATATGCGCAGTGCACGCAGCCCCATGACCTGGACCGGCATGGACGCATTTGTTTCCGCCATCTGCTTCAACACGGTGGTGGCGCAGCAGCGCAATCTGCCGCGCCCGACGACCTGGCAAGACCTGCTGGACCCCCGCTTCCGCGGGCAAATCGTGATGCCGAACCCTAATTCATCGGGTACTGGCTTCCTGACGATTGCGGGTTGGATCGCCAATCAGGGTGAGCAAAACGCCTGGAACTTCATGGACAGGCTGCATGAGAATATTCAGCAATATACTCATTCCGGCAGTGCGCCGTGCAATAATGCTGCGCGTGGTGAATTTGGGGTGGGTCTTTCCTTCGATATGCGTTCAGTCACGCTGAAAAATCAGGGCGCGCCGATTGATATCATTGTGCCGAGCGATGGTGTCGGCTTTGACCTGGAAGCCACCGCCATCATGCGCGGCACCCGTAACCTGGAAGCGGCGAAGCGCCTTGCTGACTTCACCGTTTCCCACCAGGCGGCTGAGCTCTATGGTCGCTACTACGCCATGCTGGCGCTCCCCGGCGTCGAGCCGACGGTGCGCGGCTATCCGGCCGAATTCGCGCAGCGCCTCGTGAATGCAAATTTCGCAGAAATCGCCGCGGCGCGCGAAAGGCTACTTGCCGAATGGCAGCGCCGTTATGACGGCAAGTCCGCGCCGCGCTAAGCGAAATGGGTGCCGCCCTGGATGATGGCTTGGGTACCGATGCCGGAGAAGCCTCTGGCATCGGTCATCCCTTCCTCATCATCACGGATGTCGGTAAGCAATTTGGCAATTTCGTTGCCCTTGAACGCGTCAGCCTGAAGGTTTTTCCGGGCGAATTCGTCTCCTTCCTTGGGCCATCGGGTTGTGGCAAAACAACCTTATTGCGCGCCATTGCGGGTTTAGATCCGCCAACTGTAGGGCGCATCATCCAGGCTGGCCGTGACATCACGGCCTTGCCCCCAGCACAACGCGATTTTGGGATAGTCTTCCAATCCTATGCGTTGTTTCCAAATCTGAGCGTTGCCGAGAATATCGGTTATGGCCTGCGCGGCGCCGCTTGGCCAAAAGCCCGAAAAATCAACCGTATCAGTGAATTACTGCATCTTGTGGGGCTTGCAGACAAGATTGCCAAATACCCCGCACAGCTTTCTGGCGGACAGCAGCAGCGCGTTGCCTTGGCGCGCGCCCTGGCCGCTGAACCTGGCCTGCTTTTGCTCGATGAGCCGCTATCAGCGCTTGATGCCATTGTGCGGCTGCATCTGCGCCAGGAAATACGTTCCTTGCAGCAGAGATTGGGGGTGACCACCATCATGGTCACGCATGACCAGGAAGAAGCGCTGAGCGTCTCGGACCGCATCGTGGTGATGTCCCAGGGACGCATTGAACAGATCGGCACACCAGAGGAAGTCTATTGCCAGCCCGCTTCGGCTTTTGTGGCGGGCTTTGTTGGCCGTTCCGCACACTTCATGGCCAAGGTGCATACGCCAACAGGACATATTGTCTTCAAGGATCTGGTGATGGCAGCGCCCGGCGCGGCGCATCTGCTGTACGGCGAGGAGATTGAGGTTTTCATTCGTCCGGAAGATGTGGAGCTATCCAATAAGGCCAATCAGGGATTCGGCAGTTTTCTAGCCAAGGTCATCGGGTGTGAGTTTTTGGGGCCGGTTTGTCGGGTTGGGCTTGAAGCAAAGGGGCTGCGCTTCGAAGCAGATCTTTCGCCAGCGCGCTTTGCTGAATTGCAGGCATTTCCGGGCGCAGAACTCTTTGCCCGCTTCCAACCCGAACGGCTCTTGATCTTTCGCGCATGAACAGGGCACTTTTGCAGAACTTGACCGTTGTTCGGCCTAAGGCATCAGCCGATGAAATCTGGTTGCGCCTGATCCAAGCCATTGCATTGCTGTTTCTCGCCATTGCGCTTGCCCTGCCCCTACTGAGTCTTTTGCTGCGCGCCTTTGAAGATCAGCAGGGCAGCTTTGTCGGATTACGTAATTTCGCCATCTATGTAACCACTCCTAGCCTGGTGCGCTCGGCCTGGAATTCGCTTTGGACAGCGCTGGTAACCACCTGTGTGGTAATTCCACTGGCCTTTACCTATGCTTACGGGCTAACGCGAAGCTGCATGGCGGGGAAATGGCTGTTCCGCGCCGTCATGCTGCTGCCAATCCTGGCTCCGTCGCTTCTGCCCGCCCTTTCCTTGATCTACCTTTTCGGCAACCAGGGCATGCTGCGCGGGCTGATGGCTGGTGGCAGCATTTATGGGCCTTGGGGAATTATCGGGGCGCAGATATTTTACTGCTTCCCGGCCGCTGCCATCATCATCTCGGTGGCGCTCTCCACAGCCGATGGCCGCTTGTATGAAGCGGCCGAGGCGCTGAAAGCCTCCCGCCTGCGTATTTTTCTGACCGTCACACTGCCCGGCGCCATGTATGGGCTGGTTTCGGCAAGTGTTGTTGTCTTCACCCTGGTGGTTACAGATTTCGGCATTCCAAAGGTCATTGGTGGGCAATTCAACGTATTGGCGACCGATGTCTATAAGCAGGTGGTAGGACGGCAGGATTTGAATATGGGCGCGGTAGTTGGTTTGGTCTTATTGATACCGGCCGTACTCGCCTTTGTGTTGGATCGCTGGGCGCATCGCAAAAGAAGCGCAACATTGACGGGCCGCGCGATTGCCTATCGGCCAAAGCCAAGACGCGGGCGTGATATTCCCGCCCTCCTGTTTTGCCTTTTGGTGGCCATTGCCCTGCTGGGGATTGTGGCTGTCTCCGTTTGGGGATCTTTCATCCGCTTTTGGCCCTATAATCTCACACTCACTCTGGATAATTATGATTTCACGCGGTTTGATACAGCTGGCTGGCAGGCAGTTTGGCTCTCGGTAAAGCTTAGCTTGATCACGGCTTTTGTTGGGACAGCGCTGATTTTCATCATTGCCTATAGTCTGGAACGTGGTCCGCCGCGCAGCTTACTTGCTGCACCGCTCCGCTTTCTTGCCACCATACCGCTTGCCGTACCGGGGCTGGTGCTGGGCCTTGCCTTCATCATTTTCTTCAATCACCCCGCCAATCCGCTTGGTATCATCTATGGCACGCTCACTATCCTGGTGCTTAATTCGATCATCCATTTTTATACGGTTGGGCACCTGACGGCAGTAACGGCCATTCGCCAGCTTGATCCGGAGTTTGAAGCTGTCAGCGCCAGCCTTCATGTTCCCATTTGGCAGACTTTTGGTCGCGTCACCCTGCCCATTTGTTTACCAGCCATCCTGGAAATCCTGGTCTTCCTCTTCGTCAGTGCCATGACCACAGTCAGTGCCGTTATCTTCCTTTATGGTCCAGACACCAAACCTGCCTCCGTATCGGTTGTGCATATGGATGAGGCAGGGCAGGCAAGCGCCGCTGCCGCCATGGCCTGTGTCATTCTAGCGATTTCACTGACCGCCAAGCTTACGGAGCTTACGGTAGGCGGGCTTTTCGCCCGCTTCACCTTTGCTTGGCGCCGCTAATCTATGAACTTGCCCGTATGATCTTGAGGCGGAGCTTTCGGCTCGCCCAATCTATAACGGCGACCATGGCCAGGATCAGCAGGATGATGAAGGCAACCTCATCCCAATTATTTATGCGAATGCGATCCGCGAGCGCCAAACCAATACCACCGGCGCCCACAATCCCAAGCACTGTCGAGGATCGCGCGTTGGATTCCAAAGTATAGAGAATTTGGGAAAGTATGACGGGTGCGACTTGAGGAATTAAGCCAAGCCGAATGGCCAATATACGATTGGCGCCCGCAGCACGAACGGCTTCCACCTGCCGGCGATCAGCCGATTCCAACGCCTCACTGAACAACTTAGACAGGGTACCTATATCGGGGACTGCCAGGGCAAGAATGCCCGCAAACGGCCCCATGCCCACTGCAGCCACAAAGATCAGCGCCCAAATCAGCGTATCTATGCCGCGCAGCCCATCATAGACCCGGCGTACAGAGAATTTCAGCAAGACATTGCCAATGATGTTCCCAGCGCCGAGCAAGGACAGCGGCAGCGCCACAAGAGCTGCCAAAAGCGTCCCCAGGAATGCCATGGCAAGGCTTTCCAGAAGACTTACCAAAAGTTCTTGCAACACGCCGCCCGCGGAGGGGGGCCACATCAGCGCCACCAGCCAACCCAACTTTGTGATACCATTCAACATGCGCTCTGGCGTAGCATCCATGCGCCACAGGCCAATGATCAGGAGCAGTAGTAATAGGGCGCCAAGAAGCGATGTGTTAAGGCGAGAATTCATGATGAAACGCTTCCCAGAACCCGCCGCCGCAGCCACCCGCAAACTAGATCAATCACCGTGACGGTCGCCAAGATCAGGACAAGAATGGCGGAGATATCCTGATATTCGAATTGACGTACGGCGAGATAGAGTTCTTCTCCGATACCTCCGGCCCCAACAATACCAAGAACACTGGCTTCCCGCACATTGATTTCGAAGCGGAGGAGCCCGTAGCTCAGAATACCAGGCAGGGATTGCGGGAAGATCCCGAAGCGCATTTGCGCAGGCCAGCAACCACCGGCCGCGCGCACCGCTTCCATCTGTGCGAGTGAAGCGTTTTCATGTTCTTCAGCAAAAAGTTTCCCAAGTGCACCCGCCGAGTGTACGGCAATTGCCAGCATACCGGCGAAGGCACCAAGGCCGAAAGCGTAGACGAAGATAAGCGCAAGCACGAGCGTTGGCACTGTGCGCATAAGTTCAAGAATGCGCCTGGTAAAGGTGACAACCCAAGCGGGTGCCAGTGTGGCGGCGGCGGGAAAGGACAGTAGCAGGGCAGCCAAGCCGCCTAAGACAGTGCCCACATAGGCAATCAATAGCGTATCGGCGAGCAGCCAAACCCAATCCGTAAAGCCCCACATCCAATACGCAAGATCGTCCAGGAAGTGGTCCAGCCGCAGCTGCGGCATAGTGCCTGCGATATAGTTGCCCGCCAAGGGAAGGCCGCGCCAAAGTCGCGAAATACTGACTTCACCCAGCCACGCCGAGACCGCAATGGCGAGTGCCAGCAGCAAAATACCCAAGAACCAGGCGCGCTGGCGTATGGACCTAACCGTCCGCCAGCGTGCTTCCGCAGCGATTATTGCGGGGGAAGTAATCAGGAACGCCTTTCCCGCCGACGCGCTGCATTCTCTTCAAGAATGGCAACGATATCCAGGTAATCCTCATGCTTGGCGGGCGCCATACCGCGGGCGCCAGACGACATATCACGAAATGCCTGAGGATCGCGGTCGGGTAGTGCTGTCAAAGCGGCAATAACATCACGCCGAAAGCCCTCGGGTAAATCCATGCGCAAAACAATAGGGGAATTCGGTATCAGGGGGGACTTCCAAATGACGCGCACTGCGCCCTCTGGAATCATGCCTTTCTCTACCATACGCTGGAAGGTGTTGCGGCGCTCGTTAGAATAAGCAAGAACGGCAGCATCAAAGGTACCATTGATCACAGCCATAACGCCTTGTTCATGGCTGCCGGTGAAGCCTGTACGAGAGAAGTAAGTGGTAGGGTCCATGCCCTGGCGGCGCAAAAACCAACCGGGCACCTGAAAACCTGATGTGCTATTCGGATCACTGAAGCCAAGCGTCTTGCCGCGCATATCTTCCAATCGGCGGATTGGGCTGTCCGCCTTTACGATCATGGCGCTGTAATAGCCTTCCATGCCTTCATTATCGATGTAACGGAAGATCGGCGCCACCCGCTCACCCATCACGCGCCGTGCAAGCCCATAAGAAGCTGGACCAAGATAGGCGAGCTCTGAGTGACCTGCGCGCATGGCTTCAACCACTGCCGCGTAATCAGAGCCCCTGAAGACACGGAAAGGAGACCTCAATTCGCGCGTCATGTAGGATTGAAGGCCCTGGAGCCGCGCGATTGCGTCCCGCTCATTCTCTACAGAGATCATGCCGAAGCGGATTTCGGTCACCTGTTGGCGCCAATCGGCTTGCGCCTCTGCCTTTGAAGCCATGAACGCCAGGCTAGGCAGCATGAGGGCTGTGCGACGTTTGAGCATGGTGTTAGCGCCGGAGTAAAACTGACCCAGGTGCCGTTTGAAAACTGACCCAGGCTTATGGTGCCCCTGTCATGTGGATGGGGGTCTTTATGCTTGTGGGAGAGATGGCATTGGAGATCCGTCTATTGGCTAAACGAGGCAAAGGTTTGCGCGCGATTGCGCGAGAAATTGGGGTGTCGCGCAACACGGTGCGGCGCTATCTGCGCGATGATGATGCGGATCGGTATCGCCCGCGGCCGCGACGTTCAGGCAAACTGGCGGCGTTTGATGACTACATCGCCAAGCGACTTGCGGAGGCAGCGCCCAACCGGCTTGCTGGGACGGTACTGCTGCGAGAGCTTCGAGAGCGCGGCTATACTGGCGGCTACACCATCCTCAAGGATCATCTGATACGGCAGCGCCCTTTGGTGGTTGCGGCGCCTATGGTCCGCTTTGAAACGGCGCCGGGCGAGCAGATGCAAGTGGACTGGGCGGTGATCCGGCGTGGCGCGGATCGGCTTTCGGTATTTGTAGCAACGCTGGGATGGAGCCGGGCGGCATATATTGAGTTCGTTGGTGATGAACGGCTGGAGACGCTGCTTTCGTGCCATGAACATGCATTTTTGGCATTTGGCGGCGTGCCGCGTGAAGTGTTGTACGACAATATGCGCACCGTGGTGCAGGAACGTGACCGCTATGGCCATGGGCAGCACCGCTTTCATGCAGGCTTTCTTGATTTCGCGCGGCATTGCGGCTTTCGCCCTCGGCTCTGCCGCCCATATCGCGCGCAGAGCAAGGGCAAGGTCGAGCGGTTTATTCGCTACATGCGCGGCAATTTCTGGCTGCCTTTGGCAAGCCGTATGGCGGCTGAGGGCTTGGTCGTGGATGCGGCGGCGGCGAACCTGGCCGCCGGGCGTTGGTTGCGGGAAGTGGCGAATGCCAGGCGGCATGCCACCACCGGTGAGGTGCCTGCGGATCGGCTGGAGTTGGAACGCCCCCTCCTTGGCCCCATCCCGCCACCCTATGGCGGCCAGGCCAGGGTGGCTATGGCGGCAGCATCATCGCCATTGCTGCGCCCGCTGGTCGGGCTGCAGCACCCGCTGGCATTATACGACACGCTATTCCCGACGGCGCTGAGCATGGATGCTTTGCCATGAGCGAACTGCAACATGCGCGGATTGCCGAACTCTGTTCGGAATTGCACTTGGCGGCGGTGCCTGATCTTTACCTTGCGACTGCTCAGGCAGCTGCGGCACGGGATGCGTCGTTCAGCGACTTCCTTGAGGATACGCTGAAGGGTGAGAGGGAAACGCGCCGTGCAAGGGCGCGGGAGATGTTTGCCCGCACGGCAGGCTTTCCTGCGATCAAGACGCTGGATGGCTATGATTTCGGCTTTGCCACCGGCGCCCCGCGTCAGCAAATCACGGAATTGGCAAGCCTGGCCTTTGTCGAGCGGGCGGAGAATGTCGTCATGCTTGGGCCATCGGGCGTGGGCAAGACGCATTTGGCCATTGCGCTTGGCTATCTGGCGACACAGCGCGGCTGGAAGGTTCGCTTTACCACCGCGGCGGACCTTGTGTTGCTGTTGGAGACAGCACAGCGCCAGGGCCGGTTAAAGGAGGTCTTGCACCGGGCGGTGAATACTTATCGCCTGCTGATCATTGACGAGATCGGCTATCTGCCGATGGGCCGAGAACAGGCCAATCTATTCTTTCAGGTAGTGAGCAAGCGCTATGAGCGTGGCGCCATGATCCTCACCTCGAACCTCACTTTCGGCAGTTGGGATCAGGCCTTTGCGGGTGAAGCTGTGCTGACAGCCGCCATGCTGGATCGCCTGCTGCATCATGCGACCGTGGTTCAAATCAGCGGCGAGAGTTACCGGCTGAAGGATAAACGACGCGCAGGTGTCATGGGCAAAAGGCAAGAAGGATGAAGGACACTACCCTGGGATGGGGCTAGCCCTATCCCAGGGTGTTGGGTGGGTCAGGTTTCAAACGGCACCCAGCCGGAAAGTGGGTCAGATTTCAACCGGCGTTGACAATGGGGGCGGCTCCTCAAAATACCATGAAGGTGTGACTCAATCGCGTGATGACTGTGTGACGCAGTCATGAAGAAACGATGACAGACGCGCGGTTAGCGGATGGGTACCAGCGCGTCTCTAAACTGAGCCACACAAGCCTCCCAGGACCAGGCCTCTGCGTGACGCCGACAAGCTGCTCGATCACACGCCAGCGCCCTCATACAGGCTGCATGCAAATCCTCATCCAAGGCCCCGACTTGCCCATCAGTGATGACATCAATAGGGCCTGTCACGGGAAAGGCAGCGACCGGGGTGCCACTCGCAAGGGCTTCCAGCAATACCAAGCCGAAGGTGTCCGTACGTGACGGAAAAACAAAGACATCTGCCCCCGCATAGGAGCGCGCGAGCGCGCCATTCTCACGGTACCCAGTGAACGTTACCCCGGGGTACTTCTTCCGCAGCGCTGGCAGGGCGGGACCATCGCCAACCACAACCTTACTGCCCGGTAAGTCAAGCGCCAGAAATGCTTCAATATTTTTTTCAATCGCGACACGACCCGCACAAAGAAAGACGGGACGCGGCAGGCCTGACCAGTCATCACGCGACGCCGGATTGAATCTCTCCAGGTCAACGCCGCGTGTCCAGGATCGTATCTTTGTAAAGCCGCGCTTACCGAGTTCCTGCCTGAGGGAGGGAGTAGCCGCGAAAGTGCCATCGCCAGCTTCATGAAAGCGGCGCATGACGCGCCAGGACCAATCCGCGGGGATACGGGTTCTTGCTTCAAGGTATTCCGGGAATCTGGTGTGGAAGGCAGTGGTGAATGGCCACTTGTTACGGCGGCAGAGTGCACGCATGGCCCACCCAAGCGGACCTTCAGTCGCTATATGAATTATCTCAGGTGCAAAATCTGCGACTAGCTTTGCGAGGCGTTGCTTAGGCGCGATGGCAAGGCGAATTTCCGCATAGCCGGGCATGGGTATATTTGTGAAGCGATCCGGCCCGATCACCTCCACGGTATCACCCTTTGCAGCGAGTATTTCGGAAACCACCGAAAGCGTCCGCACCACGCCATTGACCTGCGGAAACCACGCATCGCTGACGATCAGGATACGCATGGGCTCAACCCGCTCCATGAAGAATTTTAGCCATCAATTCTGGCGCGGGCGCAGGCAACGGCTTTTTAAACAAAGTGGCTTGGCGGTGCGACCAATCGAGTAATTCAAAGCGTCCATCCGGGTGTTCCACCAGCGCCGTACAGCTCTCCACCCAATCACCATCATTCATGTAGAGAATGCCGTGGATCATGCGCATTTCGGCATGATGGATATGGCCGCAAATGACGCCATCCATGCCGCGTGATTTCGCCTCGTGGGCAAGGGCTGCTTCAAAACGATCAATTGCCTTCACCGCTTCCTTTACCTGTCGCTTTAGCCATTGAGAGAGCGACCAATAAGGATAGCCAAGTCGGCGACGGAGGAAATTGAACCAGCGATTTGCTGTTAGGGCGGCGTCATAAGCCCAGTCACCTAGATGAGCGAGAAACTTGGCATAGCGAATGACCCCATCAAACTCATCGCCGTGAATAACCAGAAAGCGGCGGCCATCGGCCGCGATATGCTCAGCTTCTCGTGCAAGCCTTACGCCCGCAATCTCAAGACCAAGCCAATCCCGAAAAAGTTCGTCATGATTACCTGGGACATAGATCACTTCAGTGCCGTGGCGCGCCATACGCAGGATCAGGCGAATGACCTCATCATGATGGCTATCCCAGTACCAGGAACGCCGCAAACGCCATCCGTCAATAATGTCCCCCACCAGATAAAGTTTCTCACACTGGACGCTACGCAGGAAATCTACCAGGGAGTCACTTCGACAGCTTCGCAGACCAAGATGAATGTCAGAAAGAAAAATGGTGCGGTAGCATCGGGGCGCTGAAGCGAGGGTCATAATCGACGCTCCTGATAAGGAAGCGGGTGACGATGCGAATCGGACACGCCGCTCCTTGTTACAGTCAAAACTGCGCTACCTCAGCCAGAAGTATTGGGGCATGAATCTTCCATGACAAATATTGCGACTTAGAGACTTTCACAAAACTTTCGCCGAATCACAATGAATTAGTAATTCTTGCTTGGTTTGATACGCGGCTATGCCCAAGAACCTTGTCGTTATATTCAATCCTTCAGCAGGTGCGCGGCGGCGTACTAAGCTTCATGCCGCGCTTGATCTATTGTACGGGCTTGGTGTTCAGTTTCAGCTGCTGGAAACCAGCGCGCGCGGTGATGCTGAAAATTTTGCCCGGATGTTCGCTGAAGAAAATGGCATTGTCGTCGCGGCTGGCGGAGATGGCACCATCGCAGAGGTAGCAGCTGGCCTTGCGGGAACCAGAGCTATGCTCGGCATTCTGCCACTTGGAACCGCGAATGTCTTCGCCTTAGAAATGGCTGTCCCACTCAATCCGCGAGAAGCCGCACGTTCGCTTCTCATGGGCCGCAGTACCAACGTCTATCCGGGTATTTTGAAGCGAGGTATCCTAAAGGATCGCCTCTTTATCCAGATGGTCGGCGTTGGGTTGGATTCGTTTGTGGTACATCATTTACCGCTTGGCCTTAAGCGCGTCCTTGGAAAGGGCGCCTATGTACTTCAAACCATGCGCGACCTGACGTGCTATCCCTTCGGCTCCTTCAAAGTACAAGTTGATGGCAATGAATTGGAAGCTTCAGGATTAGTTGTGACCAAGGGCCGTTACTATGCAGGGCGCTTTCAAATTGCACCGGAAGCCGATCCGCGCGAGGCGCAGTTTCACGTCGTTTCCCTACAGCAGAACCACTTTATGGACGCCTTAAAGCATGCGGCCGCGCTTGGCCTGGGTCGGCTTCCCTATCTTTCCAGCATCTCTCTGAAACGTGGTTATGATATTCAGGTCTTTGGTGCCGATCTGCCGGTGCAGGCGGATGGTGATGAGGCAGGTTCCTTACCCATCCATATAGTGCCATTTACCCACCCACTCAGGGTCGTGGTACCGTAGTCTCTCATTTCTTTGGGCAGTAGTGCCAAATACTAGCAGGTGGAAAATTTTGCGGTGTCCAAGCTAGTCGCCGCGCCTCAAGGCCAAGGGAATGATATGGCAGGGGGGACGTGATACAATATGTGTACAGGAGAAAACCACGCCCTGGGGCTACCTCTTCGACCTGCTGGATGAATTGTCGCTGCCTCGCTTCGCTGAGTAGGACGAGCGGAATGCCACAAATGACTGTTCCTATCTCCGGAGCTGTATTTTTCAATAACTGGACGGGTAAATTGAAGGCATCCGCCTGAACCACCTTTGTTTGCGGGAATTTGGCCCGTAAATGGTCGGCCATTTCCGGCACGATTTCCACCATTGCGATACGTCCCGGTGAGATACCCGAATTGATCAGGCTCTTTGTAATTGCGCCTGTACCGGCACCCAATTCAAGGATGAACGAGCTTGACCGCTTGTCGATCTGCTTGGCGATAAGCGCCCCGAGCTTTGGCGAAGAGGGAATAATGGAGCCCATTTGGAGCGGATTTGACAGCCAACGGCGAAAGAACAGTGCAGTGTCGCGGGGGCGTTTATTTTTTTCAGATTTTACAAGCTGGGCTTGGGACACGGCAAACTCCAAAAATGCGCGTTCTTACGACAATGGTGAAACGTCACGGATCCAAAAGAGCAGTCGATCATTCGGCCCAAATCGCAGTAAAGTATGACACCGCCATGAAAGAACGGAGTACTTTCATTGAAATGAGAAGACGGGGGGACCGAAGGCCGTCAGACGTCACTATTTTCGGTCTCGTTATTTGAGCCCATCGACTGCCTGGATCGTGACATTAAACTTTAATTTTTCTGTCACATGACCATAACGGCACAGGCCTAGTCGGAAGTTATGCCGACAACGAAGCCAGCAATCCAAGCCCAATCGCTGGGCGTCATTTACTCCAATGGTGCTGTTGCTTTGTCACCGCTGGATCTGACGATTGAGCCAGGCTCGTTCACCGTCTTGCTCGGCGCTTCGGGCGCTGGCAAATCAACACTGCTGCGATCGCTTAATGGTCTTGTTCGTCCAACCCAGGGCCGTGTACTCGACGCCCGTGGTGATAGTATTGCGGAGGCCCGAACCCTGCGTCGCCATCGCCGGGAGACCGGGATGATTTTCCAGCAGCATCAGCTGATTGGGCGCGTGTCCGTCCTCGGAAATGTTCTGATGGGTCGGCTTGGCTATCATACCGCATTGCGCACGCTCTTTCCGTTCAGCGGGTCAGAGAAGCATCAGGCGCTTGATGCCCTGGAACGCGTCGGACTCTTGGATAAGGCCCTTGTGCGTGCCGATCAGCTTTCTGGTGGGCAACAGCAACGGGTCGGGATTGCCCGAGCATTGGTACAGAAGCCAAGGTTGATCCTGGCTGATGAGCCCGTAGCAAGCCTGGATCCCGGAACAGCGGAGCGCGTGCTTTCACTGCTGCACGGTATTTGCCGTGCCGACGGTCTGACAGCAGTGGTTTCGCTCCATCAACTCGATTTCGCCAAGCGCTTTGGTGAACGCATCATCGGCTTGGCGGCTGGCCACATTGTCTTTGATGGGCCGCCTGAGCGGCTTGATGACGCAACCGCTGGACAGCTTTATGGCGCACCGACCCTGGGCGCTCCCGTCCTTGAGGAGATCTTCGCATGAAACGTCGTAGCCTGATTGCTGGGCTGGCAACCTTGCCCATCATGGCACATGCCCAGTCGCGCGATCCACAGCGTTTGCGCGTAGCGCTGCTGCCCGATGAGAATGCCAGTACAATCATTCAAAATGCGCAGCCGCTTCGCGCCCACCTGGAACGCGCACTCTCCCGGCAGGTCGAGATCGTGGTTACTACCGATTATTCTTCCATGATTGAAGCTATGCGCTTTGGCCGAATTGAGGTCGCATATTTCGGACCTTTTTCCTATGTTCTGGCAAAATCACGTGCTCCAGGGATAGAGCCGTTCGCCGTCGGTGTTGAACGTGGCTCACCTACTTATCAAAGTGTCATGATTGCGCAGGCTAGCGGCCAGGTGCGCGAATTGGCTGATATCCGCGGCCGCCCTTTTGGTTTCGGGGATCAGGCCTCCACATCCTCCCATCTCGTCCCGCGTGCGACAATCCTTCAACGCGCAGGACTCATTGGAGGGCGTGATTACCGGGTTGTCCATCTAGGTACCCATGATGCTGTGGCACGCGCGGTACAGGGTGGCCAGGTACCTGCTGGCGCGCTTTCCAAACCTATCCTGGATACGCTGGTTAGGCGCGGTACCATAGACGCTACCAGGATTATTGAAATTGGCCTCTCGGAACCCATTCCAAATTACCCGATGGTGCTACAGGGTAACCTATCAGATGCTTTGAAGGCAGCAATTCGTTCGGCTTTCCTTGACTTGCGTGATGCTGAGGTTCTGCGCAGTTTCCGTGTTGAAGGCTTCGCGTCAACAAACGATGAAGCATATAATGTATTGCGTGAGACGGCGCGCTTGCTTGAACTCGATTTATCGCAGATGCGCGGATGAACCCGTCCCAAGACACTATTTTAAAGGCTGATCGGGCCGCGCTGCTCAACCGAACCGGCTTGGTTGGGGTAGTCCTCATGATTGCCTGCGGCGCGCTCGCGCTGACAGGCTTCTTCGATCTGCAACGCTTTGCAGACGGCATGCCTGCCCTGGGGCAGCTTTTCTCTGAGATGGTACCGCCGGATTTTTCACGTTGGCGCGATTGGCTCAATCCGCTCCTTGATACACTCGCGATGTCCATCGCGGGCACGGCTTTGGCCGTGCTGATTTCCCTTCCTCTGGGGTTGCTGGCGGCACCCAATATCTCACCCCATCCGGCAATCTTGCTTGCCGCTCGGACACTACTCGCCTTCCTGCGTTCCGTGCCTGAGTTGATCATGGGAATCCTTTTCGTTGCCGCAGTCGGGTTCGGTGCCCTACCGGGTGTATTGGCACTCGGTCTTCATTCGGTGGGAATGGTAGGCAAATTTTATGCCGAAGCGATCGAACATGCTGACCCTAGGCCGATCGAAGCTGCTCGTGCCGCGGGGGCCTCCCCGTTACAGGTCATCACTCACGCCGTTCTGCCTCAGGTTTTACCGCAGCTTGCCGATGTGACCATTTACCGTTGGGAGTATCATTTCCGCGCCTCCACTGTACTCGGCATCGTCGGCGCGGGGGGGATAGGCTTTCAGCTCATCGCCGCCCTTCGTCTTTTGGATTACGCGCAAGTTTCGGCCATTCTATTGGCCATTCTGGCTTGCGTGCTTGTGGTAGACGCTATTGGTGCGGCGCTGCGACGGAGATTGAAATGACTGCCCGTATTATTGCTACAGCGCGCATTTTTCCGGCGACACGCGCCATGCTTGAACGCGCTGGCTCAGTTATCCAACCCACGGATGATGAACCTTGGGATAGCGCCACCTTGCGCGACGCCCTGGCGGAGGCGGAGGCCATGATGGCCTTCATGACAGACCGGGTGGATGCTGAGCTTTTGAGGGCGGCACCGAAGCTGCGGATTCTGGCCTGCGCGCTGAAGGGGGCCGATAACATAGATATGGAGGCCTGTCGGGCCCGCGGTATCGCGGTTTCCATTGTGCCTGATCTGCTAACTTCGCCCACGGCCGAACTCGCCATCGGCCTTGCCATCGGTCTGGCGCGGCACATCCGTGCGGGAGATGCTGCAGTACGAGCGGATTTTCGCGGTTGGCGTCCTAAATTCTACGGGCTTGGGCTGGATGGAGCTAAGGTGACGATCCTTGGCCTCGGCCGGTTAGGGCGCGCTATCGCCGCGCGACTGATGCCCTTTGGTTGTCAGCTACGCGGCGTGGATCCTGTGAATGAGGCACCAGGGGTTGAGCGCATGCCACTGGAAGAAGCTCTGCAAGGGGCAGAGCTAGTCATCGCCGCCTTACCACTGACAGTGGAAACACGAAACCTGGTGGGCCGCTCTGCCATTGCATGCCTTCCGACCGGCGCGCTTTTGGTGAATATTGGGCGAGGTTCCACGGTTGACGAAATAGCGGTTGCTGAGGCGCTACAGGACGGTCAATTAGCCGGCTATGCGGCCGATGTCTTCGGTATGGAAGATTGGGCATTGCGTGACCGCCCCCGCGTGATTCCGCAAGCCCTGCTTGATCATCCTCGGACCCTATTCACACCTCATCTCGGCTCCGCGACTCTTGCTGCGCGCCAAGCGATTGAAGCCGAGGCTGCCTCGAATATTCTGGCTGGTCTTGGTGTTTCAATAATGAGTGCAAGCTCAGTTCCGACATAGGCTTTTTTCAAACGCGGGCGGTGCATAGCGATCGGCTAAGAGTCTCCTCCGCCAGATCCTGAGATGCTTTCCGCGAAAAGCGCGATCTTGCATCTGGTGAATAACCTTGCTCCGCTATGGGAGCCCGCAAGAAATTTTGCTAATATCCCTATGCTTGGCAGTTAAATACGTCACGAATGTTTCGCTGAATCGTCATGTCATCGCAAATATCGACCTGTACCGATCCAGCCTAGGTTTGAAACTTCGATCAAGGCAATCCAATGACACCCCCAAAGAACGTTCTACTGATTGTCGTTGATCAATGGCGCGCGGACTTTGTCACGCACCTTGGTGCAAATTTCCTGCGTACCCCGAACCTTGATCGTCTGTGCCGCGAAGGGGTGACCTTCCGAAACCATGTGACCAACACAGTTCCTTGCGGCCCGGCAAGGGCGAGCCTGCTGACTGGGCTCTATCTCATGAACCATCGCGCGGTGCAGAACACGGTGCCGCTCGATGCGCGCCACACCAACCTCGCCAAGCAGCTGCGCCTGATTGGCTATGATCCCGCGTTGATCGGTTACACCACGACCACGCCCGATCCGCGTACCTCTGGCCCTCGGGACCCCCGCTTCACAACGCTCGGCGACTTGATGGATGGCTTTCGGAGCGTTGGTGCTTTTGAACCAAGCATGGATGGGTATTTCGGCTGGCTCGCCCATCAAGGCTACCAATTGCCCGCGCGGCGCGAGGATATTTGGCTGCCGGAGGGTGAGGAATCCGTGCCCGGCGTTACCGACAGGTCATGCCGAATTCCTGCCGCCCTTTCCGATAGCACTTATTTCACCGAACGTGCGCTCACTTATCTGAAGGGGCGCAACGGCAAGCCCTGGTTCCTTCATCTTGGCTATTACCGACCGCACCCCCCTTTCATTGCACCCGCGCCGTATCATGCGATGTACAAGCCATCTGACATGCCAGCGCCGATGCGTTCCCCAAATTGGCAGGATGAAGCGGCGCAGCATCCGCTACTTCAGCATTATCTGCGCGATATCAAGCAAGGTTCTTTCTTCCATGGGGCAGGTGGTGCAGCAAGTACGCTTGATGAAGCCTCCATTCGTCAAATGCGCGCCACCTATTCCGGATTAATCACGGAAGTGGATGATTGCCTTGGCCGTGTCTTCGCCTGGCTCCAGGAGAATGGCGAGTGGGACAACACTATGATCATCTTTACCTCGGATCATGGTGAACAGCTTGGTGATCACTGGCTGCTTGGTAAAGTCGGCTATTTTGACGAGAGCTTCCGTATCCCGCTCGTGGTCAAAGATGCTGGGCGCAATACGCGCGCTGGCGCAATCGAAGAAGCTTTCACGGAAAGCGTGGATATAATGCCCACCATTCTGGAAGCGCTTGGTGGCGCCGCGCCGCGCAATGCCGATGGACGCTCATTGCTGCCTTTGCTGGATCATGCGGCGCCCAAGGATTGGCGTGATCTGCTTTTTTATGAATATGACTTCCGCGATGTGCATTACTCACAACCCGAATCCGCGCTCGGCCTCTCCATGGATGAATGTGCGCTTTGCGTGGTGCAGGACGCCAATTTCAAATACGTCCATTTCGCAGCTCTTCCCCCGCTATTCTTCGACCTGAAGCGCGACCCACATCAATTCACGAACCTCGCTGAGGATCCCTCCTATGCGGCGCGCGTGAAGGAATACGCGCAGAAGGCGCTTTCAAAGCGCATGCGTCATGCGGAGAAGACGCTCACGCATTACCGCGCCACGCCGCAAGGCCTTGAAGAACGCGTCCTGCCGAACACTTCCGCTCGCCCCGCTTGATAAGCCCCATCAGGAGAACCGCCATGCTACGTCGTCATTTGCTCGTCGCACCGGCCTTGGTCGCGCTGCCGCGTTTTGCCATTGGGCAGGCTGATCAGCGCCCGGCCATTACTATTGCGGTACAGAAGATTGTGAACAGCAACACGCTCGAAGTATTGCGTGAACAATCCAATGTCGGGGAACGTGTGTTCTTCACCTCGCTTTGGGAAGGACTGATTGGTCGCAATTGGCTCGGCAATCTTGAGCCTCGGCCTGGCCTTGCCACTGAATGGCGACATATTGACGACCGAACGGTGGAGCTTTCTTTGCGCCGTGGCGTGCGCTTCCATAATGGCGATGAAATGACCGCGGAAGACGTGGCCTTCTCTTTCGGTCCCGAACGCATGTTTGGCACGGGTACACCAGCCGCCCCCGCGACAAGCACATTATTCACACGGATCCCAGGCCAAGGCCCTCAGGGTAAGGAACTTCCGCCCGAAGTGGTGGCCGTTGCGCGCCGGATCTGGCCGGCGCTTGAGAAGGTCGAAGTGATGGACCGCTACACCGTACGGTTTATCAATCGGACGCCCGATGTCACTTTGGAGGGCCGCCTTGCGCGTTATGGCAGCGATATCTGCTCCCGCCGTGGTTTCATGGAAGCGGGCAGCTGGCTTGATTGGGCGCGCAAGCCAATCACGACCGGGCCCTATATGGTTGCAGAATTCCGCCCAGATGTATCGCTTATGCTCGTGGCACATGATCAATATTGGGGCGGGCGCCCCCCGCTGCGCCAGATCCGCTTTGTGGAAGTGCCGGAAGTGGCGTCCCGGTTGAATGGTCTGCTTTCTGGCGAATATCAATTCGCGTGCGATATGCCGCCCGATCAAATCAGCAGCATTGAGCGCAATCGTGCTTTTGAAGTCCAGGGCGGAACCATTCTCAATCATCGCCTCACGGTGTTTGACAAGAACCACCCGCAGTTGCGCGATCCGCGCATTCGCCGCGCCATGACCCATGCCATTGATCGTCAGGCGATTGTGGACAGCCTTTGGGCAGGCCGCACCGTGGTACCGAAAGGTCTGCAATGGGAATATTACGGTGAAATGTTCCATGCGGATTGGTCGGTACCCGCCTTCAATCTGAATGAGGCAAGGCGCCTGCTGCGGGAGGCGAATTACCGCGGTGATCCAATCCCCTATCGCCTGCTGAACAACTATTACACCAACCAGAACGCGACTGCACAGGTGCTGGTTGAGATGTGGCGCCAAGCCGGTCTCAACGTACAGATTGAAATGCGTGAGAATTGGGCACAAATCTTCTCCCGCGAAACACCGCGTGCGGTGCGAGATTGGTCGAATAGCGCACCCTTCAATGATCCGGTTTCCTCTATCGTCAACCAGCATGGGCCGAGCGGCCAACAGCAGCAAGTTGGCGAATGGACGAATGAGGAATTCAATCGCCTATCCAGCGAATTGGAGACCAGTACAGATCGTCCGCGTCGCCGCGCTGTATTCCGTCGCATGCTTGAAATTGCAGAGCGCGAAGACCCCGCCTTCATGGTTCTACATCAGAATGCGACCTTTACCGCTAAGCGTCGTGATACGGCCTGGAAGGCGAGCCCAGCCTTCGCGATGGATTTCCGGCCCGGCAATTTTGGGGGTTGACGTTATGTTTCGTCGTCGTGATCTGCTCGCTACCCCATTTGCGCTGGCTGGGGCGCCACTTGCAGCGCCCGCCTTGGCTCAGGCCGATAATCGCCCAACCCTAACCATCGCGGTTCAGCGTCTTTCCAATTCCAATACTTTCGAGCCCCCGCGCGAACAGTCCAATGTCGGCTTTCGGATTCACGGGCTTTATTCGGAACAATTGATTGGCACGGATTGGCTCAATAATGCCGCCCTGGTGCCCGGATTGGCCACATCTTGGAATCGCGTTGATGCACGCACGCTCGACCTTACCTTACGGCAGAATGTCAGGTTCCACGATGGCAGTCTGCTGACGGCCGAGGATGTGGTCTTTTCCTTCAACGAACGTCTTTTCGGCACGCAAGGCGCGACTGGCGCCGGGCGCAGCACGGTGCTGGCTGGAACTGCCACGAAGGAACCGCCCGCGGAAGTTGTTGCTATTGGCCGCCGGACCTATCCAGGGCTTGAACGGATCGAAATACTGGACCAGCAGACCATTCGCTTTGTCAATCGCATTCCTGATGTGACCTTGGAAGGACGCATCGCGCAGAGTGTTGGCACGATCCTCTCACGCGCTGCCTTTGGGCGTTCCGAAAGCTGGCTCGCTTGGGGCCGCACGCCAATCGGCACTGGCCCCTATCGCATTGCGGAATTCCGCCCCGATACGCTTCTGGTGCTTGAAGCGCATGATGAATATTGGGGCGGCCGTCCACCAGCCCGGCGTTTGCGGTTTGTTGAAGTGCCCGAAGTTTCCGGGCGTCTCAATGGGCTTTTTTCAGGTGAATATGATTTCGCCTGTGATGTACCGCCAGATCAGATCACGGTGGTGGAACGAAATCCGCGTTTCGAGGTTTTGGGAAGTCCAATCAACAATATCCGTAAACTCGCCTTCGATAAGACGCATCCCGTGCTTGCGGATGCCCGCATCCGCCGCGCCATGACCCATGCCATAGATCGGCAAGTTCTGGTGGACGCGCTTTGGGCTGGCCGCACAAAAATCCCGCGCGGCATGCAAATGGAAAGCTATGGGGAGATGTATCTGGCGGATTGGGAGAACCCCCGCTTTGACCCTGCCGAGGCGCGCCGATTGCTGCGTGAAGCCAATTATCGGGGCCAGCCCATCCCCTATCGCTTGCTCAACAATTACTACACCAACCAGGTCGCCAACGCGCAGATTATGGTGGAGATGTGGCGCAGTGTCGGCATTAACGTTACAATCGAAATGAAGGAGAATTTTGCTCAGGTGACGGAGCGCACGCCTGGTCGTGGTGTGCGCGATTGGTCCAATACGTCGGTCTTCGGCGATCCCGTGGTGGGGCTGCTGCGTAGCTTTGGGCCGCGCACGGAAGCAGAACGCACCGGTGAATGGGCGAGCGAGGAATTCAATCAGGTCTCCACTGCCTTGGAGGCGGAGACAGATCTAGCGCGCCGGCGGGAATTGTTCCGGCGTGTCCTCACTATCGTTGAACGTGAAGATCCGGGCTATATCACGCTACACCATGCGGCGGCCTTTACGGCCAAGCGGCGCAATATCGAATGGCGCGCCTCCTCTGGTTGGGCCATGATGTTTGGTCCAGGCAATTTGCGCGTTGGTGCGTGATGGCACTGGTCTCCCTGACTGGGCTTTCGGTTGCTTTTGACGGAGCGCTTGCGCTGCGAGGCATTGATCTCTCTATCGCCAAGGGTGAGGCGGTTGGGCTTGTCGGCGAAAGCGGGTGCGGCAAATCGG
This sequence comes from Roseomonas sp., assembly GCA_020249465.1. Lineage (GTDB taxonomy): Bacteria > Pseudomonadota > Alphaproteobacteria > Acetobacterales > Acetobacteraceae > Neoroseomonas. The sequence goes on along the minus strand of JADCFP010000014.1, from coordinate 12,420 downwards.
TCACGTGGTTGGCAGCGCTGGGCCTGCTGCCACCGAAGGCTCAAATTACCGGCAGCGTCATGCTGGATGGTGAAGAGCTTATCGGTGCTTCGGCACCCGCCCTGGAACGTGTACGTGGTGGGCGCATTGCGATGATTTTTCAGGATCCCACCAGCAGCCTCAATCCTGTTCATCGTATCGGCAAGCAGATCGTGGAAGCGCTTGAACTGCACCGGGGCATGACCGGCAGCAATGCGCGCACTGAGGCGAAGCGCTTGCTTGATCTTGTCGGTATTCCTGACGCTGCCAGGCGGCTTGATGCGTATCCGCATGAACTCTCAGGCGGGCAGAATCAGCGTGTGATGATCGCCATCGCCCTTGCTGGCCAGCCGGAATTGCTGGTGGCTGATGAACCAACCACTGCTTTGGATGTGACGATCCAAGCGCAGATTTTGGAATTACTGCAATCAATACGACGGCAGATGGGGATGGCACTGGTACTGATCAGCCATGATTTGGGTGTCATTGCCGAGGCCTGTGAACGTGTAGCGGTCATGTATGCCGGTCGAATCGTGGAAGAGGCACCTGTCGCACGACTTTTTCAATCAGCCGCGCATCCCTATACGCAGGGATTGATTGGGGCACTTCCGCCCATGGATGGGCCGCGCCAGCGCCTTGCCGCCATCCCTGGTGGCGTGCCGGAACCTTGGGCCATGCCGCCGGGCTGTGGTTTTGCGCCGCGCTGCCAATTTCGTTCGGCCCCTTGTGATGCCGGGATGCCCGGCCTGGTGGGCGTTTCTGGCCAGCATCGTGCTGCCTGCATTCGTTTGGCACCTGCCGCAATGCCTGTTGAAAGGATGCCCGCATGAAGGCCGGTGGGGCATTGCTGGAGGCAGAAGGGCTCGTAAGGCGCTATGCCATGCGTCGAGGTATCCTCGGTCGGGCTGTGGAAGTGCGCGCGGTGGATGGCGTCTCACTGAAATTGGAACGTGGGCGTACGCTTGGTTTGGTCGGTGAATCCGGTTGCGGCAAGTCAACCACAGGAAGGCTTGTACTCGGCATGGAAGCGCCAGATGCAGGGCGCGTTAGTTTTGACGGTGCGGCCATGCCGCAGCCAGGCAGCATCGCCTGGCGTGCATCGCGCGCGCGCATGCAGATGGTTTTTCAAGATCCGTTAGGTGCGCTTGATCGTCGGCTCCCAATCGCCACTCAAGTGGGTGAACCACTTGAGATACATGGCGTCGGCGCCCGCTCAGAAAGGGCCGCACGGGTTGAGGCTTTGTTGCGCGCAGTTGGACTGAGACCCGATCAGGGTACCCGCTATCCGCATGAGCTTTCCGGCGGCCAACGCCAACGTGCCGTTTTGGCCCGTGCCTTGGCTACCGATCCCGCATTACTTGTTTGCGACGAACCAATCAGTGCGCTTGATGTATCCATTCAGGCGCAGGTCATGAATTTGCTGCTGGATTTGCAGGACCAATACGGTACTTCCATGCTGTTCGTAAGCCATGATCTTAGGGCAGTTCGGCAAGTGAGCCATCGTGTCGCCGTTATGTATCTTGGCCGCATTGTGGAAGAAGGGGAACCGGATGGCGTTCTGCATGAACCCGCCCATCCTTATTCCCGTGCCCTTGTTTCTGCCATTCCGCATCCGGGCCGGGCGGGCCAGCGTATTGTCTTGCAAGGGGACCCGCCGAATCCCGCAGATCGGCCTTCGGGCTGCGCCTTTCACCCACGCTGCCCTGTCGCGACCCAAGTGTGCGCACGGGAAACTCCCGTTCTAAAGGCGCGGCCAGATGGACGGCTTGTGGCCTGTCATGTTGCACATGGAGAAATCACGGCGGGCCAAGGGCATGCCCAGAAGGAGGCTGCCTGAATGCTTCATTTTGTTGCCACACGGCTGGCACGGGCGGCCTTGACCATCGCTATGGTCGTGACTTTTGCCTTCATAGTGTTGCGCCTTTCGGGTGATCCCGCCCAAATCATCATGGGGGCAGATGCGCCACCGGAAGCGGTGGACGCATTTCGCGTGGCCTGGGGCTTGGATGAACCGATTTGGGTTCAGTATTTCTCCTATTTTTGGGCAATCCTGCAAGGCGATCTGGGGCGATCCATGCGCGATGGGCGTGATGCGATTGTGCTCGTGACGGAACGCATTCCGGCCACGCTGGCGCTCACGCTGCCTGCGCTTGCCATCAAGATTTGCCTTGGTATTCCCGCTGGCATCTATGCTGCGCTGCATCGCAATTCACTCGCGGATCGTATGGTAATGATTATTGCCGTGGCAGGCTTTACCGTGCCGTCCTTTGTATTGGGTTTGCTTCTTGTACTGGTTTTCGCCGTACAGCTGGGTTGGCTTCCTTCGGGTGGGCAGGAAAGTTGGCGCCACGGCATTCTGCCGGTGATTACGCTTGGCCTCGGCGGTGCTGCGGTGCTGGCACGTTTCACGCGAAGCGCCATGCTTGAGGTTCTGGGGCAGCCCTATATTCGGACCGCCAGCGCGAAAGGCGTGCCCTGGCGCGCTGTAGTGACTGGCCATGCTTTACCGAATGCGGCCATCCCAACGGTCACAATCATCGGTTTCATGGTTGGCACGCTGATAGCCGGTGCTGTGGTGGTTGAAAGCGTCTTTTCCTGGCCAGGTGTCGGGCGGTTGCTCGTGGTGGCGGTCGCCAATCGCGATTTGGCTGTTGTGCAGTGCATATTGCTTCTAGTCGCCATTACCATGGTTTGCGCCAATCTGATTGTTGATTTGCTCTACGGCTTGCTTGATCCGCGCTTGCGCGCGGCGCCGCGAAAGGCCGCCTAATATGCCAGAAGCTCCCCATGTGATTACTGCTGCGACAGCACCTGCCAAGCCGCGGCGCCCTGCACCCCCAGCCTTGGTCATTTTCGGCATTGGGTGGCTGATGCTGATGTTGGCCGTAGCGCTGCTTGCAGATATTCTTTCGCCTTATGCCTATACGGCGCTTGATCTTCGTAATCGTCTGTCTCCACCAATCCTGCTTGGCGGCACCTGGCTTCATCCGCTCGGCACTGATGAGCTTGGGCGGGATGTACTATCTCGGCTTATCTATTCCATCCGGACCAGCCTGTTGATCGCCTTTGGCGCCACTATCATTGGGGCGGCCGTCGGCACATCACTTGGCTTCCTCGCCGCTCATTTCCGAGGCGTTATAGAACAGGCTGTGCTGGCACTGGTGGATTTTTCCGCATCCTTACCCTTCCTGATTCTTGCCCTCGCGGTACTGGCGTTCTTTGGCAATTCGCTGGTTCTACTTGTTTGCCTTTTGGGCTTGCATGCCTGGGAACGCTATGCGCGGATTGCGCGTGGGCTTGCATTGGCCGCTGGCGCGCAGGGCTACGCCGCTGCAGTGCGTGGGCTTGGTGCTTCGCCCTGGCGGATCTACGGACGCCACGTGCTTCCCAATATCGCTTCCACCTTGATTGTCTCTATGACGCTGGCCTTTCCTGAAGTGATCCTGCTCGAATCCGGCTTGTCCTTCCTTGGTCTTGGGGTCCAGCCGCCGGAAACCTCGCTCGGTTCCATGGTTGGCTATGGGCGTGAATATTTGACCCGTGCGCCCTGGATTCTCCTCACGCCCGCCATTGTCATTGTGCTGACGACGCTATCGGTTTCGCTGATTGGCGATTGGCTGCGCGATGGGCTTGACCCGACGCTGCGGTGAAGGGCCGCACCGCAGCCTTTAGTGTGTAGCGATAGGACTAGCGACGGCGCATGGCGCTGGGATAGAGCCGTCCATCTTGTGCTCGCATGCCTTCCAGAACGAAGTCTCCCGGCAGATCATGCAATTCCTCAGCGGGTGACAGGTCTGCCGTAGCATCCAATACGCCGCGCAATGGCCGCCCTTCCATGCCCGCTGCATCAATCCCCAACATGTGCAGAATGGTAGGTACAATATCCGTCAGGTCAGCGGGTTCCTGGATCACAGCCCCCTGACGAAACGGGCCGCCCTGCATTACAAGAACGGTCGCAAGCTCCGCTCGATGAAGACCGCCATGCATGCCGCCGCCTTCCGGCACATCGGGGGCATCGAATGGGGCCGTGCCGGATAGGCCCCAGTCATCCAGGCCTTCTTCACCCGCGAATGTCGCAACCAGATCGGCGCTACGTGCATGCGCCGAGCCGAGTAACGCAAGCGGCACCACACGGCCGGGTGCGAGAATGGCAGGATCGCGCGCCAATAACGGACCTGCCCAATTTTGTGTGGCGAGGAAATCCGTAACTTGCGATGCAAGGGCAGGGTCCCTCAGCCACATCCCGGGCGCAGCTGCCGGCGCCACCACAATATCCACATCTGACGCCATACCGGTGCCAGCGCGAAAGCCAGCACGCTGCAATTCGCTCCGAAGGCACTTCTTACCCCGCCCTGTCACATGGCCGTGGTCAGAGAGAACCATGATGGCAATTTCTTTCGCATCCGCTTGTGCATCGCGCCACGCCATGATGCGCCCGAGTACCGCGTCCGCTGACTTAAGCGCACGTTGTGTGTGTTCCGCCCGTAAGCCGCCCCAATGGAAGGATACGTCGGGCTCCGACAGCCAAAGCAGCGCCACATCCGGGTTCATTTGGGGTAGTACGTGCTCAAGCAGAACGCGCCCGGCAAATTCGACCCGCGCAATATTCGGCACAGCGGCGGGTGGCGTGGCGCCAAGCGATTCAACTACGCGCCGGGCTGTCTCGCCCTCTGTATCCTCGACATTCCAGCGAAAGGCACCAAGGCGTTCAGCCGCCGGGTGAAGCAGCCGCGCCGCCCCCGCCGTACCGGCGCTCACCAGCGCGAAACTCAGCCCATGCGGTGCAAGGCGCTCCGCCAAGCTAGCGCGCTGCAAGGGCGATTCCGCACCAGCAGCGAGCGTGATGACATCCTCCACCAGCTTGGTTCGGATCAAACGATCGGGTGCGACTGATGCGTCGAATAGCGTATTGGCGACCAAGCCATGGCCCCCAGGGCGGCAGCCGGTGATGAGCGATGGGGTCGCAACCCGTGTTTCAGAGGGGAATACGCTGCGCGCGCGCGAAAAGCGTGCTCCCGCCACCCCAAGCGTATGCAAATGTGGTGTCGCTACCGAATCCACCATGTCAGGGCGAAGCCCGTCGAGGGCCACCATAATCACGCGTGTCATGTCATTCTCCAAAATGGTGGCGGCAAACGTGGCGCGCAGCCAAAGGCCCGAGAGCGGTCAGCTTAACTTCACATTATTTGCCGTGTTGTGACGTGCCAAGGCACGCCACAATTACAACTCAGGAACTAGTGCGCGGATAGGTCTGATGGCGGATAGAGCCAAGATAGGGCACCTCCATGCCATCTGGTTCCAGCAAAACCGTCTCCACATGATCCGCATGCAGATGATGCAGCAGGGCACCGCAGCGCCGCGCCCCAGGCAGGCCTTGCTGCTCATCCTCCTCCACCACGAAGGAAAGTGGCGGCGCCCAGACAAAGGAGACTGCGTCACGCTTGAATTCATGATGCAGGTGCAAATGGCCAGAGGCGACCAGGCGAAGCCCTGGATGCTCCAGGATGGGCACTAAGGTATCGCGCGCGTGCGGGGGAACAGACCAGTAATCGAAAACCGGATCATCTGGATGCGTCACAAAGATGGGCTTGTGTAAAAACACCGCCAATCGCCGCGCATCCGCGCTTTCAACGGCTTCAATGATAAAGCGCGCCTGAGCTTCTTCTTCCGGGTGCCCTGTTCCCATCACCTCGGAATTGAGGCCGATGATGCGCCAGCCGGGCAGATCATGCAGACCATACCCTGCACCAAATTGCCGCTGAAACCTTGTCAGCCTAGTTTCGTCAAAGGGCTGACGCGGCATGGTGTGGGCGTGGCTGCCCGTGTCATGATTGCCTGGCAGGGCCAGAATTGGGCCTGGGAAGCGGCCCAGTTCTTCGGCGGCAAAGGCCATATCCGCCTCATCATCTGCGCCATCAAGCGATAGATCGCCGCTGGCAACCGTAAGGTCGGGCGGGGCAGTCGCTGCCAGTGCACGGATCAAGGCAAGGTTGCTGCGGAATAACTCATTCCGCGGCGAGAGATGAGAATCAGTGAGCTGAAGGATGGTGTGCATGTTTCAGCCCCGGCGCGGTAGCAGGCGGCGCACTTCACTCGCCATATCGCCCAAGGCCACTTCGGGCGTCGCGGTGCCTTCGACTACACGCGCCATATTATTCACCATTACTTCAGTCACCCGCACGCTATTGGCCCCGGGGAAAGCATACCAGGGCACCATACGGCCGACCTGCATGGTGGCGGTCTTGAACAGGGGATTCTCCCGATAGAATTCAGAAAGATAACGCGGATCATCAATGGCAAGCTGGTTGGTGGGCACATAGCCGGTATTCTTGACCATCAAGGTCGTTCCCTCCGCGCTTGTAGAAAAGCGCAGAAATTTCCAGGCAGCCTCACGCTTTGCGGCGTCACGGGCAGTCAACATCCCTGCAGCACCACCAGTGGGCAGGCGGCCGTTCACAGGATCAACAACGGGCAATAGCGCGGTTTGCATTTCAAAATTACGCCCGACGCTGGTCATCATATTCCGCAGGAAGGCAGTTGAGCCAAAGCGCATCCCGAGCTTGCCGGCCGCAAAGGCCTGCAGCGCCGTAGTGGCATTAAGCTGCGGCATCCCGCCTTCGGTCACCATGCGACGGAGCAAGCGCAAGCTGGCGAGACCTTCGGCACCCGCGAAGCCGACGTCACGCTCATCCGGGGTAAGCATGCGCGCGCCATGGCTAAACAGCAGCGCGGAAAACATCCAGTCATCGCCGGGCCATTGGAACCACATGCCTTCAGTGCCATCGCCAAGCGCCTTGATGCGTGCCGAAAGCGCAATCACCTCATCCCAGGTTTTTGGGAAAGCTTCTGGGGCAGGATTGGCGCCAACGCGGCGCAGGAGTTCGGTATTGTAGTAGGAAATCGCGTTGGATGCGGCATAGGCAAGCCCTGATTGCATTCCACCGAAATGGCCGAGCGCGAGGATGCCGGGCGTATAGCCATGGGCAGCGGGATCACCCTCACGCGCAAGTAGGGGTGCTAGGTCCTGTGCAATGCCTCGTTCCGCGAATACCCTCAACCGATTGAAGCCCTGATAGGAAAGATCGGGTAATTGATTGGTTGCGGCCTGACGAAGGATAAGCTGATTGCCTTCCTCATAATTCGGCGTTGTGATGAAGCGGACCGTAATATTCGGTTCACGCTTAGCGAATTCCGCAGCAATCGCGTCGTAACTTTCCTTGAAAATCTGGGGCTGGGCATAATGCACCGTGATTTCCACATTCGCCTGGGCGCGCAACTGCGGCGCAGCGAGCAACCCGGTCGTGACACCCAAGGCCGCGCGGCGGGTGAATGATTTCATGGTTCGGTTCCTTTCGGTGTGGAAAAATCGGAGATGCGAGGGAAGAGACACATTATCTTGCAGCGCACGGTCACCCCTTAAGTCCGGTTGTGGCGATACCTTCAACAAAGCGACGTTGTGCAAGAAGAAATGCCAGGACTAGCGGTAGCGTCATGATGACGGCAGCCGCCATCAATGCGGCGAAATCATCGCCCGCCTCATCTGAACGGAAATACAGGACACCAAGCGCTGGGGTGGCACGAGCCTGCCCTTCAATCACAATCAGCGGCCAGAAAAGATCATTCCAGTGCGCAACCACGGAGAAGATCGCAAAGGCCGTGGCCGCAGGCCACGCGTTTGGAAGGATGACACGCCAGACAATTTCAAATTCGCCAATGCCATCCAGGCGTGCGGCATGCACCAATTCATCAGGCAGCGCCTTGAAGAATTGACGGAATAGAAAAATTGCAAAGACTGAAATGGTGAAGGGCAAGATCAGCGCTGCATAGGTATTCAACAGCCCCATTTTGCTGAAGGCAACATAAAGGGGCAACGCTGGAACGTGGGGCGGCACAAGAAGTCCCAGCATAACTAGGCCAAGGACCAGATCTCGGCCAGGGAAGTTCAGTTTTGCGAGCGCATAGGCTGCCGGAACGGCGAAAAGCAACTGGAAAAAAAGAATTCCAGCGCAGACAACAACACCGTTCCAGAGGTACCCAAATACTGGAATCTGTGAAAAAACCTGCCGGTAATTCTCAACACCGTAAAAGCGTTCCGGCCAAAGATTGAGACTGGCGCGAAATAACTCATCCAGTGGCTTCACGCTGGCGGAGATCATCCAGATATAGGGCATGAGCAGCAAGAGCGCGAGGAAGCCTAGCACCAGCAGGCGCGGTGTATCTGCCCAAAGCGATCTCAAGTCGCGCTTAGCCATAATGCACCCGCTTATCCAGAGCTTTGGTTTGAAGCCAGACAAGGCCCAGAACCATCATCAGGAAAACCAAGGTGATCGCAGCCGAGTATCCAAGCCGCAAGAAGGTGAAGCCTTCCTTGTACATGGTATGCAGCAAGACTTCGCTCGCCTTGTTCGGACCACCTTGGGTCAGAACAGCAACCGTATCAAAAACCCGAATGCTGCGGATCATGGTAATGGTCAGCACGAACAGTGTCGTTGGTCCAAGCATTGGCCAGGTGACGAGCCGAAACCGATCAAGCCAGGTTTTGGTCCCATCAACTTCTGCGGCATGATAGAGTTCCCGCGGAATGGCGCTAAGACCCGCCAGGAAGAGCACCATGTTATAGCCAATATTCTCCCAAGTACCGATGGCCCCGAGACTGAGCAGCACCCAATCTGAAGATGAAAGCCAGAAGGGAGGGGAGGCGACACCAAGAAGGCGCAAAAAAGCATTCAAAGGCCCGATTGTTGGATGCAGCAGATATTGCCAAGCCGCTGCCATGGCGACAGTCAAGGAAACAACTGGCAAGAAGAAGACCGCACGAAACAGGGCGCGCCCGCGAATGCCCGCTTCAATCAAAAGCGCCGCACCAAGGCCGAGCAAGATGGAAAGCGGCGTGACGAACCCGACGTAAATGACGGTATTGCGAAGAGCGACTGCAAAACCACGATCTTCCAGCATTTCTTCAAAGTTCGCGGCGCCAATCCAGCCCCATTCGAGTGCGCCCAATTCGTAATCTGTGAACGCCAGAAGGATCGTAGCCAAACTGGGCAATAGGAGCATCAGGAAATAGGCGACACCCGCCGGTAGGCTCAGCAACAGGCCGACCAGGGCTTCGCCCCGCGCAAGGCGGAGCGGTCTTGCCTCAAATGATGCAGGCGCTGCTGCTGACATTGCTTCAGGCAAGGGTAAGTTCCTGGTTCTGCGCAGAATGCTTGCTTGGCGCCAGCCGCTTGCCATTTTGATCAAACAGCAGAGCGTGCTTTGCCTCAAAAGCAAGATGGATCACCTCACCGTCATGCGGGCGCGGCATTTCTGGCGGAAGCCGTATGATAAAGGCTTCATTACCGGCGCTATGGCGCGCATGAAGCAGCAGGCTTTCACCGAGAAATTCGATACCTTCTGCCACACAAGGAATACCATTGGATTCGATCCGCAAATTCTCTGGACGAATGGCAATGGTAACGGGACCAGGTGTTGCATGAAGCCCACTTAATTTTCCCGCGATATGGACATGACCAGCGGCATCTGCTGCAGCCGAGATTAAATTGATCCGCGGGCTACCAATGAAAGTCGCCACGCGGATATCCTGCGGATCGTGATAAATCGCCTCAGGTGAGGAAACCTGTAGTATCTGACCAGCTTGCATAACGGCGACGCGGTCCGCCATGGTGAGTGCTTCAGACTGATCATGTGTCACGTAGAGTGTCGCAGCGCCGACGCGGCGATGAATCTCAACAATCTCACGACGTGTTTGCACACGAAGCGCCGCATCCAGGTTAGAAAGCGGCTCATCCATCAGAAAAGCATCAGGATGGCGAACAATTGCCCGGGCCAAGGCAACGCGTTGTCGCTGCCCCCCCGAAAGCTGTCCCGGCTTTCGGTCTAATAAGGCATCCAGGCCGAGCGATTGGGCAGCCTGAAGGACATCGGTGGCGATCGCCGCCCGCTTCTGCGAAAGGCCTGGCATCATGTGCCCAATAAGGGGAAGGCGCTCCAGGGCAGAAAGGCGGCGCATCGCAAGAGGAACGGCGATATTCTCACTGACAGTCAGATGCGGATAAAGCGCGTAATTCTGAAATACCATCGCGACATTACGTTCGGCGGCGCGTAGGGCACTAACGTCTCGTGACCCAATTGAAAGTGAACCTGCATCGGCGGATTCAATTCCGGCGACGATGCGCATGAGGGTGGATTTGCCGCAGCCGGATGGCCCGACCAGGGCGACAAACTCACCTGCGGCCACGTCTAGCGATACGTTATCAAGCGCCTTTACCGACCCAAAGTGACGCGAAACAGATCTGATGGAGATGCCCTGCACGCAGAGAGATCCTACACAACTAACGATACCTGTCTGCAGATGAAGGATGGCAATGATGTTTCTAATTTATGATATTTTTAAGAAAGCTATTTTGACATGAGTGGACATAGTCTGTATCTGCGATCACTAAATATCTGGGCAAGCTGGAGATGTATGTAGTGCCGAACTTCTGGCTCATCATTATTTCAAGCAGAGTGACGATGACCCAGCCTTAGTCTTGTTCCACCATTTTTGCTCCAGCACGCAAGCAACCGTCAGCCAAGAGTAGGATTTGCAAAGTCAATTTGCTCTGATTGACGCTGACGTTTGGCAACCTAAACCCCTACCCTATCCCAGCAACGTACCTTCTCACCCGCCACATTCCAGAAATCCCCTCAGCGACCATAAACTCGCATGGTGTCCGCCCACAAAAGAGCGGGCCATTATTCCTTAGGTTTACCCATCGGTCACCTAGGTCCTCACCAAATTGAATTTGAAGACCACGATAGATGCCCAGCAGTAGCGAAACCCGTGTCATCTGGTCCTGCGAAAAAGTTCCCGACCATTGATTATGCCTTATGCGATACCAGGTGCTGAGTGAAACGCCGATCAGTATCGCCGCGCTGGCAGATGGCACACACCAGATCCGTAGTATATTACGGGCACCAATGGCAGCTGAAGGGCTAAGGCGTTTTCTGTCTTCTGGATTATCGAAGAGCCCCTGGATGGATTGAAACGCAGTCGCATCGGTGTTTTCAGAAAACGCAGTCTTTGGGTCAGACATTTCAGATGTTCGCGACTCAAGTTTCCCAAAAGGAGCGGCCCCCGAATTCGTGGGAGCCGCTCGTGAGGAATCAGACTTCCGCGTCGCCAAAGCCAAAGGCTTTCGCGACAATCTGCGGCGCTGGAGGCGTTGGCCAACTTTCAATCTGGCGTAGCCGCTTCCGAATGCCGCTCAACCCGATATCTTCGCTTCGCATCGCGCGTAGATCAGGTTCCGAAAGTACTTTCCGAATCAACTCCCTGACGCCACCGTGTAATACGCGCCCATCGGGTAGCGGCAATGAGATTTGAATGCGCCTCTCTGTTCCGTCCAAGAGACGCAAAATAATCTCATCACGCCCGAGTGACGAAAGTTGATCACCTTCTTCGTAGCGCATTTTTGGGTAGCGATACGTTATAGTTGCCTTTGGCAAGCCGGTTAGCTTCGCAAAGTCAGCGGCGGATACAACCTCATTTGATTTAGTCGGATGAGGTAATTCGAATGGTGGCAAGCGTCCTGTCTTGACGCCATTATGTCTTGCTGAGCCTGGCAGCCGCCGATCTTCGGTTAGGCAGGCAGAACCAAGACCCGCGCGAGAAGCGCGCCAAAGACGCCCCTTCAACGCGGTGTGAGATATGCAATGCTCCCTCGCTGCTTTCGACAAAGAAAAAAACTCCTTGCCTGCAACCTCGATTGGCGTTGCACGTAGCTGCCTTCTATCTACCCGCTCTTCAAATTCGAAAGCTTGCCGCGGAGTCTGGCCTGACTCGAGCCGCACTCGCACGGTTGGAAATGCCAGCAGCGGTTTTCCTTGTCGCATACGCCACGCATTTACCCTGTTTAGTGCGGCCATAATCGAGGGAAAACGCCGTGCTCTTTGCCCGTCGATGCGTAGAGTAATCGGTCTTCCATTGGCTGGGCCGCCTAAGCTTGCGCCACCAGGTTGCAGATTGAACCCACTGGGCGCCCTTGTTTGCAAGCGCTCGATCCAGTCCTGCTCGAGTTTTCTCGCCTCTCGGGGCGTCGAGCAACCGTCGATCTTAGTTATCTCGAATTCTTCGTGGATCGCAACATTACGCTGGGTAGCTTCCCTGATTGCTGACGCCAATCCACCAGCTCTCAGCTTTTTACTTCTGCGATGCGCATCATATTGATGGAAACGAAAGCGTGTTTCCAAGCTACGTTGCGTAACACCAACATAGCTTCGGCCATCAGAACGTCTTCGGATCTGATAAATAATGAAGACGTGCTCAGGTGATGGCAGTTGATCGGTTTTGACGAGTCGCAGACGCGCCCTCTTGCGCCTTTTGCCATAGCCGTCATCACCGTCGTCGCCTCCCGCTGC
>JADCFP010000139.1 GCA_020249465.1 Roseomonas sp. | reverse complement strand
TCGGCCATCAGAACGTCTTCGGATCTGATAAATAATGAAGACGTGCTCAGGTGATGGCAGTTGATCGGTTTTGACGAGTCGCAGACGCGCCCTCTTGCGCCTTTTGCCATAGCCGTCATCACCGTCGTCGCCTCCCGCTGCCGCAACTTTCGGCAGGAAGTGCGCGCTTGTTTCCGGAGTGAAAACAATCGGGACATCCGGCCGTCGTGGGTGGCGCCGCGGGAACGGGATGATGCGGCGTTCCGCCGCGGGCAAAATAGAGCTAGGCTCGTGATTAGCCTGGGACATAGGACTGATACTCCTGTGTTTTGGGTCAGGCCGTCGGGGTGTTGGTAGCACCTCGGCGGCCGCCTTCGTGGGGTCATTCCCACGCTATCTGGCTGCCATATCATAGGACTTATGTCAAGAACAAAAAGCGAATAACTATAATCTGAGATGGCCTAGCATATATTTTTGCATTCCGCGCCTGAAGCCAAGTTGGTCAAACCGCTATATTCATTCGATAAATAGACGCACACAATCAACGATGACTGCTTTAACTTTATAGGAAAATGAGCTGCTATAGGCACCTGTCTTTGCTTCAATATCGACGTCATTGCCCTTTGGGAAAACCGAGTTCCTATCCTTTTCGAACCGCATAAGAATGGTATCCACCCGGGGAGCCCCACCTTCCTTTCCCGGTGAAGCCTCTGTCATCTGTTCTTATGGACGATCTTAAGGGCGCTCATAAGTACGGGGGGTGATGATGGGGCTTGAGATAATTTCTGGTGTTGAGCGGCGCCGTCGCTGGTCGGATGCTGATAAACTGCGGATTGTGGCTGAGGCTGATGAGGCTGGTGCGAAGGTTGCGGAGGTTGCCCGTCGGCACGAGATCAGCCGGAGCATTCTCTGGACTTGGCGCAAGCAAGCGCGCGCTGGCAGGCTAACAATGTCTGATCCACCTGGTTTTCTGCCAGTAGTCGTTGACGCGGTAAGCGCTATGGATACGGCGGCCAATGCGCCACCGGCGGCGTCCTTGCAAGCTGATGCTCCGCCGCCGCCAGATCATCGTGCGATCACGATCACGCTTGCGAATGGCACGCGGCTGGAAATCAGCGCGGCACTCAGCCTGCCTGCACTATCCTGCATTATCGGCGCGCTGCGCTGATGCTGGCGGTTCCGCCTGGCATGCGTGTGTGGCTGGCGTCGGGCCATACGGATATGCGACGTGGTATGAACGGCCTCGCGGCCCAGGTACAGCAATCACTGGGCCGTGATCCTCATGCGGGTGATCTCTTTGTCTTTCGTGGTCGCCGCGGCGATCTGATCAAGATCCTCTGGCATGATGGGCTTGGCATGTCGCTTTATGCCAAACGGCTGGAGCGTGGTCGTTTCGTATGGCCCTCAGCCATGGCGGGATCGGTCTCGATCATGGGCTCGCAGCTGGGCTATATGCTTGAAGGCATAGACTGGAGAAATCCGCAGCACACCTGGCGCCCTGCAAGCGCAGGGTGAATGAATTTATATGCTGAAATCGTACATTTCCTCTTTGCAGATCGCGCGTGATGTGATTCGATTTTGGGCGTGACATCGCCCGCGCCACATATCCCCGAAGATATTGAAACGCTACGCGCAGCCTATATCGCAAGCCAGGACGCACTTGCGGCAGAGAGATCGGCCCTCATCGCCGAACGCGCGGGGCGCGCTGCCGAGCAGGCAGCATTGGCAAGTGCCGAGAACACCATCGCCCATCTCAAGAAACTCATCGCACGGCTGCAACACGACCGCTACGGCGCAAGTTCCGAACGCAGCCGCAAGCTGGTTGATCAGTTGGAATTGCAGATCGACGAACTCACCACCGCACAATCCGAAGTCAAGACCAAAGCGGAAATCAATCGCCTGGCCAGTAAGCAGTCTGCGCCAGACAGCAAGCAGGACAAAGCGCAGAACCACCCCAAGCGCGCCCCGCTGCCAGAACATCTCCCGCGCGAGAGAATCGTCCTGCCATCACCAAGCGCCTGCCCCTGCTGTAATGGCACCCTCGTGAAACTCGGCGAGGATGTGACCGAAACGCTGGAGGTCATCCCGCGGCAATGGAAAGTCATCCAGACAGTGCGGGAGAAATTCGCCTGCCGCAGTTGTGAGGCCATCACTCAGCCGCCCGCGCCCTTTCACCCGATCATGCGCGGCAGGGCGGGGCCGCATCTCCTGGCCACCATTCTGGAGGCGAAATTCGGCCAGCACCTGCCGCTCAATCGGCTGAGCGAGACCTTCGCGCGTGAGGGCATCCATCTCAGCACCTCGACGATCGGGGATTGGGTGGGCGCCAGCACCGCAACGATCACGCCGCTTATGTTCCTGATCGATGCGCATGCGCTGGCCGCCGAGCGGCTGCATGGTGATGACACCACTGTGCCGGTACTGGCGGCGGGCAAAACCGATGTCGGGCGCTTTTGGACCTATGTGCGCGATGATGCGCCCTTTGGTGGCACGGACCCGCCCGCGGCGATGTTTCGCTATTCCCGAGATCGAAAAGCAATCCATCCCGAACGCCACTTGGCCAATTACACCGGTATTCTGCAGGCAGATGCCTATGCCGGGTTCAATGGGCTCTATGCAGCAGGGCGACAGCCAGGGCCGATCCTGGAGGCCGCTTGCTGGGCGCATGGCAGGCGCAAATTGTTCAAGCTGGCCGAGCTGCATCACATGCCACTCGCCATTGAGGCCGTGCGCCAGATTGACGTGATATTCGCCGCCGAAGCCGCGATCAATGGCAAGCCTGCGGCCGAGAGGCTTGCGGTGCGCCAGCGCGACATCGCGCCATTAGTGGCCGCGCTTGAGGCATGGATGCGGGCCGAACGGGCGAAGCTCTCGCGCCACAATGACCTCGCCCAGGCCATGGATTACATGTTGAAGCGCTGGGAGGCTTTCACGCGGTTCCTGAGTGATGGGCGCATCTGCCTGACGAATAACGCCGCCGAGCGCATGTTGCGCGGCGCGGCACTTGGGCGAAAGGCTTGGCTCTTTGCGGGCTCCGACCAGGGCGGGGAGCGCGCCGCCGCCATGTACAGCCTGATCCAGACCGCTAAGCTGAACGGCGTTGATCCGCGCGCCTGGCTTGCTGACGTCCTGGCCCGCATCGCTGATATGCCGCAGCAGAGACTTCATGAATTACTGCCCTGGAATTGGAAAAAGCAGCAGAGCATGGCGCCCAGCGCAGCGTGAAGATCAGAAAGCCGTGGGACTCGCCGGACGGTTACGCTTCACCCACAGCGGGAT
>JADCFP010000138.1 GCA_020249465.1 Roseomonas sp. | reverse complement strand
CTTGGGCCGGGCATCCGGCCTGACCCCCGAAGCCTGCTCAGCCGATCTGGGCGGGGTGCCGCGCGCCCTTGTGCTGCGGTCCGCGTGATTTTGCCCTTGGCGCGGCGGGGCTGAGGGGCTACAAGTCCAAGGCGGTGATGGTGAGGAAGTTCGATTCCCCTCCCTGATCCCGAAAAGCCTTATGGGTATTTGCCCGGTCCTTTCGGTACCGTTTGGATGCAACAGACTCGGAATTCAGGACGTAACCCAGGGCCTTGGCCCGCTGCGCTCCGGAAATGCCGAATGCGGAATAGCGAAACGCAATACAGATGAACATGAAGCGCATGCGCGGCCGGGGCGGTCACCGTCATGGTGGGGGCGGCCAGTTCCGCCATAGTGGCGGGGGTGGCGGCCAGGGTGGCGGTCAGCCGCTCAACCGCAACCACGTTTTTGATTCGAACGGGCCGGATTTGCGGCTGCGCGGCACGGCGCAACAGCTTTTCGAAAAATACCTCCAGCTTGGGCGCGATGCGACCAGCGGCGGGGATCGCGTGATGGCGGAAGGCTATTTCCAGCATGCGGAGCATTACTTCCGCATCCTGAACGCGATGAACCAGGCCGCGATGCAGCATCAGCAGCAATACCAGCAGCGCCGCTATGCGCAGCAGGACGGCCCGGAAGGGCCAGAAGGCGGTGAAGGCGGCGATCAGCCCGAATATCGCGGCGAAGCGCAAACCATCACGCCCGATTTGAATGAAAGCGGCGCGGAAGTGGTTGCCCCTGCGCGGCCAGCGCCGGCGCCCGAACCCGCCTAATACTCCACTGCCTTGCCGCCCGGCGCGCGGCGCCGGGTTCTGGGGAAAAGATCATGCCCGTGAACCCCGCCGATGGCGCCGTGCTCGGCGCGCTTTACGGCACGGATGCCATGCGCGCCGCCTTTGGCGAAGACGCCTATTTGCAAAAAATGCTGGATGTGGAAGCCGCCCTTGCGCGCGCGCAGGCAAGGCTTGGGATCATCCCGGCCGAGGCCGCGGCGACCATCACGCGCGTCGCGCGGGCGGAGGCTTTGGACCGCGCCGCCATGGCCGCCGCCACACGTAATACGGGCTACCCCGTGGTGGGGCTGGTCAATCAGCTTTCCAAACTGGCCGGGGAAGATGCCGGGCGCTGGACCCATTGGGGCGCCACCACGCAAGACATCATGGATAGCGCGCTCGTTTTGCAAATCCGTGACGGCCTTTCGCTGATTGAAGAGGATTTGCGCGCCACCATTGCGGGGTTTGCGACACTCGCGGCACAGCATCGCGCGACGGTGATGGCGGGGCGGACGCATTTGCAGCACGCTTTGCCGGTGACCTTCGGCTACAAGGTCGCGGTTTGGGTCAATCCGCTGATCACTGCCTTGGAGCGGCTGGAACAGCTTCGCCCGCGTGTGCTGCGGCTTGGCTTTGGGGGTGCTGCTGGGACACTGGCTTCCCTTGGCGATCAGGGCCTGCCGGTGGCGCGGGCATTGGCGCAGGAACTTGGTCTGATCGAAGCCGATATCCCCTGGCATGTGGCGCGCGATGGTGTGGCGGAAGTGGCCTGCTGGCTTGGCGTGCTGTGTGGCAGCCTTTCGAAAATCGGCACGGATGTGATGCTGCTGATGCAAACGGAATTGGCCGAAGTCGCCGAACCCCATGTGCCAAAGCGCGGCGGGTCTTCCACCATGCCGCAAAAGCGCAACCCGATCGCGTGCGAATATATCCTGGCGCAAGCGCGCGGCGTGCATGCGCTGGTGCCGCAAATGCTCTCCGCCATGGCGCATGATCTGGAACGCGGCACCGGCCCCTGGCAGGCGGAAGCACTCGCACTGCCGCAAGCCTTCCTGCTGACCCATGGCGCCGTGGCGCAGGCGCGGTTTTTGTCCGAGGGGCTGCAAGTGGATGCGGCGCGCATGCGTGCCAATCTGGATGCAACCCATGGCATGATCATGGGTGAGGCGGTGATGATGCGCCTTGCCCCCATTCTGGGCCGTGGCGAAGCTCACCATAAGGTGAATGACGCCTGCGATGCGGTGCGGGCCGAGGGCATTACGCTGGCCGCTGCCTTGTCGCGCATTCCGGCCATTTCGGCGCGGCTGGATGCGGCGGCGGTCGAGGCCATGACCGATCCGGCAAGCTATTTGGGCAGCGCCCATGCCTTCACGGACAGGGTGGTGGCGCGGGCAGGGGCGGCGCTGCAAGCCTAAAGGCGCGGCATTTACCATTAGCCTGGGCTGCCCCATATGGCGGCCATGCCGGCCTTTATTCGTGCACTTTGCGTCCTGCTGCTCGCGCCCTTATTGGGTGCGCCGGCGGAACGCCTGCCAACGCCGGACCCTTTGCGTGCTGCCGGCTGGCAAAAGGGCGGCTGGCCCGGCATCAGGCCTGCGAATTTTGAGGCGCTGCCTGACGGAGGGCTCCGCATCACAGGTGTCGGCCAGGGAAGCTTCGTTTGGCGTTCTGTCGCGCAGGCTGATGCCTGTCTTTATTGGCGCTGGCGGGTGGATCAGGGGCCACCGCCAACTCCGCTTGATCGCAAGGGCGGTGATGATCGCGCCATCGCCATCACGGTTGGCTTTGATGGCTGGCCGCCGGAGGCGAGCTTCTTCCAAAAGGCGCAGCACACCATGGCGCAGGCCATGGCCGGGGATCACCGCCTGCCGCGCAGCATGCTGGTTTATGTCTGGGGCGGCACGGGCCAGGAACCGCGCCCCTTTGCCAATCCTTATGTTTCTGGCCTCGGCAAGGTTTATGTTCGTCGCGCTGCCAATGCAGAAAAAGCCCGCTGGTTTGAGGAAAAGGCGGAAATCACCCGCGATTGGCGCGCGGCCTTCAAGGGCGCGACTGTGCCGCCCGTCCTCGAAATCGTGATCGGCAGCGATGTGGAAGACACGAATGCGCGGCTTGATGCGCGGATAGACCGCATCCGCTTCGCCCCTTGCTGAGATGATCGCCCCGGCATGATCCGGCGCAAACCAGCGCGCGGGTATCATGCTAGCAGGCGCTGCGAAATGTGGAGATTCGCATGACCGACCCGCTTCCCACCATTTGGAACCCCGATCAGCGCATCGGCGATATGCTGAAGGGCAAGCGCGGTCTGGTGGTGGGCATTGCCAATGCCGATTCCATCGCTTTTGGCGCCGCCGCCAAGCTGCGTGCCTTTGGTGCTGACCTTGCCGTGACCTGGCTGAATGACAAGGCCGAACCCCATGTGCGCCCCTTGGCCGAACAGCTTGGCGCGCACATCACCATGAAGCTGGATGTCGAAGCGCCTGGCGAAATGGAAGCCGTGTTTGACCGCCTGGCGCGCGACTGGGGCAAGCTTGATTTCGTGATCCATTCCATCGCCTTCGCCCCGCGTGCCGATTTGCATGGCCGCGTGATTGATTGCTCGGCCGAGGGTTTCGCCCAGGCCATGCGGGTTTCCTGCTGGTCCTTTCTGCGCATGGCGAAGCTCGCGGAACCCATCATGGCGGCGGGCGGCGTTTTGGTGACCATGAGCTATTACGGCGCCGATAAGGTGGTGGCGAATTACAATGTGATGGGGCCGGTGAAGGCCGCGCTTGAAGCCTCGGTCCGCTACGCGGCGGCTGAACTTGGCCCGCACGGTGTCAGGGTTTTCGCGGTCTCGCCCGGGCCGCTCCGTACCCGTGCGGCCAGCGGCATTGCGCAATTCGATGAATTGATCGCCGATGCCAAGGAACGCGC
The DNA here is from genome assembly GCA_020249465.1 of Roseomonas sp. Lineage (GTDB taxonomy): Bacteria > Pseudomonadota > Alphaproteobacteria > Acetobacterales > Acetobacteraceae > Neoroseomonas. The sequence goes on along the minus strand of JADCFP010000138.1, from coordinate 17,651 downwards.
GCCAGCACAGCGCCTGGTGGATATCGCGGAAGTGGGCCGCGTTGTGGCGTTTCTGGTGAGTGGCGCGTCATCGGGCATGACGGGCGATACCATCTATGTGGATGCGGGGCTGCATAATGTCGCCTGAAGCCAAGGGATCGGCACTGCTGGTGCTGAATGCGGGATCATCCTCGCTGAAATTCGCGGTCTTTGCCGTTGAAGCGCACGGATTGACGCAACGCTATGATGGCCAGTTAGAAGGCATTGGCGCAGCACCGCATTTCACCTTGCGCGATGCGACGGGCGCGATGCTGACGGACCGGCGCTTCTCGGAAACCGAAGCACCCAAGGGCCATGAAGGTGCCTTGGGCGTGATTTTGGCGGCGCTATCGCCCTTGCTGGATGGCGCTTCCATTCGCGCCATTGGCCATCGCGTGGTGCATGGCGGGCGGGATTTGAGCGCGCCGGTGATGATCACCGATGCCATCATGACAAAACTCCGCGCGTTGGTGCCCCTCGCACCCCTGCATCAGCCGCATAATCTCGCCGGCATTGAAGCCGCTGCGCGGCATTTTCCGGGTGTGCCGCAAATCGCCTGTTTCGATACGGCTTTTCACCGCACGCAAAGCCATGCTGCGGCGACTTTCGCGCTACCGCCGCACTTTTTTGATCAGGGCATTTTGCGTTACGGCTTCCATGGCCTGTCGTACGAGTATATCGCGCGCCGTCTGGCGGCAGAGGATGCCGCACTTGGACAGTCTCGTCTGATTGTCGCGCATCTTGGCAATGGCGCCTCGCTTTGCGCCATGGCAGGCGGGCAAAGCCGCGCCACCACCATGGGCTTCACCGCCTTGGATGGTGTGCCGATGGGCACGCGCAGCGGGCAATTGGACCCCGGCGTGGTGCTGCATATGCTGGATAGTATGCAGATGACATCGAAGGACATCACGCATCTGCTGTATCACGACAGTGGCTTGAAGGGCATGTCCGGCATATCGCAGGATGTGCGCGCCATTGAAGCCGCCGGGACCGAGGCTGCCGAAGCAGCTTTGGATCACTTCGCCTTTCGCGTGCGGCGTGAGATCGGCGCTTTGGCCGCTTCCATCGGCGGCATAGACGCGCTGGTATTCACCGCCGGCATTGGTGAGAATGCGCATGGCGTGCGCGCGCGCATCTGCGCGGGGCTCGGCTTTCTGGGCATCAACCTCGATCACGCCGCCAATTCCGCCAATCGCCCTGAGATTGGCCGCACCGGTGATCCCGTGCGCGTACTGATCCGCCCCACGGATGAGGAAGCGATGATTGCCGAACACGCCCTTGCATTGGTGGGACGGGCTTAACCCTTTACTGGCGCTTGGGGAAAGGCAAGCATGGCGGGAAACCGAATAGGAGGCCGCCATGCTCGACAATCCCCCGCTGCTCACCATCCATCGCGGCCATCGCCGCCCCGCCCGCGCGCTGATCGAAGCCTTTCGTGGCGCGCAGACATCGCATCTGGCGGATGCCATGGATGGGCGCGGTGCGCTTGATTACCGGATCAAGCCAATGGACCCCGACAATGCGGTTTTTGTTGGCCCGGCGCTGACGGCACTCGCCTATCCGGCTGATGTGGTTGGCGTTTTTGGTGCACTGATGGAAGCCGAAGCGGGCGATGTGATCGTGGTCGCGAATGATGCCTATACCGCGACGGCCGTGATCGGAGACCTGGTCGCCGGCATGATGAAGAATAAGGGTGTCGCCGCCTTCGTCACCGATGGCCTGGCGCGTGACCGTGCCGGGATTGTCGCGTCCCGCCTGCCGCTTTTTGCCGCCGGCATCATGCCCGCCTCACCGGCGGCCAATGGCCCGGCGGTGGTGGGCGCGCCAGTGACCCTTGGCGGGCAGCATGTGCGCCCCGGCGATATCATTGTGGGCGATGCGGATGGCGTTGTCGTGGTGCCGCAGGATCAGGCAGAGGTGGTGCTGGAAAAACTCGCCGCCGTGCGCGCCGCCGAAGCCCGCGCCATTGCCGCAGTGGAAGCGGGTGCCACCGCCAATGACAAGATGCGCGCCGTCATCGGCAATGCGCGGATCATCGGCGGATAGGCCAAGAAGATGGCTGCCATTGGCTTTCCTGCTTGTGGCGCTTCTGTCGCCGCGAAGGCGCTTTGAACGTGAAGAGTCGGCGATCGGCTGGTTCTGATCATGTCTGCTGCGCAGCCGCGCAGCAGACATGGTGTGATTGGGCGGGCAAAGGCATTTGGCAGCGCCCTAGCGCGCCTGCGATTGAGAGTATCAGGGCTGCGATTTCCTCGATCCTATTTCCATTTTGCAACGTTCTCGCGCACGAAATCTTCAAAGCGGCGCGGCTCGCGCCCGGTGATCTGCTGGACCATTGGCGAGACACCCGCTGCCCAGCCCTGCTTGATCACATGGTTCAGGCTCATGAGCCATTCGATCACTGTTGGCGGCACGCCCATATTGGTCATCGTATCCAGCGCAGCCTGTTCGGGAATATCGACATACTTGACCTCGCGCCCGATTTCCCGCGCAATCAAGGACATCATTTGCGCGTCAGAGAGATTTTCCGGGCCCGAGAGCGTGTAGCTGCGACCAGCATGCGCCGTTGGATGGGTCAGTACCTGCGCGGCTACCGCTGCAATGTCTCGGACATCGATGACCGCCATCGCACCATTGCCGCGCGGGGCATATAGCGCGCCATTCCTTATCGAAGAACCGTAGAAATTGATGGCGTTCTGCATAAAGCTGGTCGGCAACAGCAGCGTGAAGGGTATTCCGCTCGCCGCTACCAGCGCATCAATCTCACCATGCACCTTTGCGATGGCAGCCGGGCTATTCGCATCAGCCCCCGCGCCTGACGAACGAACGATGTGCTTGACGCCGGCTGCCTTGGCAGCGGCCACGGCATTGGCAGCCATGATCGGCATATCCGGTATCATCGGAAAAAGCAGGAAGAGCGTATCAATGCCTGCGAAAGCCCGCGCCAAGGAAGCGCGATCCAGGAAGTTTCCCTGCACCTCAGCGACATCGGCCGGGGCGCTGCCGGCTTGGCTGGTCATGACAGCGAAATCGGCATGGCGAGCGCGTAGCGCCTTAACGAGTTCGGTACCGATATTGCCGGTGGCGCCGGTAACGAGGATGCGGTTTGTCATGTGCGATCTCCTTGACAAGTTTGGAACTGAGGGAGGCTTTTAAAAGATACCAATTTAGTCAAAAACACACTAAAAATTGGATCATTTTCAACCATGAGGAAAAAATGAAAAACTTCCATGGTCTCTTCTCCTTCACGGAAACGGCAGCAGCAGGCAGCTTCACGGCCGCTGCCAACAAGCTGAACCTGACACCCGCTGCGGTCAGCAAGAATGTTGCTCGATTGGAAAGCCAGCTAGGCGTGCGCCTGTTCAACCGCTCCACCCGCCATTTGCGGCTCACTGCGGAAGGTGAGGCGTTCCGCGCCCGTACCGCTGTGGCTCTGCGCGTACTGGACGAAGCTGTGGCTGAGGTCAGTCATGCGCGCGGGGCAGTGGTTGGACGGGTAAGAATTTCCGTTGGCGTATCCTTCGGTCGCCATTACCTGCTGCCCCTATTGCCCGCCCTTTTGGCCGCACACCCGAAACTCCAGATCGAAGTGAGCCTTGATAATCGCGCCGTCGATATGCTGAGCGAGGGATTCGATGTTACCATTCGCGGCGGCGTTATTGAGGAATCAAGCCTGGTAGCGCGTCGTATCGCGCGACTGCCCCTCGTATTGGTGGCATCGCCGGAGTATTTGCGTCAAAAAGGCGTTCCTGAAGCCTTGGCCGATCTTAAGCGACATGATCTGCTCGGCGTCCGCTCATCGGGTGGTGATGAGATTCCATGGCGCTTTCGCAAGCCTGACCGGCGTGGCTCGGTCGAGATCGCGCTTTCGGCGCGCCTATGGGTATCTGACCCCGAAGCATTGCTTGGCCTGGCCGTAGAGAATGCTGGAATTGCACAGGTTGGGCTGCATCACGCCATGCCCTATTTGCAAACCAACCGACTGAAGGTTGTACTGAGCGAATTGCATGATCCCGGTGATCGCGAAATCATGCTGCACTATCCCCACCGGCTATACTTGGCGCCGCGGGTCCGGGTTACGGTGGACAGTCTGCTGGCTGATTTGGCTAAAAATCAAAATTTGCATGCAAAGCCGCAAGCCTTGCCAAAGCACTTCATGGCCTGATGCGAGTTTCTTTGCTATTTTTTAATGAAAAATCGCGTCACACAGACCGGCAGAAGCCTGCCCTGCGCAAGACCCTGTGGCGAAATGAAATGCGCCAGCGTGGTTTCGCCGCGCTGGCGCCGGGTATTGTGGGAACAAAAATATTTGGGCCGCGATCAATCCTTCTGCTTCGCAAGAAAGGCCAGCAGATCCTTCAATTGCTGTTCATTGCGCAGCCCAGCGAAGGCCATGGATCCTTGCGGCACCACTGCCTTCGGGTTGGTGATGTAGGCAGTCAGGTTTTCAATTGTCCAGACATGGCCGCCCTCAGCGACGGTGCGCATGCTGGATGAATAACGGAAGCCTTCAATCGAACCGGCCTTGCGGCCCACAATGCCCCATAGATTGGGTCCGACGCCATTGCGCCCGCCCTTATCAATGGTGTGGCAGGCGCGGCATTGGTTGAACACACGCTGACCAGCCTCGGCATCCTGGGCGAAGGCCGGGGCGGTCACGGAAACACCCGCCAGCAGAGCGGCGGAAAGGATAAGGCGACGCATCTATCAAGGCTCCCGAAAGATGAAACGGCTGCACCGCGCATCATAAAGATGAATGCAGCGGAACTCCGGCATGGCGGAAATGGTCGCGCTTGGCAAACGCGCAAGCGGTCACGCTGCCCGCATGTCAAGACTTTCATTTTCTTGCAATAAGGCCGCAACAGCCTGCCGCGCTGTGGCGGGGTCCGTGAAAGCAAGATGCAACCGCCCCTCAGCGCGTGAGACAAGCCTCACCCCAAGCGGCGGCCCCAGCGCGTCAATGCGGAGCTCACCTTCGGTGAAATCCGCAGCACCCCCCAGGAACAGCGCGCCACCGGATGAGATATCCAACAGCACGCCTTCGGTCGCATTCAGCCGGGCGGGTACACCAAGGGAGAGCCGCGCCTCGCCCCGCCGATTGGCAGCGGGCAGGCGCCCGCGCAGCGCCTCACCCAGATTTTGCCGGAAGGCGGCGATGGCATCGGCCAGCTCATCCGCGCCCGATTGCAGGGTCCAGGCGGCCTCACCGGTGTTGCCGGAATCCTGCGTCAGCGCCTCCATCCTGGTCGCCACATCGGCGGCATTCTCCGCAGCCCCGGTAATGGCGCGGGAGATTTCGGCGGTGGTGGCGGATTGTTCTTCGACCGCCGCCGCAACCGAGGTGGCCACCGCATCAAGTTCAATGACCGCGGAACCAATGCCATCCATGGCGGCCAAGGCACGGCTGGCGGCGGCCTGCATGGCGGCGATGCGCCCGGCGATTTCCTCGGTGCTTTGCGATGTGCGTTTGGCGAGGTTCTTCACCTCACCGGCCACAACAGTAAAACCCTTGCCCGCCGTGCCCGCGCGTGCCGCTTCAATGGTGGCGTTCAGCGCCAATAGGTTCGTCTGCCCGGCAATTTCAGCGATCAGCCGCGACACCTGGCCAATCTCGTCCACGCTGCTGGTGAGCTCCGTGAAAATCCGCCGCGCTTCATCGGTGCGCTGCATGACGCCGCGCGTGGCTTCCCCGGCGCGCGACATTTGCTGCGCGATCTCCCCTGCCGCGCCGGCCAATTCATCGGCGCCGCGAGACGCTTCCTGCGCGCTGATCCGCCCTTTGGAGGCCGCGCTGGCTGAAGCCTCCGCCGCGCGGGCGCCGCCCTCAGCGGCTTCGGTCATGGCGGCAGAATTGCGCCGCAGCATGGCAACGCGGCGGTCCAGATCTTCAAGTGCTGCGGTGGTTTCGGCTTCAATGGTGGCGGCCAGATCGCCGAGGGAGGTTTCCGGGGCGGCGACCAGAGGCGCAGGGGCCAAGGGCGTGGCGATGGTTGGAGGGCGCTGCCGCAAAGCCTCGGCCGCCGTCAGAATTTGGCGCCAGGGGCCTTCGGCTTCAGTGGTGGCAAAGGGGGGCACCGCTTCGCCCGCCGCCAGGCGCGAAAGCTTGTTTGCAAAGCCCGTCAGCATATTGCGCTGGTGCCAAAGCGCCCAGCAGCCCAGCAGCAGGCAAATCAGGAACCCGGCCGCAAGCCCCATGAAGAAACCCGCCGCCTGACCAGCGGCGATATCCTGCTCCGCCGCCGCCGAACCGGGTTGGGCGAGCAAGAGCATCACGGCAAGGGCTGGTAGGCGAAGAGCAGCTTTCATGGCGCATCCTGGAGTCCGGGGACCATATTGCCGCCATTTCGCTACGAGCCGGTTAAGGCCCGTGCGGCTTGGCGCGATTGCGGCTAAACATGGCGAAGGTTTTAGGAATTGACGTATGGCTCATCGTATCGCCGTTATTGGTGCCCCTTCCCTGATCGGGCGCGAAATCCTGCGCTGTCTGGCGGAAACCAGCCTGACTGGGGCTGAAATGGTGGCCCTGGCCGCCGGTCGCGCTGCGGGGGCCGAGATTTCCTGGGGCGAAAAGGCTGTGCTCAAGACGCGCGATGTGGCGCGGTTTGATTTTGCCGGCACGACGCTCGCGATTTTCGCTTGTGACGCGAAACTCGCCGCCGTTGAAGTGCCGCGCGCTGCAGCCGCTGGGGCCATGGCGATTGATCTTTCCGGGCATTTCCACCTGGAACCCGATGTGCCCCTGGTGGTGGCGGGGCTGAATGATGCCGCTTTGGCCAAGGCACAAAAACGCCGGATCATCGCCTGCCCGCTGCCCGCCAGCCTGATCATGGCTACGGTCCTGAAGCCCTTGCATGAAGCGGCCGGAATCCGGCGCGTGGTGGCGGCGACCTATCAGCCGGCCTCAGGCGCGGGCAAGGAAGGCATGGATGAGCTTTGGTCCCAGACGCGCGGCATTTTTGTGAATGACAATCCGGAAGCGCAGTATTTCACCAAGCAGATCGCCTTCAATGTCATTCCGCATATTGACCGCTTCATGGCCGATGGCGCGACGCGGGAGGAGTGGGCGCTGGGTGTTGAGACCCGCAAGCTCCTGGGCCCCGATATTCAGGTGGCCGCTAGCTGCGTGCGCGTGCCCGTGATGCTTGGCCTTGGCATGGCGCTGAATATCGCCTTCGACCGCCCGATCAATGAACGCGACGCGCGGGAAGTGTTGCGTAAATCGCCGGGGATCAGCCTGCTCGATCGGCGCGATGATGGCGGCTATGCCAGCCCCGCCGAGATTGTGGGGGAGGATATGATCTATGTCTCCCGCATCCGGCGCGATGCGACGCTGCCGCAGGGGCTTTCCTTGTGGGCAGTTGGCGATGATGTGCGGCTGGGGGCCGCGCTGAATGCGGCGCGGATTGCGGAGGCGGTGGCGCGGGGTTAGGCGACGCCGCCATCCCCGCAGTGACGCGTCAAGCTGAAACCCCAAGCGCGTTCAGTAATTTCTTGTCAATCAGCCCGGCCGGCAGACCTTGGGCAAGTCGGAACCGCGTAATGGCGGCAATGCTGCGCGGGCCGATATCGCCATCTGCGGCGCCGATTTCCGTATAGCCCCGCGCCTGCAAGGCGCGCTGCACGGCAACGGCAAGCCCGGGCGCGGGTTGATCTTCCGGTGCCGGCGGTTCGGCCATTACACGCCGCACCTTATCCAGCCAGGCCCGCCGATCCTGCAGCCCATGCACCCCGCCGCTCACCCTGCGCGTGACGGCTTCAAAATCGCCCGTGTCGCAAACCTTGTTCAGGCCCTTCCATTCCCAAAAGGCGCAAGCGACATGCAGCGCATGATCGGGGCTTGCGACCAGCTCCGGCTGGCTTTCCAGATCAAGCCCGGCAATGGCGCCAACCTCGGCATAGGTGATCCGGCCCGTGAGTTGGATGTAGCCCCGGCCACGAAACAGCCAGCCATCGCCGGGAAGCTTATTGCCCAGATCGCGCCGCCCGCCATAGACGAATTCCGCGAGTTTCTGCGGGTTGCGGGCATAGGGCGCCGCATCGGCCACGCTTGCAAAACGCCTTGGCCAAATCTGCAACAGCCTTTCAGCGCGATAACTCAAATCCTCCTCAGTATGCGTGAGACCCGCGGATTCATGGCCCATCTGTGCCAGGAAGAATTGCAGCCGAATCGGCTTGCGTGACATGCCATAGCCACGCAGCAGGCCATCTGATTGGGACGCAAAGGCCGCGAGGTGTTCTGCTGCGGCGCGCGGATAAAGCTTCTGGATCTGATCGGCTGACAGCATGGGACATCTCCTCGGGGGAAAGGATTTGAGCACTCGGTACTGGCTAATACTCTTTGCCAAACGCTGCGGAAGGTAAAGAAATTTTCTGCCGCTTGGCATTCAAATGCTGGCGCAGGCCTAGGGGTTTCAGAAAAAATTCCTTGACATATTAGGAAGATTATACCATAAACGGGACCCCCAGCAGAGGTCCCGCCCATGCCCCCAGCCACCCCAGCAGAGAACAGCGAAGGCACCACGGCGGGGCGTTCCATACCGCTGGAATTGCTTTATATTATGCGTCTTCCTTTGCGGATTCTGCTGACCGGCGTGGCCATTGCCACGGTGCTGGGGACAGCTGTCGCGCTTGGCCTGCCAGGGCCGGAGGCGCTATTCGCCGCCTTTGCCGCACCCGGCGCCACCGGCCTGCCGGCGCTGATCGGTATGATGATTTTCCTTGTTGGCATTGGCTTCGCCGCTTTTCTTTGGTGGCTTGCGGCAAGAAGTTTCGCGCTGGTCGCCAACCCTGCGATCGGGCCGGAACGGCTCGCGGGCTTGCGAGATCTGCCGCTTGCCCTGCCGGAGGGCACGGTGCGCGCGCTGCTCGCACTTATCGTTGGGGTCATTGGCCTGCCGCTGTTGCTCTTTTCCAAGACGCTTGGGCTCACGGATGCGATTGCCGGCTATGTGAATGGTATCGTTACCGGCGTTTTTGGCTTTTACTTCGGCACGCGCAGCACGGGCGCCGATGTGCAAATCGCCCGCCGCGCCACCGAACAATTGGCTGAGCGTGAACGCGCAACCGGCGCGCTCGCCGCCGAGGCAGAGGCGCTGCGGCAAAAGGCGGAAGGCGCCGCGCGGGATGCTGCCCTGCCGGGGCGAATTGAAGCGACGCGCGGCAGCCTCGCGCGGCATATCGAAGTGGCCGGCATTATTCTGGATGAATTCGGCCCGCTTTTGCCCAAAGGCATGATCCCGGAAGGCGCGGCGCGGGCGCTCAGCACAGCGCGCGACGCCGCCGCTGCCTTGCAACGCCAGCAAAGCGGTCCGGGTGCTGAGGGCGCGCTGAAATCGGCAACCGATGCGCTGGCCGGCTTGATTGGCGCGCAGCCCTTGGCGCCGCTGCTGCGCGCAGCGGCATCACTACTGCCGGCTGGCACGGCGCTCGGGCCAATTGGGGCGGTCGCGACCGTGATCGGGCTTGGCTGGCAATTCGGCGCGGCGGAGTATCAGCGCTGGCGCGCGCGCGTCCTCGCCGCACCCTTCGCGCCGCAGCTTTTCGATGCAGGGCTGATCACGCCAAGCTCGGTGGAGCTCCGCATGGAAAGCAGCCCAATCTTCGCGCGCGCCTTCAAGAATGAGGCAGCGCGTCCTGGTTTCTTTGCCGATCTTCTTAGCAAAATTGGCCAGGATGACGCAGGCGCGCGGCTTTGGGCCGAGTATGGCGCCGACGCCACGCGCTTTCCGGGCGGCCAGGCAGAGCTTGAAGCAGGGCTTGAGGAATTTCGTGCGGCCTTGCTTGCTGATCTTGCAGCCCGCGATGCCACGCCCGAGAAAATCGCTGCCGCCCTTGCCCCGCTTTCACCCTCACCGGGCGCCCTGCCGAGCACAGATCAGGTCAACCGCCTGATGGATCAGGCCGGCAAGGCCGGCGAAGACCAGCCCGAAGCCCGCGCCGCTTTTGAAGCGCTCGTCATGCTGACCGGCCATTTGCGGGATAGAAAGCTTGACCCGGTAGGGTTGATGGCGGAGGTGATGTCATGATCCGCCTGATCACATTGGCCCTTGTCGCTCTGGCGGCCTGCAGCGCGCTTGATGCGCCCGTGGCGCAGCTTGAACGCTGGCAAAAGCAACGTGCCGCTGGCGCATTTGCCGCCATCGCCGATGAACCCGTGGTGCGTGATTGCGCGCCCGGCACAGGGGAGGCGTGTCAGCGCCTGCATCTGATCCGCGCCGAAGCCTGCCTCAGCCTGGCCTTTGCGGGTCGTGCTGAAGGCGCCGCCTGCCCGGGCAGCAGCGCACGCGAAGCGGGTTTGCTTTCTTGTGCCGCGAGTGCGGCCCAGGCCGCCGAAGACTCCGCTGGCGAGGTTTTGCTGTCGGTACGCAAACTGCGCACGCAAGCGCGGCTTTGCGCGATTGAAAACCTCCCCCCCGCCATGGCCGCCCCGGCAGCGCGCGACTTGATCGTGGAAGCCGCCCCCTTGGCCGATGCGGAAGGCGCCTTGTTGCGAGGCCGCGCCGCACTTACCGCCGCAAGACTCTCCGCAGGGCCTGAGGCCGCGCGCTGCACCGCCGCGCGGGACGCGTTGGCCGAGGCACGTCGCGGCTTGGCACAAAAACCCGATGATCCGGCGCTCAAGCGCCTTGCCGATGATGCCGGTTTGCGCGCCGCGCGCATCACCGATTGTTCCCTTTGAAACACGGAGGATTTGTCATGGCCCTTGCCCGCGAACTCAGCCTCCGCCTGCCGCTGCAACGCGGTGATGATGTGCGCGCCGTGCAGCAGGCGCTGATCCGCGCCGGGATGCTGACAGGCAGCGCCGATGGCATTTTCGGCCCAGCAACGCATCGGGCTGTCATTGATTTTCAGCGCCGCATGCAGGCGCGCCATCCGGGCTTTGCCGCCGATGGCATTATTGGCAGACAAAGCTGGAGCGCGCTTTTCCCGGATGCCGCGCCGTATCCGTTGGCGGGCGCTGCCACGCCTGAAGCCGGGCTCGCCACCGGGCCGGATTGGCGTGCCATGCTGCATCCTTATGTGCGGCGGCTGATGGCGGGTAGTGCGCCGCCAGTGGGGCAAGGGTCGCGGCGTTGGCGCCTCAGCCCTGAAGGACTGCGTATTGAAGGTTTCGTCGCACCGCCGCGCAGTGCCGGCAGGCCCGAGACCGTCACGCGTTGCTGGCGCGATTTTCGCGCGGCGTTTGAAACCTGCGCCGCAGCCTATGGCGTGCCGGTGGAATTGCTGATCACCACCGCCTGCACGGAATCCGGTGGCCGTGCCGGCGCTATCCGCGAAGAACCTGGTTTTGTCAGTGACGCAGCAACGCCGCATCGCGTCTCGCCTGGCCTGATGCAAACCTTGATTTCAACCGCGCGAGAGGTACTGGCCGATGCCAGCCTGGATCGTACGCGCCTGCTTGATCCCGCGACCTCTATCCGCGCCGGGGCGGCGCTAATCCGCGCCCAGGCCATGCGGCGCAACTTGCCGACGCATTTCGACCCGCCCTTGGTGGCGATTGCCTATAATGCCGGGTCGCTCCGCGCGCGGGCCGATGGCGCCGCCGATCCTTGGGGCCTGGTGCAAACCCTGCGCGGCGGGCATGCACATGCCGACGCCTTTGTCGCGTTTTTCAATGATTGCTTCGCGGTCTTCGCCGATGGCGACGCACCTGCCGCGCTGACGCCGAGTTCTTGGGCCTTGCTGAAGGAATAGGGGCGCTCTCCCCCTTGGCGTCACGCTTGTACGCTCTGCACAGTCAGGGCACCGCCGGCCCAGCGTGACGCCCCGTTTTGCCTTGTTTGCCCCATCGGCCCATGCGACATCCTGGGTCGGACTTTCATCAAGGAGCCTCGGTTCTTGCCGACGCCATCCGCCCTGCCTGCCGCCCTGGCGCGCGGCGCAGTGTTTTTTGGCCTCTGGTTGGTGCTGACCGGCGCGGAGCCCTTCGGCTTGCCCTTCGGCCTGATCGCCGCTTTTTGCGCCACCACCATAAGCCTGCGGCTTCTCCCGCACGGCGCAAGCCGCATCGCACCAGGGGGCCTGCCGCGCCTCGCGCTTATCATGCTGCGGCAAAGTTTCAGCGCCGGTTGGGATGTCGCCTTGCGCGCCTTTGCCTTCCCGCCGCGCCTCGCTCCTGGCGTGATTGAAGTGCCACTCGCCATGCCGCCGGGGCCAGCGCGCGATGGCTTTCGTGCGCTGGCAAGCCTCGCGCCCGGTTCCCTCCCGCTTGAGGATTTACCGGATGGGAGGCTTAGGCTGCATGCGCTCGATCTTGCCATGCCGCTTGCAAAAGACCTTGCTGAAACCGAAGCCGCCTTGGCCAGTACCACAAGGACCACGCAGCATGGCTGAAGTGCTGACAGGCGCCGCCGCGCTGATCATGCTGAGTGCTCTGATTGGGCTTGCGCGCGTGCTGCGCGGGCCAACGCGGGCTGACCGGCTGCTCGCCGCGCAATTGCTGAGCACGGCCGGCATCGGCGCCTTGCTGCTGCTTGCTGCCGCGGGCATGCCGGCCTTGATTGATGTCGCGCTGGTCTTGGCCTTGGTCGGTGCCTTTGCGTCCGTAGCCTTTGTCATGGCGTCACGCGTGATTGACCGGCGATGAGCCTGCTGGTGTCGATCTTCGCGACCATTGCCGTGTTGGCGGGCACGTTTTTCTTCATTGCCGGCACGCTTGGCCTGCTGCGCTTTGGCGATACTCTCAGCCGTGTGCATGCGCTGACCAAGGCGGATAATCTTGGCCTTGGGCTGATCGTGCTTGGCCTGCTGCCACTCGCCGACAGTATCACGGATGCGCTAAAGCTTATTGTGATCTGGGCGCTGGTATTGTTGGGTGGCACAACGGCGGCGCAACTTGTTGCCAACGCAGTGCGGCGCGGACAGGACCCGCCATCGTGACCGCCTGGTTGCTTGATCTGCCGCTGGCGCTTGGCCTGTTTGGCGCAGGTGCGGCAACCCTTGCCGCGCGATCACTTTTTGGCGCTGTGCTTGGTTTCATCTCGACGGGTCTGATTGCAGCGCTTGTCTGGGTGCGGCTTGAAGCGCCCGATGTCGCGCTGACCGAGGCTGTGATCGGCGCCGCCGCCACTTCCGTCATCATCCTTTATGTCGCAAGCCGCATCAGTGCCGGGGGCTCCGCACCAGCGCCGCCGCCCATCGCGCAGCGCCTGCTGGCGGCGACACTTTCGGTCATCCTGGCCGCGCTTTTGGCCCATGCGCTGCACGCCCTGCCGGACCCGGCGCCGAGCCTCGCCGCGCCGATCCTGGAGACCATGGCGCCGAGCGGCCTTGGCAATCCGGTAACCGCAGTGCTGATGGTGCAACGCGCCTTGGATACGCTGCTGGAATCCGCCGTGCTGGTGTTTGCGGTTTTTGCCATCTGGTCCATGGCGCCGGAACGCCGCTGGGGCCGTGCGCCGGGGCCGGCTTTCATTGCCGAACCGCAGGGGCCGCTCACTTTCCTGGCGAGGGCATTGCCGCCGATTGGGATCGTGATTGGCATTTATATCGCCTGGGTCGGTGCCGATGCGCCGGGCGGCAAATTCCAGGGCGGCGCGGTGCTGGCGGCCATGTCGGTGCTGCCCTGGATTGCGGGGCTGATCGCACCGCCCAGCATCAGCGATATGCGCCTCAGGCTTGCCATTGCTGCGGGGCCCTTGGTGTTTCTGCTTGTCGGGCTGGCGGGTTTTGCCTGGGCAGAGGGTTTCCTTGCCTATCCTGCGGGCTTTGCCAAACCGCTGATCCTGCTGATCGAAACAGCAATGACATTATCTGTCGCCGCCGCAATGGCCTGCATGATCGCCGGGCCGCCTGAACGGCGCGCGCAGCCATGACCGCCATCACCCCCTTTGCCCTTGCGGCGGCCGGCCTGGTTGGGCTTGGGCTTTACGGCATGCTTGCGCAATCATCCGTGCTGCGGAAGGTGATTGCCTTCAACCTGCTCGGCATCGGCGTATTTCTGGTATTTGGCGTTGCAGCGCGGCGCGGTGCTGCGGCGGGGCTGCCAGCCGATCCCGTACCGCAAGCCATGGTGATTACCGGGCTGGTGGTTGCCTTTGCCGCCACTGCCTTGGCCCTGGTGCTGACGCTTCGCCTGCATCAGACAACCGGCGCGGTGACGCTCGCGGAAGACCCCGCGCCGCCTGCCAATGCCGGTACGCCGCCAGAATGACCGGAACACTCAGCGGAGCCCTTTTGGTACTGGCCATCGCGCTGCCGCTTGGCGCGACGCTGCTTGCCTTTGTGCTGGGTGGCCAGGCCGCGTCACGCCTGGCGCGCGGTGCGCTATGGTTCTGGCTTGCGATCACGATCGCGATTGTGGCTTCGGTCATCGCACAGGGCGAAGCTGTTTCCTATCAGATCGGCGGTTTCGCGCCGCCGATTGGCATAGCCCTCGCCGCCGATGGGCTTGCCGCGGCTATGCTGCTCGCGGCTGCGATTATTCTTGTCGCTGCGGAGCTTTTTGGTCGCGCTGCCTATCCCGCGCCATCCTGGGACAAGGGCGGGCGCGCTGCCTATGCCTATTGGTGCCTGCTGCCGGCATTGGCGGCGTCGCTTGCTGTCGCCTTTCTCGCGCGTGATCTGTTCAGCCTGTTTGTGGCGCTGGAGATGTTGACCTTCACTGCCCTGGCACTCGCCTGCCTTGATGGAAGGCCATCGCAGTTCAAGGCAGAATTGCGTTATTTGCTTTTTGCGCTGCTGGGATCGGTGCTTTATCTGCTCGGCTGCGCGCTGTTTTATGGCGCCTATGGCACGCTCGATATCGGCCTGCTTGCCGGCAATACGCGCGCCGATGCGCCAACGCGCTTGGCCGGCGCGCTCATGACGGTTGGGCTGCTTGCGAAGATGGCCGTGTTCCCGCTGCATCTTTGGCTGCCGCCAGCCCATGCCGGCGCACCGCCGGCGGGTTCTGCCTTGCTGTCCGGGCTTGTGGTCAAGGGCGCCTTTGTTCTGTTGGTGCGCCTGTGGTTCTGGGTGCTGCCCGGCCCGCCGGTGGCGGGGGCGGAATTGCTCGCGACCCTAGGTGCGGCAGCTATCCTCGTGGGTAGCGTGGTGGCGCTTCGGCAGGAAAGGCTGAAGGCGCTGATCGCTTATTCGACCGTCGCACAAATCGGCTATCTGTTCCTGATGTTTCCCTTGCTGATGGCGGGCGATCCGGATGCGGCGACGCGCGCCTGGATGGGGGGGATGTTGCAGGCAACCTCCCACGCGCTCGCCAAGGCCGCGATGTTTTTGGCCGCCGGCTTGATTGTGCAATCCATCGGAGAGGATCGGGTCGCCGGCCTTTGCGGCGCAGCGCGCGCCACGCCTCTCTCGGTGCTGGCAATTGGCATTGGCGGGCTTTCGCTGATGGGCGTGCCGCCGAGTGGCGGCTTCACCGCAAAATGGATGCTGCTGCGCGCTTCGGTGGATACCGGGCAGTGGTGGTGGTCGCTGGTCATTCTGGCGGGCGGCTTGCTGACCGGCGGTTATGTCTATCGGCTTGTCGCCGCCGCCTTGTCGCCAGCACCAGAGGGGGCAACACCGCGCCCCGTGCCGCGCGTGCAGGAAGGCGCAGTGCTGGTGCTGGCGCTGCTTTCCATGGTGCTGGGGCTGCTGCCGCTTTCCATGCTGGGCATGGCGCAGATTGGTCAGCCGGTGGTGGCGCCATGAATTTGCTGCTGCCGCTTGTGCCGCTGCTGCCCGTGCTGATGCTGCTGGCGCTTGTCTGGCCGCTGACCCGCGGGCGCGTGATGGGCGCGCTTTGGCTGGCGCCGCTGCCCGCGCTGCTGATCGCGCCCTTGGCGATGGGTTCTTCGCTCGTGCTCTATCCAGGTGGCATCAAGATCACCTTGCTGCTGGATGCGCCGGGTGCGTTGCTGCTGGGCGGTGCTGCGCTGCTATGGAGTGCCGCTGGCGTTTTTGCCCGCCCGCAGCTTGGCAAAGGGCCGGCAGCCCAGCGCTTCGCCGCCTGGTGGCTGCTGACGCTTGCAGGCTGCCTCGCCGTTTTCATCGCCGGCGATCTGTTGAGCTTCTATTTGGCTTTTGCGGTGGTGAGCCTGGCGGCTTTCGGCCTCGTGGCGCATGATGGCACGGAGAAGGCGCGGCGCGCGGGTGCGCTTTATCTGCTGCTGGCGGTAGTGGGGGAAATCGCCCTGCTGCTCGCCTTCGCGCTGCTGCATGGGCGCGCCGGGATTGAAAGCGTGGCGATTGCCGATGTTGCGCCCGTGCTCCGCACCACGCCGGGCGGGGTGGTGATTGCGCTGCTGCTGATCCTTGGCTTTGGGATCAAGATGGGGCTGATGCCCTTGCATGTCTGGCTGCCGATTGCGCATCCGGCCGCGCCGGCGCCGGGTTCCGCAGTGCTGAGTGGCGCCATCATCAAGGCAGGCGTGATCGGGTTCATTCGCTTCTTGCCCTTTGATGGCGTGCCGGCGCCGGATGGTGTCTGGCTCGCCGCCCTTGGTTTTGCGACAGCCTATTGGGGTGTTGCGATGGGCCTCACGCAGCGCAACCCGAAAACCATCCTGGCCTATTCGAGTGTCAGCCAAATGGGCGTGGTGGCGGCGGTTTTTGGCATGGGGCTCGCGCTTGGGATCGCGGAGACGCCGTTGCACGCCGCCTTCTATGCGCTGCATCACATGTTGGCGAAGGGGGCGTTATTTCTGGGTGTCGGTCTGGCACTCGCCACTGGTCCCGCAGGGCGGGCTTGGGTGCTGCCCTTGGCGCTGCTGCTGGCGCTTGGTTTTGGTGGCTTGCCGCCCACCGGCGGGGCGCTCGCCAAGGCCGCCACGAAGCCAGAACTCGGCGCGGGGCTGGCGGCGATGGCGGCGATGCTTTCCGCCTTCGGGTCAACCGCGCTGATGCTGCATTTTGTGCAAAGGCTGCGCGCGGCGATGCAGGAAGCACCGGCGGCCAAGCTGCATTGGGGCCTTGGCGCTCCGTGGCTGGTATTGGCCGCTGTGGCGCTGGCGCTGCCCTGGGCGCTTTATGGCGTGGTGGCCGGCAAGGCGCCGGAGGGGTTGTGGAGCATCTCAGCCATCGCGCCGGTCTTGGCCGGGGTAGTTTTCGCGTTGATTTGGGCGCGTATCTTGCCGCGCGTATCGGAAGTGCCGGCGGGTGATGTTTTGGTGTTTGCTGAGCGTGGATCGCCCATGCGGGATGCCATGGCGCGCGCGGTTGTCGGGCTGGAATACGCAACGCGCCCCTGGCCAGTGGCGGGCATTGCGTTGATGCTGCTGATCCTGGCGTTTTATGGGCTGATGGGGCTCAGGGGGTGAGGGTCTCGGCGCGCGCGGTTTTTTGAAAATTACGCGTGGCAGGAACAGCGGAGCGTGCGGCCTATTTTCGCGCCGGCCAAGCCAGCACCAATCCCCCCGCCGCAATCAGCAAACACCCGGCCAAAGCCCAAAGCCCCGGCCAGCGATCAAACATCACCGCATCAAGGGCAAGGGCGAACGCAATCCGTGCATATTGCCAGGGAGCCAGGGCCGAGACCTCCGCCCGCCGCACCGCACCCGCCAGAAACAGCAAGGCCGCCGTCTGCAACAGCGTATAGATCACAATCAGACCCCAGGTGAGCAGATCGGGGCTGCGCCACAGCACCAGCATCGCGGGTGCGAGCAGCACAACACCCATCAGCGCGCCTTGGGTTGTGATGTCTTCTGCAGACG
>JADCFP010000137.1 GCA_020249465.1 Roseomonas sp. | reverse complement strand
TCCTTTCGCTGTTTGCGACGGCCGATCAGAAGGAAGGGATGGCCGCTTTCGCGGAAAAGCGGAAGGCCGCTTTTACGAATCGGTAACGTCGTCTGCCCCCTGTGCTGCCTGATGCGGCGCAGGGGGCAGAACCCATGGTTGAATTGAAATGAATGCAATTTTACCTCAAGTTTTATTTGGTAAAATTCAGTCAAAAAAATTCCGTATAAAACAATAACTTCAAGAAATTCTTCAGGAAATCTTATTTTTTCTGAAATTTCCCTGGCAATTTTTTTTAACCCGTATTAGCCTTCGGTTAACCAAGCGGAGACCGGAGCGATGAGCGCATCCACCATCACCCTGCCAGCAACCGAAGCCAAAGCGGCGGAAATCGTCGTCTTCCCTCAGCGCCCACAGGATCGGCTGCGCATCGCGCTGCACAAGCTTGATGAAGCGCTCCGCGCCCAGGCGCGCGCGACATCGGATTTCCGCTCTGCCATGGGTGAATTGAAGACCAAGGTCGGCGGCATGCAAGATGGCATGATGGCTTATCGTGATGCGCTTGACCGCACAGCAACGGAAATTGATCGCGCGGTGAAGAAGGCCAAGGAATTGCAGGAAACCGCGCGGCGCATGGCGCCACATGGCTGAAGTGAAAACGGGCGGGCTTATCACCCGCCCGATCTTCTATAACTTCACACTGTCCCAGACCCAGCCGCGCTTGGCGCGATCTGCAGCCTGCCAGGCGGCGATCTGATCCTTCAGCCGCAGCGTCAGCGCAATATCATCAAGCCCTTCCAGCAGCGCATCACGCTTGCGCGCATCAATGCTGAAGGGAATCTTCGCGCCTTCGGGCGTAATCACCACCTGGCGTACCAGATCAATCGCGGTGTGGCGCGCACCTTGGCTCGCTTCCGTCTCGGCGGCGATTTGCTTCACCACTTCCTCGGGCAGGGCGATCGGCAGTAAGCCATTCTGGAAGCAGTTATTGTGGAAGATATCGCCGAAGCTTGGCGCAATCACGCAGCGAATGCCGGCCCCCATCAGCGCCCAAACCGCACCTTCGCGCGATGATCCGCAGCCGAAATTGGTACCCGCCAGCAGAATGGGCGCTTCGCGATAAGGCGCCTTGTTGAGCACGAAATCGGGGTTCTCCGCACCATCGGGCAGGAAGCGCAAATTTTCGAAAGCATAAGGCCCAAGCCCTGTGCGCCCGGTGCCGACCAGGCGTTGGATGCGAATGATCAGATCCGTATCCACATTGGCGCGCATGAGTGGCGCGGCGGGGCCGGCCAGTTTGGTGAATTTTTCCATGATCTCTGCCCTGCCTTACGCCGCGAATTGCCGCACATCGGCAATGGCGCCGACCAACGCCGCCGCTGCTGCCATAGCTGGTGATGCCAAATGCGTTCGCGCCCCCGGCCCCTGGCGGCCCACGAAATTGCGGTTCGATGTGGAAACGCACCGCGCACCTGCCGGCACGGCTTCACCATTGGCTGCCACACATAACGCGCAGCCAGGTTCGCGCCATTCAAAGCCGGCGGCGGTAAAGGCGGCATCCAGCCCTTCGGCTTCGGCTTCCTTCTTCACGCGTTCCGATCCCGGCACCACCCAGGCCGTGACATGCGGCGCCACCTTGCGCCCGCGCAGCACGGCGGCGGCGGCGCGCAAATCCTCAATGCGCGAATTGGTACAGGAACCGATGAAGACCCAATCAATCTTGGTGCCCGCGATCGGTTGGCCGGGCTTCAGGTCCATATAGGCCAGGGCGGCTTCATAAGCGGCGCGACGAATGGGATCCGGCGCCGAGGCAGGATCGGGCACTCGGCCTGTCACCGGCAGCACCTGTTCCGGGCTGGTGCCCCAGGTGATTTGCGGCGCGATATCCGCCATGGAAATCAGCAGATCGGAATCAAACACCGCATCCGTATCACTCGGCAGGCTGCGCCAATGATTTAGCGCCGCATCCCAAGCCGCTCCCTTGGGCGCAAAGCGCCGGCCAGCGAGCCATGCGTAAGTCACATCATCGGGGGCGACCATGCCCATCTTGGCACCCATTTCGATGGAAAGATTACAAAGCGTGAGCCGCCCTTCGACAGACAGCGCGCGCACTGCTGAACCGGCATATTCCACCGCGTAACCTGTGCCCGCACCGGTACCGAAACGGCCAATGGCATGCAGGATCATATCCTTTGGCGTGACACCTGCTGGTGCCGTGCCCTCAAAACGAATCCGCATGCGCTTTGGCTTTTTCTGCGGCAGGGTTTGCGTAGCCAGCACATGGCGCAATTCCGATGCGCCTATGCCAAAGGCCAGCGCACCAAGCCCCCCATTGGTGCAGGTATGGCTATCGCCACACACCAGCGTGGTGCCGGGCAGCACAATGCCAAGCTCTGGCCCCATCACATGCACAATGCCATTGCCATCCTGCCCAAGATCGAAAAGCCTCACCCCGGTTTCTGCGGCACGCTTGCGCAAGCCCGCGATCAGCTCACCACCCTTCGGGAAGCTTTCGGCGGTGCGGCCTGGCGTTGTTGCCACCGCGTGATCCGGTGTGGCGAAGGCAAGTTCCGGGTGCGGGATCGCGTAACCCGCTTCGCCCACTTCGCGCAGCGCCCGCCCGCCCGAGAGGTCATGCAACAGCACGCGGTCACAATGCAGCAATGACCAGCCGGAACCGAGCTCCGCGATCACATGCGGGTCCCAAATCTTGTCGAATAGCGTCGCGGCCATGTGCTTCCCCTTATTCTTGACTTGGGCGCCATCCGCGCCGCACCGTCTGTCCCTATCACGCCGCGCCAAAGATGCGCGGTCAAGCTGGGGGAGGGGTGAGATGGCGCGGATCACGCGGCGCGGGCTGGCAGGCTTGGGGGTGGCAGCGCCTTTTCTGGCGCGGCAGGCTTGGGCGCAGGGCAGCTATCCGGATCGGCCGGTGCGCATGATTGTGCCCTATAGCGCGGGCGGTGTGGCGGATACCATCGCGCGCATCATTCAGCCGAAAGTGGCGGAACATCTCGGCCAATCCTTTATCATTGAAAACCGCACCGGCGCATCGGGTTCGATTGGTGCCATGGCGGTCGCGCAAAGCCCCGCTGATGGGCATACGTTTTTGTTCGAAGGTGCCACTTTCGCGACGCTGCCGCTGGTGAGCCGGAGCCTGCCGATTGATTACACCACGGCCTTCATTCCTGTCGTGCAGGTCACAACCCAGCCCTATATGCTGGGGGTGCGCGCGGGCTTTCCGGCGCGCGATCTGGCGGGGTTTGTGGCGGAAGCCAAGCGCCGTCCTGGCGAGATCACCTATGGCACCCCGGGGGTTGCGCATATCGGCCATTTCATGGGCGAATTGCTGCAATTGATGGCGGGCATCAAGCTGGAACATATCCCCTATCGCGGCGGCGCGGATGTGGCGCGCGAATTGGCCGGGGGGCGGTTGGATGCGGGCATCATCTCCTATTCCAGCCTGCGGCCCGCGGTGGAACGCGGCACGACGCTGTTGGCGAGCACGGCAGCCGAACGGCAGGCAAGTCTGCGCCAAATCCCCGTGATCGCCGAGACCTTTCCCGGCTATGATCTGGTGTCCTGGACAGGATGTTTTGCCCCGGCCGGCACGCCGGAGGCGGCACAGAATCGCTTTGTCGCCGCCATTCATCACGCGCTGAAGGACACTTCCATTCAGGCGCGGCTGGAAGCGACCGGGGCGGACCCGG
>JADCFP010000136.1 GCA_020249465.1 Roseomonas sp. | reverse complement strand
TTTGCCGCGCGAAAAAATCCATGGGCGCGTCAATGCCATCACTGGGCTGACCATCACGCTGGAAGGCTTTGGCCCTCTGGCCGCGATTGGGGACCGGGTCGCGATCACCCCGCCAACCGGAGCGCCGGTCATGGCGGAAATCGCGGGCTTTCGGGATGGCAAGGCACAGGCCATCGCGCTCGGGCCGCTAACCGGACTGACCTCTGGTATGCGCGCCACGCTGGCGCCGCGGCCAGCCCTGCCCGTTTCCGATGCCTGGCTTGGGCGCGTGCTGGACCCGATGGGCAGGCCGCTTGATGGCGGGCCGATGCCGGCACCGGGCGCGATTCAACGCCCAACCCATGCGCCGGCGCCGGCAGCCGGCCAGCGCTCCCGCCTAGGGGTGCGGTTGCCGCTTGGTGTGCGCGTGCTTGATCTGTTCACGCCGGTCAGGCGCGGGCAAAGGCTTGGGCTTTTCGCGGCCTCCGGTGTTGGCAAATCCACCCTCATGGCCATGCTGGCCGGGGGCTTGGCCGCGGATGTGATCGTCTTTGCGCTGGTCGGCGAACGCGGGCGCGAATTGCGCGAATTCATTGAAGATGATTTGGGGGCGGAGAGGCTTGCGCGCAGTGTCGTGGTCTGCGCCACATCCGATAGCGCCGCCCCGCTGCGCCGCGAAGCAGCCTATGCTGCCATGACGGTTGCCGAGCATTTCCGCGATGAGGGCCTGCAAGTCTTGCTGCTGATGGATAGCGTGACGCGCTTTGCCTTGGCGCTGCGTGAGATTGGTCTGGCGGTGGGTGAACCGCCGGCCACGCGCGGCTATCCGCCTTCGGTCTTCACTGAATTGCCGCGCTTGCTGGAACGTGCAGGGCCGGGGCCGGATAATGCGCCTGGTGCGATCACCGCGCTTTTCACCGTGCTGGTGGAAGGCGATGATCATGATGAACCCGTGGCCGATGCCGTGCGCGGCATTCTGGACGGGCATGTGGTGTTGGACCGCGCCATTGCCGAAGCGGGGCGCTATCCGCCAGTGGATGTGCTGCGCTCAGTCTCCCGCAGCATGCCCGGTGTTTTGGCGGAACAGGAATGGGAATTGGTGTCGGAAGCCAAGCGTTTGCTGTCCACCTATAATGAGGTGAAGGATCTGGTGCGGCTTGGCGCCTACCGCACCGGCAATGATCCGGAAGCGGATGCGGCGGTGAAGCTGGCGCCACGGATCGAAGCGGTGCTCCGCCAACGCAAGGGCGAGATTTCACCGGTTGAAGATTCCTTCGCCGCACTCGCGCAGGCAATAGACGGGGCTTGAGACTGCCGATGGCAAACGAATCCTTCTATCGGCTGGAATTGACCTTGCGCCGGGCGCTGCCCGAAAGCGCGAAGAAACTCTGGCGGCTAGGGCGCCTTGCCGCGCAGCCGGTACCGCCTTCGGCACCGCGCATTCCCCAAGCGCAGCTTGAAGGCTGCCAATTGCTTACCGACCGGATTGAAATGCTGCGCCGTCTGCCGCAAGGCGGTATAGTGGCCGAGATAGGCACTTACCAAGGCGATTTCGCTCGTGCGATTCTGGACATCATGGCGCCGTCCCGCCTGCATTTGGCGGATATCACCTTCAGCCTGTGTCGGGCCGATGTGCTGGCCGATCCGCGTGTCGAACGGCATGAGGGGCTATCGGTGCCCTTCCTGCAAGCCTGTGCCGATGCCAGCTTCGACATGATCTATATTGATGCGGATCACGGGTATGCGGCGGTAGTTGCTGATGCCGCCGCCGCCGCACCCAAGGTGAAGCCCGGTGGCTATCTGGTCTTCAATGATTTCGCGCGCATCATCCGCCCTGGATTTGGTGTGCTGGGCGTGCATCAGGCGGTATGCGAATTCGCCGCCAGCAGTGGTTGGCCCGTCGCTTTTTTCTGCCTGGAAGGTGAGGCGCTGTACGATATCGCGCTGCGTCGGCCCGAATAGCTGACGGTTTTATTTCTCGCAGCGAATAAAGACCGTGCTGGCATGAACGCGTTCGCCGACCTCGGCCGCGCTTAATTCCGTGGGCGGGCTTTCGCGCAAGGTGGGTTCCACGCCGGCGCGGCGGAGGAAGCCAATCGCTTCCGTCCCCTTCACGGCGAAATTCACATTTTGCGGAATATCGCCGGTGCGTTGTGCGATGCGCTGGGCATTCAGCTTGGAGACAATCACGCCCATCACATGGCCCTGCCGATCGAGCAAAGGCCCGCCAGAATTGCCCTGCTGCACCGGTGCGCTGATCTGAAAATGCTGTTCATTATTCGCAAGCCCCGCGAGGGCGCTGACATCCCCCGTGGTCAGGGTTGGGCCTGCGGCCAATAGGCCCGCGAGCGGGAAGCCATACGTCACGACACTTTCGCCGCGCCGGACGGGATTGGCGCGGAACGGGAGAACGGGGCCGGGATCATTCGGCACGGTAAGCAGCGCCAGGTCACGCTGCACATCAACCCGTGCCGGCATGGTGGCGGGCAGGGTGCGGCCATCGGCGCTGCGCACGGTAATGGCGTTGCAGCCATCAATTACGTGATGGTTGGTGAGCACGCGGTCACGCGCCACAACAAAGCCCGTGCCGGTGGAAGCGCGCCCGCGGCCCGTCTGTGGCGGCGCGCCTGGGGCCGGCGCGGCGGCACCCGGTGGGCGGGGCAGGGGTGATTGCATGGCAATGATTTTTTCCGCGCAAATATCCATGCCTCGGTTGATGATCTCCCGCCCATCGCTCAGCACCATGCGGAAATCAAAGCGGCAGCCGGCATTCTCGGTAGGGCGCACATTGATCCCGGCGCCGGGCGCCAATGGACCGCGCGTCAACATATTGGCGCCCCAATCCGGCCGCCCCGTGCGCACGGCAAAAAGCGAATGGGCCGATTGTTCGGTCTGATTGAGCACCCTGAAGGGCTCCGTCTGCGACAGTGCAGGGGATGGGGCCAGGAGCAGGGCGATAAGGGTAAGGAACAGGGTAGCCATGATGCGTTTTATCTCGGCATGGATGACGCCTTCGTCAATCGCTCTGGGCTTGACCTTCCCATAATGGGAAGCGCCACATAGGCCCCAGTATGCGAGACGCCTCGACGCCCCTGCCGCGCCTTTCCCTGCCCATTGAAGGCATGACCTGCGCTGCCTGTGCCGGGCGGGTGGAACGCGCGCTCCGCAAACTGCCCAGCGTGGTGGAGGTGCAGGTAAACCCCGCGACGGATCGCGCTGAGGTGCAGGGCAGCGCCGATGCGGCGGCGTTGAAGCAGGCGGTTGAAGGCGCCGGCTATGGCGTGACCGAGACACAATTTGACCTCGCCATTGGCGGCATGAGCTGTGCGGCTTGCGCGGGCCGCGTTGAAGCCGCGCTACGCGCCGTGCCCGGGGTGCTGGAAGCGCGCGTCAACCCAGCCTCAGAACAGGCGCATGTCAGGGCGATTGCGGGTGTGACCGAGGCTTCGTTCCGCGCTGCGGTGGAAGCCGCTGGCTATGAATTGCGCGGCAGCACAACGGAAGCCGGGGAGGAAGCGGCGGCACGAGCGCTTGCTGCCGAACGGCGCGATGTGATTTTGGCTGGGATATTCTCGGCCCCGTTTCTGATCGGGATGATCGGCATGGGGCTTGGCCAGGATTGGATGCCAAGTGGTTGGGCGCAATTCGGGCTGGCGAGTTTTGTGGAGTTTTGGCTGGGCGCGCGGTTCTGGCGCGCGGGCTATGCCGCCATTCGTGCCGGCACGGGGAATATGGATGTGCTGGTGGCGCTTGGCACCGGCGCGGCCTGGGCGCTTTCCACCTGGCTATTGCTGACCACGCCCGCGCATCACGGCACGCCGCATCTTTATTTCGAAGCGGCAGCGGTGGTGATTTTCTTCGTCCTGCTCGGCAAATATCTGGAAGCCCGTGCCAAGCGCGCGACCGGGGCCGCGATCCGTGCCTTGCTTGACCTCAGCCCGCGTCAGGCACGGCGGCTGGAAGCGGGGGAGGAACGCGAAGTGCCCGCTGCCTTGCTCTCCCTCGGCGATTTGGTGGTGGTGCGCCCCGGTGAGCGTATTCCCGTGGATGGGCTGGTGCGCCAGGGCCGCGCGGGCGTGGATGAAAGCGCGCTGACCGGCGAAAGCCGTGAGGTGGAAAAGGAAGAAGGAACCCAGGTTTCAACCGGCACCATGGCTTTGGATGGGCGCCTGGTGATCGAAGCCCTTGCCGTGGGTGGCGATACCACGCTTGCCCGCGTGGCGCATTTGGTCGCGGCCGCGCAGGCATCACGCGCGCCAGTGCAAAAGCTGGTGGATCGCGTGAGTGCAGTCTTCGTCCCCGTGGTACTCGCGCTGGCATTGGCAACATTGATCGGTTGGTTACTGGCAGGTGCGGGTTTTGAAGCCGCGCTGATCCATGCTGTTTCCGTGCTGGTGATTGCCTGCCCTTGTGCGCTTGGCCTTGCGACACCCGCGGCCATCATGGCCGGCACCGGGGCGGCAGCGCGGGCCGGCATATTGCTGCGCGATGCTGAGGCGATTGAGCGCGCCGGGCGCATCACCCTGGTTGCCTTCGACAAGACCGGCACGCTGACGGAAGGCAAGCCGCGCTTGGCTGCGCTGCATCCCGCACCCGGTATGACGCGCGAAGAAGCGCTCGCCATCGCCGCCGCACTGCAAGCGGGCAGTGAACATCCCTTGGCCCGGGCGGTGTTGCGCGAAGCCGGCGCTGTGCCGCCCGCTGCCGATTTCCGCGCCTTGCCCGGACGCGGCGTGGAGGGCGTGGTCGGCGGGCGGCGCTATGCGCTTGGCAGTTCGAGGTTATTGCAGGAAGCAGGCGCCGCACGCGACGCCTTGGCGGAGGCAGCCGCCGCTGGTGAAGCAGCGGGGCAAAGCCTTTCCTGGTTGATTGAAGGCAATGCAGCCCGCGCAGTGTTCCTGTTCGAGGATGCACCGCGCGCTGGTGCCGCCGCTGCGGTGGCGGGGCTTGCCGCGCTTGGCGTGAAGCCTGCCATGATCAGTGGCGATCAACGCGCCGCTGCCCTTGCTGTCGCGACCCCGCTCGGCATTACCGATGTCGCCGCCGAGGTTTTGCCCGATGGCAAGGCCGCGCGCATCGCTGCCTGGCAGGAAGCGGGCGAAGCTGTCGCCATGGTTGGCGATGGCGTGAATGACGCGCCGGCCCTCGCCCGCGCTGATCTTGGCATTGCGATGGGCACGGGGACGGATATCGCCATTCAATCGGCGGGGATTACCTTGCTGCGCGGTGATCCCGCTTTGGTGCCGGCGGCTTTGGAGATTACGCGGCTTACCTTGCGTAAGATCAGGCAGAATTTGTTCTGGGCCTTTGGCTATAATCTGCTCGGCGTGCCGCTTGCCGCGCTTGGCTTGCTCTCACCGCCCATCGCCGGTGCGGCCATGGCGGCTTCCAGTGTAAGTGTGCTGACCAATGCGCTGCTGCTGTCACGCTGGAGGCCTCGGCCATGAATATCGGTAACGCGGCTCGCGCTTCGGGCATTTCCGCCAAGATGATCCGTCATTATGAGGCGATTGGGCTGATCGCCGCCGGGCGCGGCGCCAATCACTATCGCGTGTATAGCCAGGCCGAGGTCGCCGAGCTGCGCTTCATCCGCCATGCGCGTGATCTTGGCTTTCCGCTTCAGGATGTGAAGCGCTTGCTTGATCTTTGGCGCAATCGCGCACGGGCGAGTGCGGAAGTGAAACGCCTTGCGCTGGATCATGTCGCGGCACTTGAAGCCAAGGCTAAATCGCTCAGCGCCATGGCGGAAAGCCTGCGCCATCTGGCCGCGCATTGCCACGGCGATGACCGGCCGGATTGCCCGATTTTGGAAGAGTTGGCCGGAGCATTTTCAAGCCGAGTGGAATCACTCGGCGACTCGGAAAATGCGACCAAACAAGCATTTTCAAGCCGAGTGGAATCACTCGGCGGCTCGGAAAATGCGACCAAACAAGCATTTTCAAGCCGAGTGGAATCACTCGGCGGCTCGGAAAATGCGACCAAAGAAACTGGAAAGGAAAAATGCCATGGCTGACGCCATCACGCTGCAGGTTGAAGGCATGAGCTGCGGGCATTGCATCCGCGCCGTGACCAACGCCATCACCGCTTTGGATCAGGCGGCGAAGGTAGAGGTGGATTTGGCTGCCAAGCGCGTTGTCGCGCAAACCAGCCTGCCGCGCGCGGAGGTGGTGCGCGCAGTGGAAGAAGAAGGGTTTGCCGTAAAGGGGTGGAACTCGGCGATATCAGTGTCTTGCCGAAGCACCAACGCCACTGATGAGCGCGCTGTTCATTATACTGCTGCATCCATTCGTCAAAATCAGCTTCCTTAAGCAAATCGCGTTAAGATGGAAATTCTGAACGCGTGAAGATGCCTGCGAAACAACGAGGTAGAGCGGGTTGCGTGAACCCATGTGAACGCAACACGTTCTACCGCAAGCACCTGAAGGCTCAATAATTCAATGTGCGAACAGCTTCACAAGGCGGGACTTGCCTCAACCAACCCGCGTTTGCGCAGCAGTGCCTCCACCTGCGGCTTGCGGCCGCGAAACGCCGTGTATAGCGCCATGGGGTCCGCCTTATCGCCGGCTTCAAATATGCTCTTGAGCCTTGCGGCAAGTTCCGGATGGAAGGGATCGCCCGCTTCCTCAAACGCCTCAAACCCATCTGCATCCAAAACTTCCGCCCAAAGATAAAAGTAATAGCCGGCGGCATAGCCATCGCCGGAAAACAAATGCCCAAAATGGATCGGACGATGGCGAAGCGCCATGCCTTCCGGCATGCCGATCTCGGCCAGGAAGGTGTTTTCGAATTCTTCCAGGGCCAATTCTTCAGGCGCGTCGTGCCGATGCAGCGCAAGGTCAATCAGCGCACAGGATAGATATTCCACCATCGCAAACCCCTGCCCATCATTGCGCGCGGCCAGCACGCGGGCGAGCAACGCCTCATCCAAGGCAGCACCGGTTTCGTGATGGCGCGCATGGGTCTGCAAGGTCTCCGGCAGGCTCAGCCAATTTTCCATGATCTGAGAGGGAAATTCGACAAAATCACCAAGCACGGCGGTGCCGGATTGGGATGGGTAGCGCGCGCGGCTCATCAGCCCATGCAGCGCATGACCAAATTCGTGAAACAGCGTGCGTGCCTCATCAAAGGATAGCAGCGTTGGCGTCGCGCGGGCGAGGTTATTGTTGTTGATGATGATGGGCGCGGTGCGACCATTCAGGCCATCGGCAACACGAAAGCTGCTCATCCAGGCGCCGGAACGCTTGCCGGGGCGGGCGTAATTATCCAGCAGCAGCAGGCCAACATGATTGCCGGCCTCATCCAGGGCTTCAAAGC
Organism: Roseomonas sp.; assembly: GCA_020249465.1. Classification (GTDB taxonomy): domain Bacteria; phylum Pseudomonadota; class Alphaproteobacteria; order Acetobacterales; family Acetobacteraceae; genus Neoroseomonas. The sequence goes on along the minus strand of JADCFP010000136.1, from coordinate 18,259 downwards.
CGCGCAGATCGGCATGATAGCGCGGAATATCAGCGCGTTCTTCAAAGATCAGGCCAAACAGCCGCCGCGCGGTATCGAAAATGGCACGCAGCATGGCTTCCAATTCGAAATGCGGCTTCAGTGCGCCGCCATCGAAATTATGCTTGGCTTGCCGCGCGCGTTCCGCCCAATGGCGCCAATCCCAGGGCTCGATCGGGCCATTATGGCCGGCCGCGCGGGCGAAATCCTCAAGCTCGGCCTTTTCAACCGCAATGCGGCGCTTGGCGGGTTCCCAACAGGCGCGAAGCAAGGCTTCCGCCGCGTCAGGCGAACCCGCCATGGTGTCGCGCAGGCGGAAGGAAGCGAAATCAGCCTCACCCAGCAATTGTGCGCGTTCGCGGCGCAGCTTCAGGATATCGCGGATCAGCGGTGCGTTTTCGCGCCCCTCGGTCAGCGCACCGCGCGCAGCAAAACCGCGCCAGAGTTTTTCGCGCAAATCGCGCCGTGCAGAGAAAGTCAGGAAGGGTTCGGCAGAAGACCGCGACAGGGTAAAGACATAGCCATCAAGCTCGGCGGCAGCGGCGGCTTCCCGCGCAGCCTGGCGCGCGAAATCGGGCAGGCCATCAAGATCGGCCTCGGTCAGCGCCATGCGCCATTCATTCTCATCCGCCAGCACATTCTGACCAAAGCTGGTATGCAGCGTCGCAAGGCGGGTTGAGATTTCGGCAAGCCGCGCGCGTGCCTTGGAATCAAGTCCAGCGCCAGCGCGCGTCAGGCGCAGATAAAGCCGTTCCAACAGGCGGCGCTGATCGGGCGCCAGATCAAGGTTGTCGCGCGCCTCATGCAAGGCCGAGACACGACGGAACAGCGCCGGGTCAAGCGCAATCGCCATGCGATGCGCGGCAAGCTTGGGCGCGATATCGCGTTCCACCTGTTGTAGCGCTTCGGTCGCGTGGCTCGCCGCCAGGTTGAAAAACGTCGCGCCGACGCGGCTGAGCAAAAGGCCAGCGCATTCCAGCGCTTCCACCGTATTGGCGAAGCTTGGTGGGGCGGGATTGGCGCCGATGGCGGCAACCTCCGCGCGATGCGCTGCCATGGCGGCTTCAAAGGCGGGCGGGAAATGCGCGGGCTCAATGGCGCCAAAGGGTGGCAGGCCAAAGGGCGTGGTCCAGGGGGTCAGCAGCGGGTTTTCGGTCATGCCCCAAGGATGGGGCCGCGGGCGCGCGGCGTCGAGGGGCTTTCGGTATTCTCCCAAGGCGCGGCTTCAGCTAAAATCTCTCCATCAAGGCTGAATGGCCGGGAAGAATCACAAGGCTGGGGCGCGGCTGGCGGTCCGGCGGCAAAAGGGAGAAAAGCAACAATGATGCAACGCAGAACAGCGCTGAGCCTGGCCTTGGCGGCAGGGTTGGCCCCGAATGTGGCGCGCGCGCAGGCGTGGCGCCCAACCCGTCCAGTGCGCCTGGTGGTGCCCTTCGCGCCGGGCGGGTCGAACGACATTGTGGGTCGCATCATTGCCGAGGCAGCCGGTGGAATTCTGGGCCAGCCCGTGGTTGTGGAAAACCGCGCTGGCGCGGGCAGCGTGATTGGCGCCGAAAACGCCGCGCGTTCCCCGGCGGATGGCTACACCGTGCTGATCAATAGCGCGCATGCGTCTGTCCCCGCGCTGGTCGCGCGTGTGCCCTATGACACCATCAATGATTTCGTCGGCATCGCAGTCGCTGGGTTTTCGCCGCATGTGCTGGTTGCGAACCCGCGCACGCCGGTGACGAATGCGGCGGAGTTGATCGCGCTGCTGCGCGCCAATCCGGGCCGCTTCAATTTCGCATCTGCCGGGATTGGCAGCGGTGTGCATCTGGCCGGTGAGATCTTACGCGGTATCAGCAATACTCAATTCGAAATGGTGCATTACCGTGGCGGCGGGCCAGGTGTGGCGGCGCTGGTGAGTGGAGAAGCGCAATTCGGCACACCCACCATGGCATCATCACTTGGTCAGGTGCGTGGCGGCGGCCTGCGGGCGCTGGCGGTGGCATCAAGCCAGCGGAGCCCCGCCCTGCCACATGTGCCAAGCGCGGCTGAAGCGGGCATTCCGGGTTTTATATTTGAGGAATTCTTCCCGATGCTGGCACCTGCCGGCACGCCGGCGCCGATTGTGGCGGCTTTGGGGGCGGCATTCCAAACCGCCATTCAGCAAAGCGCGCCGCGCCTGAATGAATTGGCGGGCGTTGTGCCGCGCGCCGGTTATGAAACGCCGGATCAGGTGATGAATCTGGTGCGCGAAGGCGTGAAGACCTACACGGATGTGCTGCGCGCTGCTGGCGTGAAGCCGGAGTAAGCAGGCTGTTGCCCCTTGGCGCGCCCGGCACTCGGGCGCGCCGTCCCGCGATAATTTATTGACGCCTTGCCCCGCCGCCCCATAGGATTCGGCAAAACCAAGAATATTGGCGGAGGAAAGCAATGATCGGGAAGATCAATCGTCGCAATACCCTGCTTGGCGGGTTGGGGGCTGCGCTACCGCTGCCTGCCATCGCGCAAGGCGAATATCCAAGCCGGCCCATTCGTGTGGTGATTGGCTTCCCGCCAGGTGGCGGCGTGGATACGATCGGGCGTCCCACCTTTCAGCGCCTAGGTCAAAGGTTGGGTCAGGTGATCGCGATTGATAATCGCGCCGGCAATAACGGCAATATCGCGATGGATCATGTCACGAAATCACCGGCCGATGGCTATACGCTGTTCTTTGGCAATGTCGGCAATTACACGACGCAGGCGTTGTTTCCCAATCCTGGCTTCGATACGGTGCGCGATTTCGCTTATGTCTGCCGCGTGCATATTGGTCCGCTCGCGATTGCCGTGCCGGCGGATTTCCCCGCGCGTACGCTCCAGGAATTCCTGGACATAGCGCGCCGCCGGCCAGGTGAATTGAATTTCGGCTCCGGCGGTTCGGGAGGTGTGCCGCATTTCGCCTTTGAAATTCTGAAGCAGCGCGTTGGGTTTGATGTTGTCCATGTGCCCTATCGGGGCAGCGGCCCGGCTTTGCAGGATTTGCTGGGTGGCCGGGTACAATTGATGGTGGATGGTTATGGGCTGATGCGCGGCGCGCATGAAGCGGGGCGCATTCGTGTGCTCGCTATTACTTCGCGCCAGCGGCATCCGAATTTGCCGGATGTGCCGACCGTGGATGAGGCTGGCGTACCCGGTTATGAATTCACCTCCTGGTCTGCGCTTGCGGCGCCGGCAGCAACCCCGCCCGCCATTCTGCGGCGCCTTGAAGATGCGATGCGCTGGACCATGGACAATACTGACCTGCCGCAAACCTTGCTTGGCTTCGGCACCTTCCCGGCCTTCGCCCCAGGTGCCGAGGTACGGGAGAATGTCGTGAAGGAACGCGACGCCTGGACCCGCATCGCACGGGAAGTGAATATCCGCGCCGACTGATTGGCAAGCTAGTGGTGCGATTCATGCTGACCTATCCCCTGCCAAAAAAGCCCCGGCGCACCACTAGCCGTATATTTGGTGGGCCGATTCACGCCGCTGTCGGGAACTGACAGCGGCGATCGGACCACTAGCGTTCTGCGGGATGATGCCGCATATCACGCGCCACCCATAACGCTTGGCCGCGCCATCAGGATCGAGGAAACGAAACCATGCCCGAAGCTTTCATCTGTGCTGCCCTGCGCACCCCGATTGGCCGTTACGGCGGCAGCCTTTCATCAGTACGCACGGATGATCTTGGCGCGGTGCCGCTGAAGGCGCTGATGGATCGCCACGCGTCCGTCGATTGGGCGGCGGTGGATGATGTGATCTTCGGCTGCGCCAACCAGGCCGGAGAGGATAACCGCAATGTTGCGCGCATGGCGCTGCTGCTGGCTGGCCTGCCGCAAGCCATTCCGGGCAGTACGGTGAATCGGCTTTGCGGTTCCGGCATGGATGCGGTGGGCATTGCCGCGCGTGCCATTCGCGCCGGTGAAGCAGAATTGATGATCGCGGGTGGAGTTGAGAGCATGTCTCGCGCGCCTTTCGTCATGCCCAAGGCCGAAAGCGCCTTTTCGCGCAGCAATGCGGTTTATGACACCACCATTGGCTGGCGCTTCGTGAACCCTGCCATGCAAAAGCGCTATGGGACGGATTCCATGCCGGAGACCGCGGAAAACGTCGCCACCGACTATAACATCGCGCGGGCGGATCAGGACGCCATGGCGCTTCGTTCCCAGGCGCGTGCGGCGGCAGCGCAGAAAAATGGCCGACTGGCCAAGGAAATCGTGCCGGTGACCATTCCGTCGCGCAAGGGTGATCCGGTGGTGGTGAGCGCTGATGAACATCCGCGCGAAACCTCCATGGAGGCACTCGGTAAGTTGAAGCCGGTGGTGAAGGCGGATGGCACGGTGACGGCGGGCAATGCCTCAGGTGTGAATGACGGCGCCTGCGCGCTGATTATCGCGAGTGAAGCTGCGGCGAAGCGCCATGGCTTGACGCCACTCGCGCGGTTTGTCGGTGTCGCGACTGCAGGTTGCGCGCCGCGTGTGATGGGGATTGGGCCGGTGCCGGCGACGCAGAAGCTGCTGGCGCGGCTTGGCATGACGCAAGACCAGATGGATGTGATTGAATTGAATGAAGCCTTCGCCGCGCAGGGCCTGGCGGTGTTACGCGGGCTTGGCATTGCCGATGATGATGCGCGGGTCAATCCGAATGGCGGCGCGATTGCGCTTGGCCATCCGCTTGGCATGAGTGGTGCGCGGCTGATCGCGACCGCGACGCATGAAATGCAGGAACGCAAGCTGAAGCGCGCCTTGGCGACCATGTGCATCGGCGTGGGGCAGGGGATTGCGACAGTGTTGGAAAGGGTTTGATTTACCCTTCTGCGCCATGAGAGGGCCATGGAGAAGCCGCTCGCTGCGGCTTTTCTGATGATCAACCCTGGAAGGATTGCCCATCGGGCACCAGCCATGCCGGTGCGGGGCATTGCAAGGGTCGGTGAAGCCGCCTTGGAAAAGAAGGAAGCCATTCATGCAGGGCATCGGTAAGGCGCTCGGCCAAAGCCTCGATCAGGCGACCTATGCTGGCTATCGCTTGGGCTTTGAAGCGGCGCGGGAAGAAGCGGCTTTGCTTGCGGAATTGGCGGGACATGGTGCCTTGGCCGCGCAGCTTCGCGCCATGCGGCCCCTGCCGGATAAGCACGAGAAGACGGCATGACCCCGCGTGAGGTGATTGAATGCCCCCATTGCGGGGAGGCAACGCAGGTGAACCGGCTGCCCCAGGGCAGCGCCTTTTGTTCCTGCGCGGCGCAAAAGCCCTTGCCTCCGACCGGTGCTGTCGTGGATACGCAGTGTCTCGAGCAATAGGACGCGACGATGATCTTACCGAGACTGGCCTGCGGGCTCGCCGTGATGCGACTTGGAAGTGTGGCGGCGTTGGGATTTGCTGGGCTCGCGGGGATTGGCGCGGCCTATCTGCTGCGCCAACGCATGAAGCAAAGCACCGATTGGGCGGAAGAAAACCGCTCACTCGTGCCGGATTTGCCGGCTGATCCTGAATAGGCTGGGCTACAAGCGCCACCCGCTATGCATGGCGACAATGCCGCCCGATAGGTTGCGATAGGCAACGCGCTCCAGCCCCGCGCGGCGCATCATGCCCGCCAGCGTTTCCTGATCCGGAAACATGCGAATGCTCTCGGCCAGGTATTCATAGGAAGCACGATCCTTCGCGACATATTCACCAATCACCGGCAGCGCCTTGAAGGACCAGGCATCGTAAAGCGCGTCCAGCGCCGCGACCTCCAGCTTCGAAAATTCCAGGCAATGAAACCGCCCACCGGGGCGGAGCACGCGTCGCGCTTCGGCCAATACCGCATCCTTGTCGGTGCAATTGCGGAGCCCAAAGGCGATGGACACACGCTCCACGCTGCGATCAGGCAGCGGAATACGCTCGGCATCCACGCAGATGAAGGAAAGGCCGTTGACCAGCCCACGGGATAAGGCGCGGCCCTGCGCCACTTCCAGCATGGCGGGGTTCACATCGGTCAGGATCACACGCCCCGCGCCGCGTTCGAGTGCGAGGAAGGAGATATCGCCGGTGCCGCCCGCAAGATCGAGCAAAGTATCATGCGGCCCGGCGCCGATGGCATTGACAAAAATGCGCTTCCAGACCCGATGCACGCCAAGCGACATCAGATCATTCATGACGTCATATTTGGGGGCGACGCTTTCAAACACGGCGCGCACCATGCCGGCCTTTTCGGCCTTGGGGATTTTGCGGTAACCGAAATCAGTGTCTGGGGCGGCGGTGTCGTTCATGGCGCCAACATAGGCGCCAATCGGCGGAAAGGGGAGGGGCAATGCCCGAATTGCCGGAAGTGGAAACCGTGATGCGCGGGCTTCAGGCCGTGCTGGAAGGTGAGCGCATCGCCTGGGCCGAAACGCGGCGCGATGGCATGCGCTTTCCCTTCCCGCCGCGCCTTGCCGAACGGCTGCGCGGGCGGCGGGTTCTCGGTTTTCGCAGGCGGGCCAAATATATCCTGATGCGGCTGGAAGGCGACGAAAGCCTGCTGATCCATCTTGGCATGTCAGGCCGCATGGTCGCGCGGCGCGAAGGTGCGGCCCCAGCGCCGCGCACCCGCAAGCAGGGCGCATTCTCCGACGCGCGCGGCCATAACGCGCCCCCCGAGGCGCATGAACACCTGGCCTTCGGGACCGAGGGCGGCTGGCATATCGGCTTTGTGGACCCGCGCCGCTTCGGGAGTGTGGATTTGGTGCCAACGGCGAATGAAGATCGCCACAAGCTTTTGGCCGGCCTTGGCCCGGAACCGCTGGGGCCGGAAATCACCCCGGCCTGGCTTTCCGCCGTGCTGGCGGGCAAGCGCACCCCGATCAAGGCAGCGCTTCTGGATCAGCGCGTCATCGCCGGGCTTGGCAATATCTATGTCTGTGAGGCGCTCTACCGCGCCGGCATCTCACCACGCCGTTCCGCCCATACGGTGGCTGGGGCGCGGGCGGCGCGGTTGGCGCCCGCCATCAAGGCCGTGCTGACGGAAGCGATTGCGGCCGGCGGGTCGAGCTTGCGTGATTACGTTCAGGCCGATGGCGAGATCGGGCGCTTTCAGGAGAATTTCGCGGTCTATGGCCGGGAAGGGGAGGCTTGTCCTGGCTGTCCTGGCCAACCGGCATGCCCAGGGATCAAGCGCATTGTGCAATCCGGCCGATCAAGTTTTTTCTGCCCGCGCCAGCAGCGCTGATCGGGCCTTGGTGCCTTTCCAAGCCGTTGTTTGCATGCCGTGCTAACCGATGAATGCGCATGGCGGTCGCTTTAACCGCAGCGCGCGGCTACCTTCCCAATGCCAGTAAAACGCGCCGTGAGCTGCGCGCCGGCCTTCAGCCCCACCACCGGCGCACCAAGCCCTGCCACCACCAACACGGCACCCGCAGGCAAACCACCCAAGCGCCGCGCTTCTGCCGCTGCCTGGGCGAAGGCCGCGTGCAGGTCAAAGGGCCTGCCGCGCGCTGCGCCTTCACCTTCAACCAAGGCAACACGGCTTGGCGCTTCGGGTATCGGTCGGCGCTTGCCCAATACCAGCAGCCCAAGCCCGGCCAGATCAGCGATTTCGGCCAAGCGATCCGCCGGGCCTTGGGTGAAGCGGCTGGCGCTGACATCCAGCGCCGGGTGGATGGCGGTGATCTCGGGGGGCGAAGTTGCCTCGGGCTCCAAGGCGGCGTCGAGCACGCCGAGCAAAGCGGCCGAGGCGCGGCCATGGCGCATGATTTCCAGCGACAGCCCCGCACCATCATCCAGGAAGCGCGCTTCCAGCATGGGGCCGGTGATCAGGCTACCATCGGTTGCCGGCGCGACCCGGACACCGCAAGGCGCAAAGCCAAGCCGCGCTAGCACCCCGCCGGCCACTTCCTCGGCGTCATCCTGCGTGGTGAGGGCGATTTCCGCCGGCAGCGGCGCCAGCGGATTGCCGGTTTCAAACGCTTCAGACAGATAGCCGATGGCGCGAGTGATGGGGTCCTGGTCCATTCAACTAATCCGGAAGCTTCAAGGCTTCATCCTCCTGGAAGCCGCCTTCGGGCGGGGCGTCCAATTGGATCGGCGTACCACTGACCGGCGTTGAGCCATAGAGCTGTTCTGGCAACCAGGTCACCAGACCGGGGAAGGCATAGATCGCCAGCATGCACATGATGACGATGTAGATGAAGGGCATGCAGCCCTTGAAGATGTCTTCCAGCCGGACATGCTTCGGCGCAACCCCCTTCAGATAGAAGGCCGCCATGGCCACCGGTGGCGACAGGAAGGAAGTTTGCAGATTGAGCGCCACCATCACGCCGAAGAACAGCGGATCAACGCCGAAATCATCCAACAGCGGCAGGAAGATCGGTACGAAAATCACGATGATTTCCGTCCATTCCAAAGGCCAGCCCAGGATGAAGATCAGCGCCTGCGCCAGGATCATGAAGGTGAAGGTATTGAGCGGCAGGGATTTGAAGAATTGCTCCACCAGATCCTGCCCGCCGAGATAACCAAAGACGGATGAGAAAATCGCACTCCCCACAAACAACCAGCACACCATGGCGGAGGTGCGCGCGGTCAGAAACACGCTTTCCTTGAGCTTGGCAAAGGAGAATGACCGATAGGCAATCGCCAGAATAATGGACCCAAGGCTGCCCATGGCGGCCGCTTCGGAAGGTGTCGCGAGCCCCATCAGAATGGCGCCCAGCACCATGGCAATCAGCGCGGCGAGCGGGATGAAGGATGTCATCAGCGAAATCGCGATTTGGCTGAAGGGGATATTCACTTCCTCGGGCGGCAGGCGGGGTGCCACTTCCGGCTTCACGATGGCGATGCCCATGGCATAGAGAATATACATCCCCGCCAGCATGACACCCGGGATGAAGGCAGCCGCGTAAAGCTGCACCACGGAAACGCCTGCCGTTGCGCCAAACAGGATCAGCATGATGGAAGGCGGGATCAGGATGCCAAGGCAGCCGCCCGCCGCCACCACACCGGAAGCAAGCTTCACATCATAGCCCGCGCGCAACATGGCCGGAAAGGCGAGCAAGCCCATGAGGGTCACCACCGCACCCACAATCCCGGTTGCGGTTGCAAACAGCGCGCAGGTCGCGAGTGTGGCGACAGCCAATGAGCCTGGAATATTGCCGCTTGCCATCTGCAAGGATCGGAACAGGCGGTCCAGGATATTCGCGCGCTCGATGATATAGCCCATCAGCACAAAAAGCGGCACGCTGATCAGCACGTCATTCGACATGACCGCATAAGTGCGCTGCACCAGCAAATCAAAAATGCGTTCCTGCATGCCGAGGTAGCCGAAGAACAAGCCCATCGCCATCAGGGTGAAGGCAATCGGAAAGCCCAGCATGATGAAGAACAGGAACAGAAAGAGCTGCGTGAGCCCGAGCATCCCATCGGTCATGGCGCGTCAGCCCTTCTTTGGCGTGTCTAAGGGGATTTGGCCGGAAGCGGCCATGCGGCGGGCCAATTCCTCGGGGTCCTGCTCGGCGGCGGCGGCGAGGATTTGCTGTTCCAGCTCCTCCACATCCGAAAGCCGCTTCGGCCACTCTCCCGCACGAATGCATTGAATGCAGCGCACCACTTCAACAATGCCTTGCAGCAGCAACAGCACACCAACAACCGGGATCAGGAACTTGAAGGGCCAGATCACCGGGCCGGTCGGGCTGAACATGGATCTTTCATTCTGCGCCAGGCTTTGGGCGAAGAAGGTCCAGCCGGAAATCATGAAGGCGAAAATCGCCGGAAAGAAAAACAGGATATAAAGCACCAGATCAAATTTGGCCTGGGTTGCAGGCTTGAAATTCCGATAGAGAAAATCGCCCCTGACATGCCCATTGCGTGACAGCGCATAGGCACCCGCCATCATGAACAGCGTGCCATAGAGCATATAGGAAGTGTCGTAGGCCCAAGTGGTCGGTGCGCGGAAGGCGTAGCGCATCACCACTTCATAGGTCACGACAAAAGTCAGCACCAGAATGCTCCAGGCGAAGGTCTGGCCAATCAGGGTGCTGAAGCGATCAATGCCAAGAAGCAATCGCTGCATGATATGGGCTTTCGATCATGGCCCCGGGGGATCGGGGCATCAAAAAGGGTGCGGGCCGAAACCCGCACCCCGTTTACTACAAATCAGCGCGCGCCGAAGAAGTGATTATAGGAAATCACCGGGCTCGCTTCATAGCGCAGGAAGAAATTGCCCACGCGGCGGCACCAGTCGCGCTGGCTGTCGCAGACCTTCTTGAAGAAGGGCCCCGCGGCGGCGGAGGAAGCATCGCCCTCATATTTCTGCACCACGCGATTCCAGGCGGCGAGCTGCGCGTCCAAAACCGGGCGCGGGGTCGGGCGCACCTGCACGCCCTGCTGCTGCGCCATGGCGAGCAGATCACGCGAGTAGCGATCCTGCAGCTTCCAGGACATATCGGCCGAAGCGCTTTCGGATGCGAATTTGATGATCGCCTGATGTTCGGCCGGAAGTGCTGCGAACTTCGCCTTGTTGAACAGCACTTCGAAGCTTTCCGTACGCTGATGGAAGGACTGTATCATGTAGACCTTCGCCACATCCGGGAAGCCAAGCACGCGGTCAGAAGACGGGTTGTTGAATTCCGCCCCGTCAATCACGCCGCGTTCCAAAGCCGGCACGATTTCACCGCCGGGCAGCGAGACCACCGCTGCGCCGAGTTCCGCGAACAAGTCAGCTGCCAGACCCACGGTGCGATACTTCAGGCCGCGGATCTGTTCCGGACGCTCAATCGGGTTCTTGAACCAGCCAAGCGGCTGGGTCGGCATCGGGCCGGTCATGAAGGAGACGACATTCACCTTCACATGATCGTTCAGCAGCTCATTATAGAGCGCTTCGCCGCCGCCATAATGATACCAGCCGAGCAGCTGGTTGGCATCGCCGAACCAGGGCGGTGAGGTGCCAAACAGCGAAAACGCCTTGTTCTTGCCGAACCAATAGGCCGGCACGCCATGGCCGCCATCAAGCGTCCCGGCGCTGACCGCATCCAGCAACTGGAAGGCGCCAACCACGGCACCGGCGGCGAGCAATTCCAGGCGCAAGCGCCCGCCCGCCATGTCATTCACGCGACGGACGAAGTCGCCGGCGAATTCATGGAAGATGTCGCGCTGCGGCCAGGTGGACTGGAAGCGCAGCGTGGTCGTCTGGGCCCGGCTGACATTGGGGGTGGCAAGGACAGCAACGCCCGCCCCTGTGGCGGCAGCCGCCTTCAAAAAACCGCGCCGCGCAGGCGCTTCAACGGTGGAACTGGTCATTTGCTTCTCCCTTAATGGTGCCCCCCGGCAGGCTGGGGCGGTGCTTCACAAGGGCGTGACATATGGATGACCGGCAGATGACGCAATGTTTTTTTGCAGCGCCAAAACGCGGCGGGGCTATTTTGTTACAAACGCCTTTTCAACCACATAGCTGCCGGGGGCGTTATTCGATCCCTCCACAAAGCCGCGCGCTTCCAGCATGGCCTTGCAATCGCGGTTCATCGCCTCAGACCCACACAACATCACTCGGTCATGGGCCGGGTCCAGCACGGGCAGGGCAAGGTCAGTGAAAATTCGCCCGGATTCGATCAGATCGGTGATGCGCCCCTGGGTGGGGAAGGGCTCGCGTGTCACGGACGGGTAGTAGCGGAGCTTGCCGGCGATGATCTCGCCCAGGAACTCATGCTGCGCCAGGTCGCGTTCGAACATCTCCCGATAGGCCAATTCCGCCACCTGCCGCACCGTATGGGCCACCACCACCGTGCCGTAGCGTTCATAGACATCAGGCTCGCGCGTCAGGCTGAGAAAGGGGGCGAGGCCCGTGCCGGTCGCGAGCATCCAAAGGCTGCGGCCTGGCAGCAAATTATCCGTCACCAGCGTGCCGGTGGGTTTGCGGCCAATCAGCACGGTGTCGCCGGGCTTGATATGTTGCAGGCGCGATGTAAGCGGCCCGTTTTGCACCTTGATGGACAGGAACTCCAATGCCTCATCCCAGGTGGGGCTTGCCATGGAATAGGCGCGCACCAGTGGCTTGCCGTCCACCATCAGCCCGATCATGGCGAATTCGCCGGCGCGGAAGCGAAAGCCAGTGTCGCGCGTGCAGCGGAAGGAAAACAGCCGATCCGTCCAATGATGCACATGCGTGACCTTTTCCCCGAAATAGGCGGCGGGGATGGCGGGGGCGGGGGAAGGGGCCGTATTCATGGGTACTGTTTTGCGGCGGCGCGGCGCGGCGCGCAACCGGCAATCATGGCTTGCATCCCGCGCGCCGGGCGGTTTCTTCTGGGGCGATGGAAAACCTGCCCGAAGGCGTCCCCTGGGACCCCGCCACCAACCCCCCGCTTGGCCCGCTGGTGGATGCGACACCGCGCCCCTTGCCGGCGCGCATTGCCCATAAGGGGCAATCGGTTGATCTGGAACCGCTCCATCTCCGTCATGCCGAGGATTTGTGGCGCGCGGCAGAACGCGACACGGGCGGCGAGACTTGGGCCTATATGGGCTATGGCCCGTTTCGCGATGCGGCTGCCATGCGGGCCCATGTCGCAGGTTTCGCCGTGACACATGACCCGATCGCCTGGGCCATCCGCCCCCATCGGACCGGCACGGCGGATGGCTGGCTGACGCTGATGCAAATCGCCCCCGCCCATGCGGATATCGAAATCGGCAATATCTGGTTTTCACCCCGCATGCAGCGCACGCGCGCCGCGACCGAGGCGATGTTCCTGCTGATGCGCCACGCCATGGATGATCTGGGCTATCGGCGGCTGGTGTGGAAATGCAATGCGCTCAATATGCCATCACGCCGGGCGGCGGCGCGGATTGGCTTTACCTATGAAGGCACGCACCGCGCGCATTTGGTGGTGAAGGGCCGGCGGCGGGATACGGCGTGGTTTTCCATTATCGCCGAAGAATGGCCGGCCCAGCGTGACGCCATCGCCGCCTGGCTGGATGCGGCGAATTTCGGGCCGGATGGCAGCCCGCGCCGGTCGCTCGCCAGTTTTCGCGGCGACGGCGCGTGATGGGGCTGGCCGAAATATGGCTGGACTTTCATGACCTAGATGTTAGTCTTCCTCCAGATTATCGGAGGTCTGACCATGAATATCTCCCCAAGCCTTGGTGAGATTGGTTGCTGGGCGCTGATTTTTGCCGGTATCGCCTATTTCGTTGCGAAGCGATTTGGCGAGCCCGCGGCGGTGGTGGCGGCGGGTCTCGCGGCCCTGACCGTCAAGGCGGCTTTGCTCGACCTTACCTGATCAATAAGGCGCCGGACCCTGTAGTGCAGGGCCAGGTAGCCAATTCTCAAGCCTAATGTGTCGGGACCGGCCTGCCCCCGTGTCCCGCTTTTTTTCGCCCTTGCCTGACCCGCCCGGCTGGCGCAGTTTCCGCGCCATTATTGGCAGCAGGAGCTTGGCATGACCGAAGATAGCGTTGGCGCCTTCATTCCGGGAGAGCGCACCAGGCGCGCCGGGGCGGCCTCAGGCCCGCTCGCGGGGCTCAGCTTCGCTGCCAAGGATTTGTTTGATGTTGCCGGCACCGTCACCGGTTATGGCAATCCCGATTGGGCCGCGACGCATGCGCCGGCGACGCGCGATGCGCTGGTGATCACGCAGCTTTTGCAGGCGGGCGCTTCCCTGGCGGGCAAGACCAAGACGGTTGAACTGGCCTATGGCCTGACAGGCGAGAATATCTGGCAGGGCACGCCGAAAAACCCTGCTGCGCCGGACCGCTTCCCGGGTGGGTCTTCCTGCGGGTCTGCTGCCGCCGCAGCGGCGGGCCTGGTGGATTTCGCCATGGGGTCCGATACCGGCGGTTCCGTGCGCATTCCCGCTTCCTATTGCGGTGTTTTCGGCATTCGGCCGAGCTGGGGCGCCATCAGCCTCGCGGGCGCCTGCGCGCTAGGGCCAGACTACGACACGGCGGGCTGGTTCGCGCGCAGTGCTGCCATGCTGCGGCGCGTCGGCGAGGTATTGCTGCCGCCCAGTGGCGCTGGCGCGGTTGGCCCGCTGATTTCAGTTGCCGAAGCCTGGGCCAATGCGGAACCCGAAACCGTGGCCGCGCTGACGCCTGCTTTGAAGGCCGCCGAAGCGCTCTTTGGCCCTACGCTGGCGACGCATGTGGCGCCCGAGGGTCTTGATGCCTTCTACGAACATTTCCGCTGCGCCCAGGCCGAACAGGCCTGGACGGCACTCGGCCCCTGGATCGCTGCGACCAATCCGAAATTCGGCCCTGGCGTGAAGGAGCGGTTTGACGCCGCTGCCGCCATGGACCCAGCGAAATCCGCTGCTGGCCGCGCCTTCCGCCGCGTGGCGCAGGCGCGTTTCCATGCGCTTCTGGGTGGCGGGGCGGTGATGATCTACCCAACTTCCCCCGCGCCGGCGCCGCTTTTGGCTTCTTCACTCGCTGAACAAAACAAGGTGCGCGAACGCACCATGGGCGTGACGGCCATTGCCGGCTTCTGCGGCTTGCCGGAAGTGAGCATTCCCGCCGGCAAGGTAAATGGCGCGCCGGTTGGGCTTTCCCTGGTGGGCGCCCCGGGGCGTGACCGCGCGGTGCTGGCGGCGGCGGAAGCGCTTTCTTCCTCCTTGGGGATTGGGGGCTGAACCCATGCTGATTCGCGAAGCCACATCTGCCGATTTGCCCGCCATCACCGCGATTTATGCGCATCACGTGTTGCATGGCGCCGGTACGTTTGAAGAAGTGCCCCCTGATCAGGCCGATATGGCCGCGCGCATGAAAAAAGTGCTGGCCGGGCGCGGCAATGTCTGGCTGGTGGCGGAAGGGGAGGCGGGAGAGATCCTAGCCTATGCCTATTACAGCGCCTTCCGGGAGCGTTCAGCCTATCGCTACACGGTCGAGAATTCGATTTATGTGCGCGATGATGTGCGCGGCCAGGGTGTGGGCAAGGCGCTGGTCGCCGAATTGATCGCGTGCGCGGAGAAAGCGGGCTTTCGGCAAATGCTGGCGGTGATTGGCGATTCGGAAAATGTGGGTTCCATCGGGCTCCATGTGTCACTCGGCTTCAGGAATATCGGCACCATGCGCGCGGTCGGCATGAAATTCGGCCGCTGGGTTGATGTGGTGACGATGCAAAGAAGCCTGGGTGAGGGTGAGAAGACGCTGCCGGTGGGTTGAGGGGCGCCTTTTCGCTTAAACGTCTGATAGTTTGGACACTGCCGCTCGCTAAATCGCAAGCCGGAACCTTGCGCTGCTGGCCGCATCATCGCGGAGTGTCCTGCGAATGGCCTCGGCCGCCTCGGCGCTTTGCGGCAGGGCGGCGATGGCGGTGAACCAGGGTAGCTTCCCCCGCACCCGGCCAAGAAACAGTCGATCAAGCGCCTCCGCCACCGGGCCGCGCACGCCGCAGCAGGCGCAGGCCGGCACATGGGCGCCGGTCAACGAAAACAGCGCCACGGCGGGGGCTGACGCGGCGCTTGGCGCCTCGGCAAGTAGGGCCATGCCCGGCGCAGGGGTTTCACCCGGCGTTAGCAGGTGGATTGGTATGCGGGCATCCAAGGACCAGGCTGGCATGATAGAAGCCTTTATGAGTGGCCGATTCAGCGCTGCGGAGATTTCACCTTCACGCATCGGGCACTAGACATAAGAATATGTTTATGTCTATGTAAAGTCTATGCAGGATGTTCTGTCCCAATTGCGCGGCGCGGCGGAGCCGACACGCCTCAGGCTGCTGGCGCTTTGCGCCCGTGGCGCCTGGTGCGTCACTGAATTGGTGGCGATTCTGGGCCAATCCCAGCCCCGGCTGTCCCGCCATTTGAAGCTTCTGGTCGAAGCCGGCCTGCTGACCCGTACGCCGGAAGGGGCGAATGCCTGGTTCCAGATGGCGACCGAGGCCGACCTCGCCCGCCATATCCTGGCCCGCTTGCCCGAATCGGACCCCCTGCTGGCGGCTGATCGGCGCGCTGCGGCGCGGCTGGCGGCCGAACGGGCACGCGTTGCCTCCGACAGTTTCCGCAGCCATGGCGCCGATTGGGATGAAACCCGCGCCCTTGGCCTGCCGACCGAGGCGATTGAAACCGCCCTTTTGAATGCCCTGCCTACGCCGCGCCTTGGCCGTTTGCTCGATATCGGCTGCGGCACGGGTGGGGTTCTGGAACGCCTGGCGCCGCGCATTGATGAGGGGCTTGGCATTGATGCCTCACGCGAAATGCTGGCGCTGGCGCGCAGCCGCCTGACGGAACGGGGCCTCAGCCATATTTCAGTGCGGCAGGCGGATATGTATCGTCTGCCCTTGCCCGATGCGGGCTTTGATGCCGTGACCCTGCATATGGTGTTGCATTACGCGGAAGACCCCGCTGCCGCCTTGGCTGAAGCTGCACGCGTTTTGCGACCCGGTGGGCGCTTGTTGATCCTTGATCTGGCGCCGCATGACCGCGCCGATCTGCTGACCCGCTATGCGCATCGCTGGCCAGGTTTCGATGATGCCGCCATGGCCGGTTGGCTTGGCGGCGCGGGCTGCACCGCGCCGCGTGTCGGCGCCATCCCCGCTGGCCTTTCGCTTAAGCTTTGGTCGGCCGAACGCTTGCCGCTTTCTGTTTCCACCCCCGTTTCCTGAAGGTTTCCCCATGGCGCGCCCGCATCTTCTCGACGCCCTTCGTGACCGCGTTTTGCTCTGTGATGGCGGCATGGGTAGCCGCGTTCAGGCCATGGCGCTGGAAGTGGATCGTGATTACTGGGGCAAGGAAAACTGCACCGAAGTTTTGAATCTCTCCCGCCCCGATATCGTGCGCGATATCCATCGCGGCTATTACGAAGCGGGCGCCGATATGGTGCTGACGAATAGCTTCGGCGGTTCGCCGGTGACTTTGGCCGAATTTGAATTGGAAGATCGCGCCTTTGAGATCAACAAGCTTTCCGTCGAATTGGCGCGCGAAGCGGCGGAGGGTTTCGCCGATGGCCGGCATCGTTGGGTGGTGGGCGATATCGGGCCCGGCACCAAGCTGCCAAGCCTTGGCAATATCACCTATGACGCGCTGGAAGCCGCGCTTGTGGAACAATGCCGCGGCCTGATTGCCGGTGGCGCGGATGCGCTGCTGACGGAAACAAATCAGGACACGCTGTTTATCAAGGCCGCGGTGAATGCCGCGAAAATTGCGCGCAAGTCGGCAGGGTCCACGATTCCGATTTTCGTGCAGGTGACGGTGGAAACCACCGGCACGCTGTTGGTCGGCCCCGATATCGCTGCTGCCACCACCGTTGTGCATGCGCTGGATGTGCCGCTGATGGGGCTGAATTGCGCGACCGGCCCGCAGGAAATGGCGGAGCACGTGCGCTGGCTGTCGCAAAACTGGCCGGGGCTGATTTCCTGCCAGCCCAATGCCGGCCTGCCGGAATTGGTGGATGGCAAGACGCATTACCCGCTGGGCGCGGAAGAACTCGCGGCTTGGATGGAACGCTTTGTTGTCGAAGATGGCTTGAACCTGATCGGCGGCTGTTGCGGTACTTCCACCCCACACATCACCGCGTTGGACGCCATGCTGCGTAAGCTGGGCGGTGCCGCGCATCGCCCGGCGCCGATCAAGCGCAAGTTTCATTGGGTGCCATCGGTGGCGTCGCTCTACACTGCAACGGCTTTGCGTCAGGAAAATTCCTATTTCTCGATTGGTGAGCGCTGCAATGCCAATGGATCCAAGGCTTGGCGTGAACGCCAGGCGGCGGGCGATTGGGATGGCTGCGTTGCCATGGGCCGTGAGCAAATGGCCGAGGGCTCAAACAGCCTTGATATCTGCACCGCCTTTGTCGGGCGCGATGAAATGGCAGAAATGAGCGAGGTGATCCGCCGCTTCACCAGCAGCGTGAATGGCCCGTTGGTGATCGATTCCACCGAAACCCCGGTGATTGAAGCCGCACTCAAGCTGCATGGCGGCAAGCCCATCATCAATTCGATTAATTTCGAAGAAGGTGAAAAGGCCGCTGAAGACCGCATGTTGCTCGCGCGCAAATTCGGCGCCGCCGTGATTGCGCTCACGATTGATGAAGTGGGCATGGCGAAAACCGCCGAGGATAAGCTCCGCATCGCGCGCCGGCTGGTGGAATTTGCCTGCGACAAGCACGGGCTGCCGCAGTCAGACCTGATGATTGACCCGCTGACCTTCACGGTCGCGACCGGCAATGAGGATGACCGCAAGCTTGGCCTTTGGACGCTTGAAGGCATTCGCATGATCCGGGATGCATTTCCCGATATCCAGATCATTCTTGGGTTGTCCAATATCTCATTCGGGCTCAACCCCGCGGCGCGGCATGTGCTGAACAGCGTGTT
>JADCFP010000135.1 GCA_020249465.1 Roseomonas sp. | reverse complement strand
CCGATTTGGCGAAGGAAGGCGGCTTCAAGGCGCCGGCGGCGATCTGAAACTGGCGCGTCAGATATGCAGCGCCCGCCCATCCACCGCTAGCGCCGCTTCCTTCACCGCTTCATTCAGCGAAGGATGTGCGTGACAAGTGCGCGCTACATCTTCGGCACTCGCGCCGAATTCCATCGCCAGCACCAGTTCCGCAATCAGCGTGCCGGCATCCGGGCCGATGATATGCGCGCCAAGCACCTTGTCTGTTGCCTTATCCGCGAGGATTTTCACGAAGCCATCCATATCGCCCATCGCCCGCGCGCGGCCATTCGCAGTGAAGGGGAATTTGCCGACCTTATAGGCCACACCACGCGTCTTGAGTTGCTCCTCAGTCTCACCCACTGAAGCGACTTCCGGCCAAGTATAGACCACGCCGGGGATCGCGCCGTAATTCAGATGCGGCTTCTGCCCGGCCAGCATTTCTGCCAAGGCCACACCTTCCTCTTCGGCCTTATGCGCCAGCATTGGTCCCGTAATCACATCGCCAATGGCGTAAATGCCCGGCACATTCGTCGCGTAATGGCCATCCACCTTGATGCGCCCGCGTTCATCCAGCGCAACGCCCACCTTATCCAAGCCAAGCCCTGCGACATAAGGCCGCCGCCCAATCGCGACCAGCACAACATCGGCCGTCAGCTCTTCTGCCGCACCGCCGGCGGCGGGTTCCAATTTCAGCGTGACACCCTTCTTTGACTTGGTGGCGCCCATCACCTTGGTCTTCAGTTTCGTCTTGATGCCCTGCTTGGCCAAAATGCGTTCAAACGCCTTGCCCACTTCCAGATCCATGCTCGGCACCAGGCGATCAAGGAATTCCACCACCGTCACTTCCGCACCAAGCCGGCGCCAGACGCTGCCCAATTCCAACCCGATATAGCCACCGCCAATCACCACCAGATGCTTCGGCACAGTCGTCAATTCCAAGCCGCCGGTGGAAGTCACGATCTGCTTTTCATCCACTTCCACACCCGGCAGGGGAATGCTCTCACTCCCGCTCGCGATCACGATGTGTTTTGCGGTGTAATCCTTGCCGGCGACGCTGACCGTGCCAGGCGCGGTAATGCTGCCCTCACCCTTCAGCCAGGTGACCTTGTTCTTGCGGAACAGGAACTCGACCCCCTTCACATTGGCGCCGACCACTTCACCCTTGCGCGCCAGCATCCGCGCCAGATCAAGCTTCACCGAACCAACCGTGACACCATGATCCGCGAGCTTATGTCGCGCTTCTTCATAATGTTCCGAGGATTGCAGCAGCGCCTTTGAGGGGATGCAGCCGACATTGAGGCAGGTGCCACCCAAGGTCTCACGCTTTTCGACGCAAGCCACCTTCAGCCCCAATTGCGCAGCGCGAATGGCGCAAACATAGCCGCCGGGGCCGGCGCCAATCACGATCACATCAAAGGCTTCACTCATGGTCAGGCATCCTCAACCCGTTTGTTTTCGTAGCCCTGTTTGGACCGGGCAGGCAGGCTGATCAAGCCATGGAATTAGGGCTTGGGTTTTGTGCGTTTTCCCCCCTATCCTACCCCCAGAAACAGGCGCCGATAGACGCGCCTTGGGGAGGCAAAGCCATGACGAAACCGACCTTCATCTCTCGCCGCTTGGCGCTGGCCGCAACCGGGGCGGCGCTTGCTGCCCCTGCCCTGGCGCAGGCCCGCTACCCGGATCGGCCCATTCAGCTTGTGGTGCCCTGGCCCGCCGGCGGGTCCGCCGATGCGCAGCTCCGCTCCATCGCGGAACTTGTCGGCAGGGCGCTCGGCCAGCCCATGGTTGTGCAAAACCGCCCCGGTGCCGGCGGCACGCTTGGTGTGCTGACCGTGGCGCAGCAGGCGCGGCCCGATGGCTATACGCTGACACAGATGCATTTATCCGTGCTGCGCCGGCCCTGGATGATGAGGACGCCGGGCTGGGACCCGGTTGGCGATTTCACCCATATCATCGGCATGACCGGCTGGCTGTTTGGCACTGCCGTGAAGGCCGACAGCCCGCTTAAATCCTGGCAGGATTTGCTGGCCTATGCGCGGGCCAATCCCGGCAAGCTCACCTATTCCACCAGCGGCATCGGCACCACCAATCACCTTGCCATGGAAAGCATTCAGGAAATCGAGAAAATCAGCCTGACCCATGTGCCCTTCCGCGGCGCCAATGAAGGTGTCACCGCCGTGCTTTCCGGCCAGGTGGATATGATCTGCGATAGCTCCACCTGGGCGCCCAATGTGGAGGCCGGCCAGATGCGGGCACTGGCGGTATGGAGCGCGGAGCGCGCCCCGCGCTTCCCCGCCGTGCCCACCTTGAAGGAGCTTGGCTATGATATGGTCGTTGCCTCTCCTTACGGGGTCAGCGGCCCCAAGGGCATGGACCCTGGCATTGTGCGCGTGCTGCATGACGCCATGAAGGACGCGCTTTTCAGCCCCGAAAACACGCGCATCCGTAGCCAATTCGATATGCCCCTGGTCTATCAGGACACGGAAAGCTACCGCCGCTTCATCGTGGAACGTGTCGAATACGAAAAGACGATGGTGCGCCGCCTTGGCCTGACCTTGGATGGTTAAGGGGTCACGCGCCATGCCGCAGCTTTCCCGCCGCGCCGCGCTTGGCCTTGGCGCAACCATCCTCGCAGCCCCCGCACTCGGCCAGGGGCGCTTTCCCAATCGGCCCATTCGCTTCATCACGCCCTGGCCACCGGGCGGGTCACTCGACCCCCTGCAACGCAGCATGTTCGAAGTGGTGCGGAAGGATTTGGGCCAGCCGATCCTGTCTGAAAACCTGCCCGGCGCACGCGGCACCCGTGCCGCCACCTTCCTCGTCACGCAAGGGGTGCCCGATGGCTATACACTCGCGCATCACCATCTTTCCGTCCTGCGCCACCCCTTCCTGACCAGGCAGCCAAGCTGGGATCCGGTGAATGACTTCACCTACATCATGCAATTCTCGGGCTTTACCTTCGGCACCGTAGTGCGCACCGATAGCCCTTATCAGCGCTTGGCCGATGTATTCGCTGAAGCCCGCCGCAAACCCGGTGAATTGACCTATTCCACCAGCGGCATTGCCACCACCAACCACATCGCCATGGAAGATCTGCTCCGCCGCGAAAAGGCGGAAATGACCCATGTGCCCTATCGCGGCGCACAGGAAGGTGTGACCGCCCTGCTCGGCCGGCAAATCACCATGGTCGCCGATGCGCAAGCCTG
>JADCFP010000134.1 GCA_020249465.1 Roseomonas sp. | reverse complement strand
GGTCCAGAACGCCATACAGGCGCTTGGTTTCATCATGATAGCGCTTGAAGCCGTAATCCCGCGCTGGCCCCTCGGGCTGCATCAGGAAGTGATGCACCTGCCCGGGCATGGGGCCAAAGCCGCCCATTTGCCACATCAGCCATTCATAAACCGGCACGCGCGCACGCAAATCACGCGGCAGGAAGCGCCCGGTCTTCTCGGCCAAATACAGCAAAATCGCGCCGCTTTCGAACACCGTGATCGGCTTGCCTTCCGGCCCATCGGGGTCCTGAATGGCCGGGATGCGGTTATTCGGGCTGAAGGCCAGGAATTCCGGGTTGAATTGCTCGCCCTTGCTGATGTTCACCGGGCGCACGGCATAGGCCAGGCCCATTTCTTCAAGCGCGACACTGATCTTGCGCCCATTGGGCGTATTCCAGGTCCAAAGGGTGATGCTCATGGGCGGGAATCCTCGAAAAAGCCGGCGCGCCCCAGTCAGGGCGCGCTGGGTATTCAGATCAAAGCGCGGCCAGAACCGCTTCGGCCTTGCTCACTTCAAAGGCGCCGGGGGCTTCGACAGCCACATGCGTCACCTTGCCGTCCTTCGCCACCAGGGCAAAGCGCTGGCAGCGCATGCCAAGGCCGCGCGCCGTCAGGTCGAATTCCAGGCCCATCGCCTTGGTGAAGGCGGCCGAGCCATCGGCAATCATCGTTACCTGATCCGTGATGCCCTGATCCTTGGCCCAGGCGCCCATCACAAAGGCGTCATTCACCGCCATGCAGGCAATGGCATGCACGCCCTTGGCCTTCAGCGCCGCCGCGTGTTCCACAAACCCCGGCAAATGCTTGGCCGAGCAGGTCGGCGTGAAGGCGCCCGGTACGCCGAACAGCACAACGGTCCGGCCCTTAAAGAATTCCGCCGCGTCAAGCTCCTTGGGGCCATCTGGGGTGCCCTGCATGACCTTCATTGCGGGGATGCTGTCGCCAATCTTGATCGTCATGGATGTCTCCTTGCTGGTGCGGATGATTTACCCCCCCATCCAGCACCTGTCACCTGGGGAGGCGCGCTTGGTTTTTGGCCCGCAACTCGCCCCATGGTTGAATTTTTAACCATTTCGCGCCTACAAGCCTTCAGCCATGTGCGCGATCCCCCCCATGGCCCGGAGCAGCACCCTGCCTTTGATGGCGCTGGTGCTGGCGCCTTTGTGGTTCGGAACCCCCGTTCCGGCCATGGCGCAAAGGGCCACTCAGACCGCAGCCTTGCCCACGCCAGCATCGCGTGCTTCGGCCAGCGTAAACCTGCCTTTATTGGCCACCGATGCAGCAGCGCTGCAAGGCGTATTTGCTTTGCACACCTCAAAGGATTGGGATGCCGCGGAACGCGCGACAGCGCAGCTTTCGGACCGCCGGCTTGAAGGCCATATCCTTGCCGATCGCTGGCTGAACCCGGCCGCGCCAAAGCCGGATCAGGACGCCTTGCGCGATTGGTTGGCGCGATTTGCTGACCATCCCGATGCGCCGGCGATCCATGCGCTGCTCCGTCGCACGGCGCCACGCGGCGCTGCCCTGCCCGCCGCCCCTGCCCTGGACCGCCTTTCCGAAGATGCCGGCATGGCTCCGGAAGAACGCGAAGCCCCGGAACAGGGTTTTGTGCGCAACCCCGCGCTCGACCGCGCGCTGCGCGATCTGGTGCGTGATGGCAATCTGGACACCGCGCTTCGGCAAATGGAAGCGACCCGCGGCATGACCCCGCCTTACGCCGCCGCGCTCCGCGCTGATTTCGCCCTGATCCTGTTCCGGCGCGGGGAAGATGAACGCGCCTTCGAACTTGCCTCGGAAGCGACACGCAGCCGTGTCGAACCCACGGGGCGGGCGGCATTTACTGCCGGCCTCGCCGCCTGGGGGCTTGGGCATTTCGATGTGGCGCTGCCCTATCTTGAAGTCGCCGCGCGTGCCCCTGCCGCATCGCCGGCCAATCGCGCCGCCGCTGCCTATTGGGCGAGCCGCGCCGCCATTCGCGCCCGGCATCCTGGGATGCATGTGCCCTGGCTTTTGCAAGCGGCCCAGGAACCGCGCACCTTTTACGGGCTGATGGCCCGGCGCGCCCTCGGCCTCACCCCCGGTTTCGCCTGGCACGCAGAAGCGGGCGGCGGGGAAGGCATGGCGGCGCTGATGGAAACCGCCGGCGGCTGGCGGGCGCTGGCTTTACTGCAAATCGGCCAGACCGCGCGGGCTGAGGCGGAATTGCGCGCCCTATGGCCCTTGGCGCGCGGCAATCTGCCGCTGCTGCGGTCCATGCTGGCGGTCGCTTCCCAGGCGGGGCTCACGCATCTTTCGGCGCAGCTTGCTGAATTGGCGCAAGCCGCCGATGGCCGCCCAAGGGACTTGGCGCGCTTTCCCCTGCCGCGTTTGACACCCGCCCAGGGTTTTCGTGTGGAACCTGCCTTGCTTTATGCCCTGGCGCGTCAGGAATCGAATTTTGATCCCGCCGCCGTTTCGCCGGCCGGGGCGCGCGGCCTGATGCAGGTTATGCCCGCCACCGCTGCTTATCTTGCCAATGACCCATCCCTGACGGGCGAAGGCGCACAACGGCTGAATAACCCGGGCCTGTCCTTGGAATTGGGCCAACGCTATTTACACTACCTGGCGCGGAGTGAGGCAGTGGGCGGTGATCTGATCCGCCTGCTTGCGGCCTATAATGCCGGGCCGGGCAATTTGGCGAAATGGCTGCCCGCTGTGCGGCATCGGGGCGATGCGCTGCTGTTTATCGAGGCAATCCCCTTCGATGAAACCCGCATTCATGTGCAGCGCGTGCTGGCCTATTCCTGGATCTACGCTTCAAGGCTTGGCCTGCCGGCGCCAAGCCTTGATCAATTGGTGCAAGGCGAATTCCCGCGCTTCCTGTCAACGCAGGAAGTGGTCGCCATGCTGGGTGAGGCGCCCCCCCTGCCCGCCCGGCCGCGCTAATCGGTGCGCGCTTCAGCCTTCGATCTTCACACCCAACCGCCCCGCCAAATCCTGGATGAATTGCCAGGCAACCCGCCCGGACCTGGAACCGCGCGTGACGGACCATTCGACCGCCTGCGCATGCAAATCCTCAACTGATACATTCAGCCCATAATGCTTGGCGTAACCCTCAATCATGGCGAAGAAAGTATCCTGATTGGCATTATGGAAGCCGATCCAAAGCCCGAAGCGATCGGACAGCGAGACTTTTTCCTCAATCGCCTCAGACCCGTGAATGGCGGTGCTGCGTTCATTCTCGATCATGTCGCGCGACATCAAATGCCGGCGATTGGATGTGGCATAGAATAGGACATTGGCAGGCCGGCCTTCAATGCCGCCATCCAAGACGGATTTCAGCGCCTTGTAATCCGCATCTTCCCGTTCAAAGGAAAGGTCATCGCAAAACACCAGGCAGCGGCGCGTGCCCGCACGCAAGAAGCGCAGCAATTCCGGGAGCGTCTTGATATCCTCGCGGTGGATTTCAATCAGGGCAAGGCTGCCGGGTACTTCCTTATTGGCCGCCGTATGCGCGGCCTTCACCAGGGATGATTTGCCCGTGCCCCGCGCGCCCCATAGCATGGCGTTATTGGCGCTGAAGCCGCGCGCGAAACGCAGCGTGTTTTCCATCAAAATCTCTTTCTGCCGATCCACGCCTTGCAGCAGGTCAATCGGCACCGCCGCCACCTTGGGCACGGGCGAAAGCCGCGCCACGGGTTCCGGATGCCAGATGAAGGCATCGGCCCCGGACATGTCAGGGGCGGAAGCGGGCGGCGGGGCTAGGCGTTCAAGCGCCTCGGCAATGCGGGTCAGGGCGGGGAGTAGCGAAGAATGTTCCATGGCCGCGGGGCATAGGCCGGGACGCTATTGACGGAAAGGGGGCGGGCGCTAGTTTCCGCCCCCATCATCGCAAAAGGAATGCCGGACCATGGAAAGACTTTTTGGCATCGCGCCCGCCTATGCCCAGGATGCGGGCGGCACCGCCGCGGTTGTCATGCAATTGCTGCCGCTGGTGTTGATTTTCGTCGTCTTCTACTTCCTGCTGATTCGCCCCCAGCAGAAGAAGATGAAGGAACACCGCGAAATGCTTGGCCAATTGAAGCGCGGCGACCGCGTGGTGACCGCGGGCGGCATTGTCGCCACCATCACCAAGGTCAAGGACGGCTCTGACGAGATCGAGGCTGAAATCGCCCCCAATGTGAAGGTGACCGTCGTGCGCGGCACCATTGGCAGCGTGCTGCGCCCCGAAGCCGCAAATGATGAGGCGAAAAGCTAAGCCTTCCCACAGGCCATAAAAAAGGCGCCGAGGGTCACCCCCCGGCGCCTTTTTTCATGCCCTTGCGGGCGATTACGCAGACTGGCCGGAAGCAAGACCGCCCTTGCCCATCAGATCGGCCACAACTTCCCAATTCACCAGCTTGTTCAGGAAGTTATCCAGGTAATTCGGGCGGACATTGCGGAAATCCAGGTAATAGGCGTGTTCCCACACATCCACGCCCAGAATCGGCTTGCCTTCGCCGGTGGAGATCGGGTTGGCGCCATTGGGCGTCTTGGTGACCTTCAGCTTGCCGTCGCCACCAATGATCAGCCAAGCCCAGCCAGAACCGAACTGCGTCACACCCGCCTGCTTGAAGGCTTCCTTGAAGGCGGCCAGGCCACCCAGATCGCTATCAATCTTGGCCGCCAGCGCGCCCGGCAGCTTGTCGCCACCGCCGCCTGGCTGCATCACCTGCCAGAACAGGATGTGGTTATAATGCTGCCCTGCCTGGTTCAGCACCGGCAGGCCATCAGCGCCCGCCTTGCCGGCCTCGGCGCAGATCGCCTCAAGCGACTTGCCGGCCAGGCCCTTGGCTTCGATCAGCCCATTCAGCGCCGTGACATAGGCATTGTGATGCTTGCCATGATGCAGTTCCAGGGTTTCCTGGCACATGCCATTGGCGGCAAGCGCATTGGTGGAATAGGGCAGCGCGGGCAGGCTGAAAGCCATGGGGTTTCTCCGTTCCTCAGAGGTGAGTGATTAACGCTGAGCCTGAGGTAAGCGGGGCCAGCACGGGCGTCAACCGCACCCTTCCCGCGCGGCGCGCGCCCAGGCATATCAGCCAGTGTGAGCCTTTCCCCGATAGCGGCCTTTGCCCGCGCCCATGACCCGGACCGTTTCCTGGCCGCGCTTTTCGCGCCGCCAGAAAGGCGCGAGGCGATCTTCACCCTGATTGCCTTCAACCATGAATTGGCCCGCGCCCGCGAAGCCGCGAGCCACCCCATGGCCGCGCTGATCCGCCTGCAATGGTGGCGCGATGTGCTGGACGAAGCGCAGGCCGGCAAACAAGCGCGCCGGCATGAGGTTGCGGCACCACTGCACGCCGCCATCACCGCCGGCAGCCTGGACCCTGTGGCGCTTGGCGCCATGATTGACGCGCGAGAGGCGGAGGCCGAGGAGGCCGGCATCCCGACCGAGGTGGATTTCGTTGCCTGGCTGCGCGGCACGGCGGGTGGCTTTGCCTATGCGGCGGGGCTGGCTTTGGGCGGGAGTGTGGAGGATGCCGAGAAGCTCCGCGCCCTTGGCGCGGCTTATGGGCTGGCGGGGGTGCTGCGGTCTGTCACCGCCCATGCCGCGCAGGGGCGCTGCCTGCTGCCGGGAGATCGGCTGGCAGCGGCGGGGTTGAATGCCGAGGCGGTGATCAACGCGCCCATGGCGCCTGTGCTTGCCGCGATGTGTACTGAGATGGCGGCTGAAGGGGTGGAGGCGCTGCGGAGCGCGCCGCGTGATGTGCCGAAGGGGCTGGTGGCGCCAGCGCTGCTTGCGGTGCTGGCAGCGCGGGATTTACGGCGGCTGGTAGAGGGGAAGGTGGTGGCGATGCCGCGTGGGGTGGCGGATCGGGTGGCAGTCATTTGGGCCGGGTGGCGGGGGCGGGTGTGATGCTGCGCCACAAGCTGCCAGCGAAACGATTACCTTGCGAGGATTTTGGTTTGCGCGTGGCTCGGCATATGGCAGGATTGGTGCATGGCTGACATGACCGAGGGCGAACGGATTGCGGAGGAGCGGATAAAGGAAGCCGCGCGCACGGGGCAGGATTGGCTGGATTTGGGCGGTTTGGGTTTGACGAGGCTGCCGCAGGCCATATCGAAGCTGACCGGACTTCAACGACTGACTCTTGGTGGTCTTTTTGGCCTTTCAGACAATCAGTTTCGTTTACGGGATACCGATGAGATAAACCCCCTTTCTGACCTTAGCGCTGTTAGCTTCCTAACGAATCTGCGTGAACTTTACATCGAGTCCACACAGTGCGCCGATCTAGCGCCTCTGCGCCCATTAGAACACCTTCGAAAACTAGATTGCTGGAATACGCCAGTCAGCGTCCTTGATCCAATAGAAAACCTTAATCAGCTCGAGGAACTCGACTGCACTAGTACGCTGATTGACGACATCGAGCCACTCAAGGGTTTGTCCCGCTTAAAAAGTCTCAACTGCGGTCACACCAAGATAGCAGATCTCACGCCGCTGGCTGGCCTGATGGATTTAGAAAGGCTCACTTGCCAGAAAACACTAATTCATGACCTCACACCACTCACCAACTTACGAAACCTAAAATTTCTCGATTGTGAGGATACGAGAGTTCGAGATCTTGCGCCCATATCTGAGTTGGTTAACCTACGTGAGCTTAATGTGCGCAACACGAAGGTGCGCAGTCTTTCACCACTCTTGCATTTAAAAGAAATGAGATTTCTAAATCTAAGGGCGACATCAGTTACAGACCTAACACCTGTAGCGGCCATGCAGTTGCTTGAGCATTTGGATTGTAGTCATTCGAATGTGAGCGATCTTACACCGCTTATCGGGCTACCGCATTTGAAGAAGCTAAATTGCGATACGACGCTAGTCAGTGATCTGAGCCCTCTCTCTTCGATGCCAGAGCTACAATTTTTTGACTGCGATAACACCCTGGTGGATGACTTGATATCGCTAACTAATATTCCGAGTCTTTTGTACATCTCAGCTGAGAATTGTCGAATTTCGACTCTCCCGGCTAGCGTTAGCCGCCTTCAGGTTTTGCGAATGCTCAATTTACGTAGAAATAGGTTGCAGACTTTGCCGCGCGAACTAGGACAAATTGTTAGTTTACACTTTGCAGCAAAAGAGGCGGACCCGCGGGACCAACACCGCGGCCTTTTCCTCGGTGGAAATCAGCTCGTGCCTCCCTTTCCAGATTTGATCGCCCCAGGGCAGCCGCAAGCAACGATCAATGTGCTTCGCTGGCTTCGCGGCGAGTCGATTGAAAGCGAAGCGAAAGAACCGGACCCGCCCACACCAGTGGAAGACGCGGGTGATCCCCCCGCCATCCCCGAACAAGGCGCTGGCCCGCGCGTTATTCTGGACCAGACCGGACGGCTAGTTTTCGCAAGACCGAGCGATCTTGACGCCAACGGCAATGATCGCAATCGGCTTGAAGCACTGCACCCGGCGCTACGAGAGGCTGCTGCTGAACTCACCAAGGTTTTGCAGGATCACCCCAGCAACCTTCGCAATGAGCGCCTCCTGCAAAAGGCCGAAGCCTATCGCGCCCTGGTGGACCTCCCCCTGGATGAGGTGAATTTCGCCCGCCTCTATGGTGCTGGCATGCAGCTGCTCAATGCCGCCGCCGCAACGCGGAGGGCGCTGGAAGCTGGCCGGGTTGATGTGCCAGAACTCGCCCCGGTTCAAGATGAGTGCCTCGCCAATATCGAAAACCTGCATCCGCCTTTCGTGCTTGCCTCCCGCGACGGGCAGGAAATGCTGGCAGATCAAACCACCATCAAGCTGACCGCCGAGGCGGTTGAAGGAATCAAGGAAGCAGGCACCGAACTCGGCGCGGAACTCATCAATCATCCCGATCTTGCAGATCGCGAAGTTGGCGAGACCATTCGTGATGCCGCAGCGGAAATCGGACAAGGCGAGAACGAAGCCCGTGACGCGGTCAATACTGTTTCCACAATGCGTAATGCCGTTATTGTGCTTACCACCGCCAGCAAATGGGCGATCATACCTACAGCGGTTGGTTTTGCGGCGGGTGGTCCGCCGGGCGCTATCGCGGCTGGCGGCGCGACCTTATGGTGGTATGGGGCCAAAGTTGCTGAAAAGACAAAAGCCTTTCAGGCAGATGCCGATCGTGCAGCCAAGGCGCTAGATGCAGAAGCCGAAAAGCTACCAATCATCCGTAACCGCATGGCAAGACATCAAAGGTTGTTGCTTAAGGTGGAGCCAAAGCTTCGCAGGATAACGCAGCTTCCTGGCTTCACATGGCTTGGGCCTTCTCTCGATTGGCTCAAGCGCAATAGCCCGCCTGACAAGAAGGAATAACTCACCGCCCCCATCACCCCCCCAACCACCCCCCCGCACCGTCTCAATCGGCATCAGCATCACCCGCTCCCCCAAGGGGCTCCGCACAAAGCCATGCGCCTCGTAAAACCGCGCCGCATCCTCATCAATCGCATGCGCCACAAAGCCTCGCACGCCCGCAATCTCAGAAGCGCAAGGCAGCGCCGTAGCGCATCCGCAAGCAACGCCAAACCCAAACCGCGTCCGCGCCAGGCCGCATCAACGGCAAGGCGGCCAATCAGCAATAGCGGCACCTCATCCGGCATGCCGCGACGCAGTTTCGCCGAAGGCAGCGCCAGTCGCTGTTCCAGCGCGGTTGAGATCGAGAAATACCCAATCACGCGCGCCGGCGCGTCCGTGGGACAGACCACATAGGTTCGTGCAGAAAGCCCCTCACTCGCGCGCGCTCCTTCAGCCACACGTCAAGCGATGGGTGGAGGCCATTGGCGAAGCGTGCAACATCATGCGCGGCACTCAGCGTTGCCGGCGCCAGCAAGGGCGGCGTCACGCCTCCCAAGGGGCTTTCCGGTTCAACCGTTGGCGCGCCTTGGCCGATGGCGCCGGCGGCGCATCCAGCAATTTCAGAAAACGCGCATGCGCCTGATCATCCAGGAAGAAGCTGCGCTGATCGAGGATTCTCTCCAAGGCATTCTGACGCGCGCTTTCCAGCATGAATTCAGAAAGCTTCTGCCCGCGCATCGCGGCCGCGCGGTTGAACAACGCCTTGGCCTCCGCCGAGGCACGGATTTGAATGAAATCATCCTTGGGGGGTGCGGTGGCGGACATGAATGGCGACCTTCTTAAACAAGATTATCGCTAGTGTTTGTATGGCTATTGTCAATATAAATGCCACAAGGGGCGCGGCACGGTCTCAAGTCACGCCGCCGTCACGCGCGACAGCGGATGTGCCTCTGCACTCAACCACAGCACCTCATTCGACCAAAGAGCTGGGCGGCCAAGCCAGCAAGGATTCCAGGCCCCAACGCAAAATGCCCCAAAAGCACATAGCATTTAAGCGACATCGCGCCCGGTCAAGGCCTCCTAGGCAACTCCCGCCTCCGCCCCGTGAATAACCGGATCTTTCCTCGGCATCCTCGCCCAATGATGCCCGGCGTATTCTTGCCGCCAACGCCTCACGTGCTTTTTTTAGCATTCCCTGGCCATAGGGCGGTTCGGGCGAATACTGAATCGTGAGAAGCCGCGCATCCTGAATTGGTGGCAGAATGCCTATCTGGATGGGTCGGCGCCGCTCAGGCTGCGCTTCATGGAAGAAGCGCGCAGCAGCCTGCCCGTGCCGGCGGGAAACAGCGCCCTGGATTTGGAAGATCTGTTCTCTGCCCTCGATTTCCGTCGCCTTCGCCTTAGGCAGGAAACCCAGATCGCCGAATGGCATGGCGGCCCCAAAGACTGAATTTTCGACCGAACCAACCAAATGTTCCATTTTTGTTCTTGCCAAATTCCTAATCGCTTGGCATCTTCCCCTTGCTCCGAATCGAGGTCCCAGGGCCTTGTGAAGGCGCTCTGACGAATTTTCTGGTCACATAACCATAAGCTGTGGTAACTGTGGCTGAAATCGCGTTATGGTTGAAATCATCACGGGTTACTCTCCAACATCAGGGGTGCGGCATGGATAAGGGAAAGGCGCTCGACGCAGCGCTCAGCCAGATCGAAAGGGCCTTCGGCAAGGGCTCCATCATGCGCCTCGGCGCCAAGCAATCCCAGCAGGGCGATATTGAGGTTGTGTCCTCAGGCTCGCTTGGGCTTGATCTGGCGCTTGGTATTGGCGGTCTGCCGAAGGGGCGGATTGTTGAAATCTACGGGCCGGAATCCTCGGGCAAGACCACGCTTGCCTTGCATGTGATCGCGGAAGCGCAGAAGCGCGGCGGCACCTGCGCCTTTGTGGATGCGGAACATGCGCTTGATCCCGGCTATGCCAAGAAGCTTGGCGTGGATGTGGATAATCTGCTGATCAGCCAGCCCGATGCCGGCGAACAGGCGTTGGAAATCGCGGACACGCTGGTGCGTTCCGGCGCGGTTGACGTGCTGGTGGTAGATTCCGTCGCAGCGCTCGTGCCCCGCGCCGAATTGGAAGGCGAAATGGGCGATAGCCATGTCGGGCTGCATGCGCGGCTGATGTCGCAGGCGCTCCGCAAGCTCACGGGTTCGGTCGCCAAATCCAATACGCTGATGATTTTCCTGAACCAGATCCGCCTCAAGATCGGGGTGATGTTCGGCAATCCGGAAACCACCACTGGCGGCAATGCGCTGAAATTCTACGCCTCGGTGCGTATGGAAATCCGCCGTATCGGCGCCATCAAGGAACGTGATGAGGTGACGGGCAACCACACCCGCGTGAAGGTGGTGAAGAACAAGATGGCGCCACCCTTCCGAGAGGTCGAATTCGACATCATGTATGGTGAAGGCATCAGCAAGCTTGGTGAACTCATTGATCTTGGCGTGAAAGCCAATATCGTCGAAAAATCGGGTGCCTGGTTCTCCTGCGACAGTCAGCGCATCGGCCAGGGGCGTGAGAACGCCAAGGGCTTCCTGCGTGACCATCCGGAAATGGCCGCTTCCATCGAACAGCGCATTCGCGGCCAGGCCGGCTTGTTGGCCGAGAAGATGCTCTCGGGCGATGTTACCGAAGAAGAGGAAAAGGCGGCGGCTGAATAGCCGCGCCCTGCCCGCTCAATCCGCGAAAGCGCCGGCGGCTTCAATGATGGGCCGCCAGCGATCCACCTCCTCGGCCACGAAGCGGCGATGGAAGGCGATGGAAGCCCGCTCATCTGAGGGCACATCGGTCAGCAAATCAGCAAAGCGCTGACGAAGCCTTTCTTCCTTCAGGGCCGCACGCAGCGCGGTAGAAATATGTTCCTGGATCGCCTCTGGCGTGCCGGCTGGCGCATAAAGCCCGTGCCAGGTGGACATGGCGATGCTGGGGGAGCCAGCCTCCGCCGTGGTCGGCACATTCGGCAGGCCCGCGAGGCGTTGAGGGCTGCTGACAGCAAAGACCTTCACGCGATTATCGCGGATATAGGGCACTGTATTCGTCGCCTGATCACACAGCACGTCAATGCGCCCGGCCATGAGTTCGGCAATCGCTGGAGCCGTGCCGCGAAAGACCACCGTGGTAGCCTTGGCCCCGGCCGCCTGCTGCACCAATAGACCGCAAAGATTGGCGGCAGAGCTGATGCCGGCGGTCGCCAGATTGATCACATCGCCCTTGCGGTTCATTTCCGCCATCACGTCGCGCAGGCTGGCGGCCGGGAAATCGGGCCGGGTGATCACGGTCATGGCAGCGTCGGAAACAATACCCAAGGGGGCAAAGCTGCCCGGAACCTGATAAGGCAGGCGGCGATAGAGCGTCGCGCTCGCCGCCATGCCGATATTGTTGATCATCAGCGTATAGCCATCCGGGCGGGACTGGGCCAGGCGCTGCGGCCCCACCACGGAACCGCCAATCGCCTCCACCACCACGGATTGGCCGATATGTTTGCCAAGATTATCGGCAATAATGCGCGTGATGGTATCGGTCGGCCCCCCGGCGGCACCGGCGGCGATGATGGTGATCGGGCGCGCGGGAAAGGCTTGGGCCTGTACTGCGGGGGCGGCTAATACCCCTGCCCCAAGGGCGAGGATTTGGCGGCGCTTCATGGTTTCCTCCTGACTTGGCCGGGCCGGGTTCACGCCCTGCCCTCGTCAACGCCCATCCTGACAGGGGAAGGCTGGGGCGCGAAAGGGGGTAGGTTACTGAATTCTCATCTGCCAGCCGCTTGAAGTGGTTTCCTTTTCCATGCGCCTCCGGTAACTTGTCGCCAACAATCTAAGAATCTCGCCTGCTGAGCGGGACGGGCTTTCCAACAGGGGGTACCCGCTTCATGGCGCCACTTTTGGCGTTCAGTCGGTTTATCGACTGGATCAATCAGAACATCGGCAAAATCTGCGATTGGCTTGTGCTGCTCGCCGTGCTGGTCAGCTCAGTCAACGCCATGATGCGTTATGGCTTCGACATGAGCTCCAATGCCTGGCTCGAAGCGCAATGGTATATGTATGCCGCCATCGTCATGCTTGGCGCCAGTTATACGCTGAAGCGCAATGAACATGTGCGGGTGGATATTCTTTACATGATGCTGTCGCGGCGCGGGCAGATCCTGCTGGATATCGCGGGCATCATCGTCTTCATGCTGCCGGCCTGCATTCTGCTGGGTTGGCTGTCCTTGCCCTTTGCCATGCAGTCCTTCCACATGAATGAATGGTCCAGCAATGCCGGCGGCTTGCTCCGCTGGCCAGTGAAATTCCTGATCCCGCTTGGCTTCGCGCTGCTGACGCTGCAAGGCATTTCTGAACTCATCAAGCGCGTGGCAGCACTTAACGGGCATGACATCCCCGACCTTGAAGCCCATTATGAAAGGCCGGTGCAATGATACCTTTGGAGTGGATGCCGCCCCTGATGTTTGCGGGGCTGGTGGTATTCCTGATTATCGGCTTTCCGGTGGCGTTTTCGCTGGCGGCGGTTGGCTTGTTCTTCGGCATGATTTCCATGGCGCAGGGCTTCTTCACGCTGGACTTCCTGCAAGCCATTCCGGGGCGCATTTTCGGCAGTATTCTGGCCAATGATCTGCTGCTCGCCATTCCCTTCTTCACGCTGATGGGCGCGATATTGGAGAAATGCGGCCTCGCTGAGGATATGCTGGAAAGCATGGGGCAGCTTTTCGGGCCGATGAAGGGCGGGCTTGGCTATTCGGTCATTATTGTGGGCTTCATCCTGGGCGCCATTACCGGCACCGTCGCCGCACAGGTGATTGCCATGGCGCTGATCACCATGCCGGTGATGATGCGCTACAATTACAATATCCGTTACGCGACAGGGGTGCTGGCGGCATCCGGCACAATCACACAATTGGTGCCGCCATCGCTGGTGCTGGTGGTTTTGGCTGACCAGCTTGGGCGTTCCGTGGGCGATATGTACCTCGGCGCCTGGGGGCCTTCGCTGCTGCAAATCGCGCTTTTTGCGGCCTACACTTGGTTCCTGACCATCATTCGGCCGCAGGATCTGCCGCCGGTGCCGCGCACACTCACGGGCCGCCCACTGCTCATCAAATGCATGTGGGGCATCATCCCGGCGGGCGTCCTCATCTTCCTGGTGCTGGGTACCATCATGCTCGGGCTGGCAACGCCAACCGAAGCCGGCGCGCTTGGTACGGTTGGCGCCATCATCCTGGCGGTGCTGCGCAATACGCAAATGACCAAGATAGATAGGATAGCCTATGCCGCCGGGTTGATCGCGGTCGCTGGCTGCCTGGTCGCTGCCTATACGGTCGGCATGAAGACGGTGCCGTTTCGCATCAGCTTCTCTGTGTTTTTTGCCTCCATCATCTGGCTATGCTGGCGCGCCTGGCAGGATAAAGCGCTGCATGATTTGATTGTGGAGGGCATGCGCTCCACCATGCGCATCACCTCCATGGTCGCCTTCATCGTGGTGGGGGCTACCTGCTTTTCCATCGTCTTCGCCGGCGTGGATGGCAATCTTTGGGTGGAACATGGGCTGACCAGCCTGCCGGGTGGCGTTTGGGGCTTCCTGATTGCGGTCAACCTGCTCGTCTTCTTCCTGGCCTTCTTCCTCGACTTCTTCGAAATCGCCTTCATCATCGTGCCCATGCTCGCGCCGGTGGCGCAGAAGCTATTGACCCCGGTGGTTGGTGCGGATGCGGCGCTGATCTGGTTTGGCGTGATGCTGTGTGTGAATATGCAAACCAGCTTCATGCACCCGCCCTTCGGCTTCGCGTTGTTCTACCTCCGCAGCGTCATTCCTAAGACCATCAGCAGCGCGGATATCTATTGGGGCGCCATTCCCTGGGTAGGCTTGCAGCTCATCATGGTGGCAATCGTGATCTTCGCACCGATCACCGTCACCTTCTTCCTGGATAAACCACACGGGATTGATCCGAGTACGATCAGGATCGAAGTGGCACCGCCCCCGGATGAGGATGATCTGCCACCGCCAAGCTTTGGGCCGCCAAGGTAAATCCTGGCCGAGCCCACAAGGCAAACCCCATGGCGCATCGCCATGGGGTTTTTCTTTGTCTGCAACGCGCATAAAAAAATCCGGTCAGGTGCCACCACCTGACCGGACACAGAAAGCCACTTACGCGGCTGTCTTACATACGGTTGGCCGCCGACATCGCATGCAGGAAGTTGTCAAAAGTGCCTTCCGCCACGCGGAACCAAGCGACACCATCCGGGCGGAACGCCTTGATGCTGTCCAGCATACGCTTGAAATTGGCATTCTGTGCCGCGACTTCATCGTAATACTTCCAGCACTCATCATAGCAGGCCTGCAGAACAGGACGCGAGAAGGGCTTCAACTGCGTGCCGCCAGCAAGCAGACGCTTCATGGCCTGCGGGTTCAGCGCGTCATATTTCGGCACCATGGACGCGGTGACCAGCCCTGCCGCAGTTTCGATCATGGATTGGTAGATCTTGGGCAGCGTGTTCCAGGACCGTTCATTGATGAAGAGCGTGCCGCAGGATGCGCCTTCCCACCAGCCGGGGTAATGGTAGAAGCGCGCGACCTTATTGAAGCCGAGCTTTTCATCATCATAGGGGCCGACCCATTCGGCGCCATCAATCGTGCCACGTTCCAGCGCGGGGTAGATATCACCCGCGCCAATCTGCTGTGGCACAACGCCAAGGCGGCGCAGGATATTGCCGGCAAAGCCACCCACGCGGAATTTCAGGCCGCGCAAATCCTCAACCGTATTGATTTCCTTGCGGAACCAGCCGCCCATCTGGCAGGCCGTGCCGCCAAAGGTGAAGGACCGCACGCCAAGCGGGCGATAGAAATCATTGATCAATTCATGGCCGCCGCCATTGCGGAGCCAGGAATAATATTGCCGCTGATTGAGACTGAAGGGCAGGCCCGTTTCAAAGACGAAGCAGGGGTCCTTGCCGAAATGGTAATAGGCCGCATCCTGCCCGATTTCGACCGTGCCATTCTGCACCGCATCATAAACCTGAAGCGCCGGGACAATTTCACCCGCGGCGAAGATGCGGAGCTGGAACCGGCCATCCGACATTTCATTGATGGCCTTGGCGAATTGCTCCGTCCCGCCAAACAGCGTATCGAGCGATTTCGGGAAGGCCGAGGTCATGCGCCAGCGCACTTCCGGCATGGTCTGCGCAATGGCGGGGCTCGCCAATACGGTAGCGGCGACGGCGGTAGAGCCAAAGCCAGCCTGTTTGATAAAGTTACGACGTTCCACTGCGGGAAGCTCCCCTGTTGCGTGGTTGATGAGGTCTACCAGCACCCTTATGCCGGGGCTTGGAAGTTACAATTCTAATACGCTGTCACGCGGCAGAAAAGCCGAATCTGCCCCGGAAAACGCCCTCAATGATGAGATTTCGCCCCGGTCGGCACGGTGGACAGCCGATCCACCAGCGCAATGCCAATCGCCGAGAGGATAAAGATGGTGTGGATAATGGTTTGCCACATGATCCCCGCTTCGGTGAAGGCGGCTTGGGGCGAACCTAGGTTGCCGGCCTCAATGAAGGTCCGCAGCAGATGGATCGAGGATATGCCGACAATCGCCATGGCCAATTTGATCTTCAGCACGCTGGCATTCACATGGCTCAGCCATTCCGGCTGATCCGGATGGCCCGCCAAGTTCAGGCGCGACACAAAGGTCTCAAACCCGCCGACGATCACCATGACCAGCAGATTGGCGATCATCACCACATCAATCAGGCCAAGGACAATCAGCATGATCTGCTGTTCGGAAAAGGTCGAGGCGTCCACGACCAGATGGGTCAATTCCTTGAGGAATTTATAGACATAGACGCATTGCGCCACGATCAGCCCGAGATAGAGCGGCAATTGCAGCCAGCGCGACCCAAAGATGAGTGCGGCTAGGGGGCGAAGCGGCTTCAATTCATCGGGCTGGGCCATGGCGATCCTCGGCTAGGTGACGGGGCGTGGGTCTCATAGGGCGGCTTGGGCGAATTGTCAGCAGGGCAACCCCTGGTCCAGGCAGCGTTAACCCGGCAAGATGCCCAGATGAAACACTGGCTCGCGGCCCTTGGCGCCACCATGCTGATGCAATTGGTCGCCTCCTTCATGGGTCAGAGCCTGCCGGTGATCGCCCCCCTGATCATGGCAAGCACCGGGCTCGCGCCTGAACGTGTGGGCAATCTTTCATCGCTGACGGCGCTTGCGACCGTGCTGTATCTGATGATTGGCGGCGTATTCCTGTCGCGGATGGGGCCGGTGCGGATGCTGCAATTGGGCACGGCCATGGCGGTGACGGCGCTATTGGTGGCAAGCCTCGGTCAGGCTTGGGCGATATTCCTCGCGGCCTTCATGCTGGGGCTTGGCTATGGGCCAACGCCACCTGCAGGCAGCCGCATGCTGGCGGCAACCGCGCCGCCTGCGCATCGTTCGCTAATCTTTTCGATCAAACAGGCTGGCGCAC
Source organism: Roseomonas sp. (assembly GCA_020249465.1). Classification (GTDB taxonomy): domain Bacteria; phylum Pseudomonadota; class Alphaproteobacteria; order Acetobacterales; family Acetobacteraceae; genus Neoroseomonas. The sequence continues at coordinate 11,425 of JADCFP010000134.1, read as the reverse complement.
CAGCCGGGGGCGCCTTGGCTGGGCTGATCGCGGCGCCCGTCGCACTCGCTTATGGCTGGCCGGCGGCGTTAATGCTGGCCTTTGGTGTTGGCGTTGCCGCTATCCTGGTGATCCAGCCGCTGCGCCCTGCCTTTGATGCGGAGCGCAATCGCGCGCAGCTGCTTCGCTTGAGCGATATCTTCTCGCCGCGCGCCATCAGCGCGCCCTTGGCGAGCTTCAAGCAAAACCCAGCGCTGAAGCGAGTGACGGCACTTTCGGTTTCCTTTGCCATTTGTCAGGGCTGCCTGTTTTCCTTCACTGTCACCTGGCTGGTCGAAAAGCGTGGCTTTGATCTGGTGCTGGCGGGCAGCGTTTTTGCCGTCATGCAATTCGCCGGCGTGGTGGCGCGCATTCTGCTGGGCTGGGTCGCGGACCGCACCGGCAATGCACTGGCCAATCTGGTGGCGCAGGGCTTTGTCGCGGGCGGCGCCATCCTTGCCTTGGCGCTGCTGCCCGCTGATGCCGGCTTCTGGCCGCTCGCGCTCATTTGCGCAATCACAGGATTTTTCGGCGCGTCCTGGAACGGCATTTCATTGGCGGAAGTCGCGCGGCTTGCGCCACCCGGCAAGGTCGCGGATGCGACCGCGGGTTCGACGATTTTCGTCTTTCTCGGCTATGTCGCGGGGCCTTCGATTTTTGCGACGCTGGTCAGCTTCACCGGAAGCTGGACCTTGCCGCAAATCCTGACGGCAGCGCAGCTTTTGCTGGCCTCAGCGCTGGTCGGATTGGGGCTCAGGACGCCCAGGCAGGGGGGCGCTTTTCCTTGAAGGCGGCGATGCCCTCTCGCGCCTCATCGCCCGAGGCACAACGCGCGAAGGCAAACGCACCAGCTTCCGCATAGCCATCGGGCGAGAGCGGGCCGAGCGCCGCGATCAGTTTCTTGGTCTCGGCCAGCGCACGCGGCGCGCCCTGCCGGCAATCCGCAATCACCGAAGCGACAGCAGCTTCCAAGGCGGGCGCATCGGCAACCAATTGATGCACCAGGCCAATACGCGCGGCTTCAGGCGCATCAATCACATGGCCTTGCAGCACCATCCGCGCGGCATTGCTGCGCCCCATGCGGCGCACCATCCAGGGCAGGATCTGCGCCGGCACCAGGCCGCGTTTGGCTTCCGGTGCGGCAAAGCGCGCATCGGCGGTGGCAATCGCGATATCCGCCGCGCAAACCCAGCCAAGCCCGCCGGCATGGGCCGAGCCCTGCACGGCGGCAATCACCACCTGCGGCAGGTTGCAGAGCCTGACAAAGCGATGGCCGGTTGCGTGATTGCGTTGCTGCGCGGCGGCCAATCGTTCCGCTTCCGTGCCCTGCGAACCCACTTCCGTCAAATCAAGCCCCGCACAAAAATGCCCGCCAGCGCCGGAGAAAATCACAATGCGCGCGGTAGTATCTTTCTCAAGCGCATCAAGCGCCGCATCCAGGGCAACCCCCATCGCCGCCGACATGGCATTGCGCCGATGCGGCCGATTGAGGGTAAGGCGCACCACTGGCCCTTCCCGCGTAAGAAGTACGGGATTTTCAGTTTCAGACATGTGATGCGCCTTCGTGCTGTTACGAATTCGGCCCGCGTTCCATGGAATAGGGCTGCCAGCGCTTGAGGCTTGTGCCCGTCAGCACCGTTGGGTTCACGCAAGACAACGGCCAACGACCCGAAAGCACGAGCGAAATATTCTGCCCCACGCGACGCTTGCGCGCCGGATCAAACCGCGCCGAGGCCGAGGCATTGTGCGGCGACAGGATCACATTCTGCATCTTGTGCAGCGGATTATCTGGCTTGGTCGGCTCAATTTCAAACACGTCAATGCCAGCGCCCGCGATCCAGCCCTTTTGCAGCGCCTTGATCAGCCCCGCTTCTTCCACAGTGGGGCCGCGGCCTGTCGTGATGAAAAGCGCATTCTTCTTCATCTGCTTGAAGTGCTTTTCCTTGAAAAAACCACGGGTTTCGGGGGTATCCGGCAGATGCATGGAAACGAAATCGGAAGTGGCGAGCAGATCGGAAAGGCTCGCCGGTTCCACGCCAAGCGCTGACATGGTCAGTTCTTCGACGAAGGGATCGAAAGCCTTCATGTGCAGCCCAAAGGCGCGGGCGCGATGCGCGGTGGCGCGCGCCACACGTCCAAAGCCGATGAAGCCCATGGTCTGGCCCATCAGGCGCGGGATTTGCAGCAATTGCGGGCGGCCTTCACCCCAGCGGCCTTCACGCACCATGCGGTCCTGTTCGATGCAGCGCCGATGGGTTGCCAGCAGCAGCATCATGGCGTGATCGGCCACTTCTTCAATGAAGGTATCCGGGCAATTCGTGACCGGAATGCCCTGCGCGGTCGCGGCCGCCACATCCACATAATCAACGCCGACGGAACCAAGCGCGATGATGCGGCACTTCTTCAGCGCCTTGATCATCTTGGCCGTGAATTGCATGCCCTTTGCGTAGACCGCATCCGCCTGCCCTGCCTTGGCGATGAAATCCTTCTCAGTCGGCTGACATTCGATGATCTCCACCCCCATGCCATCAAGCGCTTCCAGCTCATAATCATAGCCGCCGCCTGATGTGGTGAAGGACGCCGCCGCGGGCGTCAGGATGGTGAATTTAGCCATGTGATCGGTCCTTTTCAGATCATTCCTTGACCGCGCCGGTCAGGGAGGAAACGTAGTAATCCACGAAGAAGGAATAGAAGATCGCAACCGGTAGCGACCCCAGCAAGGCACCCGCCATCAGCGCACCCCATTGATAGACATCGCCTGTCACCAATTCGGTCAGGATCGCGACGGGAACGGTCTTGTTCTCGCTCGATTGGATGAAGGCGAGCGCATAGATGAATTCATTCCAGGAGAGCGTGAAGGAGAAAATGCCCGCGCTGATCAGCCCAGGTACGGCGAGCGGTAGCGTGATCTGACGCAGAATTTGCAGCCGCGTGGCGCCATCAATCAAAGCGCATTCCTCAAGCTCATAGGGAATGGATTTGAAATAGCCAATCAGCAGCCAGGTGCAGAAGGGCACAAGGAAGGTCGGATAAACCAGGATCAGCGCGAAGGGCGTATCAAACAGCCCAAGCTGAAACACCATGGTGGCCAGCGGAATGAACAGGATGGAAGGCGGCACCAGATAGGCGAGGTAAATCCCAAGCCCGACATATTGGCTGCCCTTGAACCGCAGGCGCTGGATGGCATAGGCCGCAAGGGTGGAGCTGACAAGGGAGAGAATAGTCGCGCCAATGGCCACCATCATCGTTGTCATCAGCCATCTTGGATAGGCCGTATTGAAGAGCAGCAGCCTGATGTGATCAAGCGTCGGAGAACTGATCCAGAAGGGGTTATGTGTCTTGTAGTCGTAAAGCTCCGCATTCGGTTTGAAGGAGGTGATTGTCATCCAATAAAACGGAAACAGCAGGATGATCAGAAAGCATGCGAGCGGCAGATAGATGGTGACCATCCGCCGCGCCTTGCTGTCCCAGGCCATGGTTTCCTGTGGGGCAGAGGCGCTGGATTGGGTTTCCGTTGTTTCAGTTGTTGCGTTCATTTCTTGTTTTTCCCGGCATCAGTCATTGGCTTCGCCCTGCTGCCACTTGCGCCGCGCCAGCGCGAAATAGCTGAAGAGCGTCGCGAAAACGAGGAAGGGGATCATGGAAACCGCAATCGCCGCACCTTCACCCAATTGCCCTGCGGGGATGCCGCGCTGGAAGGCAAGTGTTGCCAGCAAATGCGTGGAATTCACCGGCCCGCCACGCGTGATGGCATAGACCAACTGGAAATCCGTGAAGGTGAAGATGATGCTGAAGGTCATCACAATCGCCAAGATCGGCAGCAGCATCGGGAAGGTGATGTAGCGGAAGCGCTGCCAAGCGGTTGAGCCATCCAAAAGCGCAGCCTCATAAAGCGATGGCGAAATGGTCTGCAATCCGGCCAGCAGCGAAATGGCGACAAAGGGAATGCCGCGCCAGATATTGGCGGCAATCAGGGACCAGCGCGCCGGCCAGGCGGTATTGATGAAATCCACATTGGTATCGCGCAGACCAAGTTCGATCAGCATCCAGGAAATGATGGAAAATTGCGGATTGTAGATCCACCAAAAGGCCACCGCTGTCAGCACTGTTGGGACAATCCAGGGCAGCAGGATGATGGCCCGCAGCAGCGATTTGAAGGGCAAATGATTATTCAGCAGCAGCGCCAGCCAAAGCCCGAGAGCGAATTTCCCGATAGTGGCGATGCCCGTATAAAAGACACTGAAGAACACCGCATTCCAGAAAATGGGGTCTTCGATCATGAATTCGAAATTCTCAAGCCCAACCCAACGCCCACTGCGACCAATCGTGGTATCGGTAAAGGCAAGCCAAATGCCGAGCCCCAGCGGATAGGTCAGGAATACCGCGAGCAGCCCAATCGCGGGCAGCAGGCAGATGATGATCAGGAAGGGCTTCCAATCGAGCAGCCTTGTCAGCCAATTCTGCTCAATCTTCGGCCTGACCCATCCGGTGGTATTGCTTGACATCAGCAGGGCTCCGGCAAGGGGGCGGCCTTTACGTTGAAGGCCGCCCTTGTTTGGTTCACGCGCGACGGAAAATGCGGCGCGACCGCCGTTCCGCCTCACGCATCGCCGCTTCCGGCGTTGCCTGACCGGCCGCGACAGAGGCGAACATCTGCACCAGCACATATTCAGCATTGGCCTGGCCAGAAGCCTCAGAGATCGGGCCCTTATAGCCGTTCCAGAACTGATTATTCATGGCATCACGGAAGATCGTGACCTTCGGATCGCTGGTCCAAACCGAAGCGGCCCGATAGGCATTCAGCGGATGTGCCCAATAGCCAAGATTGGCATTGAGCCATGGCTCATATTGTTCCACCTCCATCATGAATGCCAGGAAGGCCTTGGCCGCATTGGGGAAGCGGCTGTGGCGGAAGACCATGGCATTCAGTGTGAGCGGCGCATTCGGCCAGCTATTCGCTTGACCAAGTGGCATCACGCTATGTTCGGAATCTTCCGCAATCGGCCGCGTTGCCGGATCATTCTTGAGCGCAAAATAAAGCGACACGCCATTTTGCGTCAGCCAGCAGGTATTGGCCGCATAGGCCTGGTTGTTGCTGATATCGCCCCAGGCAATCGTGCCGCCATCAACGAAGGTCGGGTAGAGTTCCCTGAGGTAATTCAGCGCCGCGAGGGTCTGCGGGCTATTGACCGAAACCGCACCGCTTTCATCAATGATGGAAGCGCCATGGCTCCACATCAGCCAATTGGCGAAGCCATTGCCATCGCCAACCGCGTTACCAAGCGCGAAACCAGCCGGCTTGTTGATGCGACGCAAACGCCGGCAAAGTTCAAGGAAACTTGCCAGATCATTTGGCGGTGATTGGAAACCCACTTCATTGACGGCTGATTTGCGCCAGATCAGCGGGCCGGAGGTGCCACCCATCGGCAGGCCGATCCAGTTATTGGTGCCGTGACGCTTGCCGAGCTTCTCACCGCCAAACATCCAGCCGCCATATTTCCGGCCGAGATATTCAGCGATATCCGAAACCTCAACCAGCTTGTCCACGTAGATGTGTGGCGCATCGCCAAAGCCGATGATGCAATCCGGGCCGGCGCCGGTATTGGCAGTGACGGCAGTTTGCTGGTTGATGTCTTCCCAACCAACGAAATCCACACGCACCTGAACGCCGGTCTGCTGGGTAAAGCGTGCGGCAGAGGCCCGGAACACATCCTCATCCGGTTGGACAAAGCGCACAGGGCGCAGGACGCGCAAGGTGGCGCCGTTTTCGATCGGCAGGCGCGGAGCGGCAACGCTGGCATCGCCACGCGTCAGATTCTGCGCCAGTGCCTCGCCACCAGCGGCCAGTGCTGCCATGCCGACACCGGCACCAAGGATACTGCGTCTTGTGATGATATTGGCCATTCCTTCACTCCCTGATGTTTGGTTGAACCGAGACTAAATTCTCTGCCCGCTTGCCTTGTCAAAAATATGCACAAGGGAAAGTTCGGGAGAAACTGCCAGCGCATCACCGTGATGAGACGCGATCCTCTCACGGAATGCACCCATGATGGTAATGTCACCCACCCGCAGGATCACCTGCGTCTCAGACCCTGTGGGCTCCACCACTTGGATGGTGGTCTTGATGCCATTTGGATCGAGGCGCAGATGCTCAGGTCGAATACCATAAATCACTTCCGCCCCTTCGCGATTGGCAAAGGCGGGTGGCAAGGGCCAGCTTGTGCCGCTGCCATCAATGAAGCTGCCATCCTTGATGCGCCCGGCGATCAGGTTCATCGCCGGTGATCCGATGAAGCCCGCAACAAAAAGATTGGCCGGCCGGTCATAGAGTTCCAAAGGCGCGCCGGCCTGTTCAATGCGCCCATGATTCATGACCACGATCTTATCCGCCATGGTCATGGCTTCGATCTGATCATGCGTCACGTAAACCGTCGTGACCTTCAGGCGCTGATGCAATTCCTTGATCTCGGCACGCATCTGCACGCGCAGCTTGGCGTCAAGGTTGGAAAGCGGCTCATCAAACAGAAACACTTGCGGGTTGCGTACAATGGCGCGCCCCATGGCAACACGCTGGCGCTGACCACCCGAAAGCTGGCGCGGATAGCGATGCAGAAGCTGCTCCAGCCCCAGAATCCGTGCGGCCTTCTGCACTTCCTGGTCCATCACCTCCTTGGGGGCGCCGGCCAGCTTCATGGAAAAGGCCATGTTTTCATAGACAGTCATATGCGGATATAGCGCGTAGTTCTGAAACACCAGTGCAATATCGCGGTCCTTGGGCGGCACCTTGTTCACCACCCGGCCACCAATTGCGATTTCGCCACCTGTGATATTCTCAAGCCCTGCCAACATACGGAGCAAGGTGGATTTGCCACAGCCTGAAGGCCCAACGAGCACCACGAATTGCCCATCTTCAATATCCACGCTCACGCCATGCAGAATTTGCGTGGTACCGAAAGCCTTACGCACTTCGCGAATTTCAACCGTCGCCATACTCTATTCCTTCCCGGCCTGCGGTTCCCAGCTTCTATTGGCGTGAGACTTCCGTTTCCTTGGACGTGATGAATTCCAGCAGCGCCGGCGTGCCATTCTTCGTCTGTTCAATGCCGCGCTTGATGGCCGGGATGATATCCGCGACCTGTTCCACCCTTTCGCCATAGCCGCCAAAGGCGCGCGCCATAGCCGCATAGTCACCCGAAATATCGGTCGAGCGATACTTCTTCGTGCTGATCGGCATCACCTTCAATTCGATCGCCATGGAGAAGTTATTGAGCAGGATTGACAAGATCGGGATACGTTCACGCACCGCGGTTTCGAAATCCATGCCCGTAAAGCCAATCGCCGCATCGCCCCAGACATTGATGCAAAGCTTATCCGGTGCAGCAAGCTTCGCCCCCATGGCCAGCCCAAGCCCATAGCCAAGCTGCGTCGTTTTGCCCCAGCCAAGATAGGTGAGCGGCTTGCGGCTGACCCAGAAGGGCGAGAGCTGATCGCGCGGGCTGCCGGCATCATGGGTGATGATGGTATTGTCCACATCCACTGTCCGCCACAAATCGCGCAGCACGCGATAGGGGTTGAGCGGGGACGCATCGCTATCCGTCTTATGCGCCCAGGCTGCCAGCCATTCCTTGTTGAGCCCTGCAATTTCCTTGGCAACAGCCGTGCTGCTGCGCGGCTTTTTGATGCGCGTCGCCAAATCCGCGATCAGCCCATCCATGGTGAGGCCCGCATCGCCGACCAGGCCAATATCTATCGGCACATCCTTGCCCAAATGGTCAGGATCGAGCGTCGCGTGAATGATCTTCTTACCGCTTGGCATTTTTACGCCGAAATTTGTTTCGGTAAAGGAACAGCCAATCCCAAGAATGACATCGGCATTATCCAGGAAATGCCGCACGCCACGCCGCATCGCGAGACCACCTGAACCCAAGGCCAAAGGATGGTCTTCCGGAAAGGCGGATTTGCCGCCCAGGCTGGTGGTGACCGGTGCCGCCAACATTTCAGCCAGCGCCTGCAATTGCGGCCAGGCGCGCGCCCAATGCACGCCGGTGCCGGCATAGATCACCGGGCGCTTCGCTTTCGCCAGCATCGCCGCCGCGCGTTCCAGATCAACCGGATCGGGGCCATAGCGTGTGGCCGCCACCGGATGATAGGCAAGCGGTTCCGGCACTTCCTCATTCCACATATCGGTCGGGATTTCGACCAGCACGGGGCCACCGCGGCCATTGCGCAGCCGGGCAAAGGCGCGGCGCAGGATATTCGGCACCTCGGCCGCACTCATGATCGGCTCGGCGAATTTGGTGATGCCGCGCATTTGCACGGATGAATTGAAATTGGGGTCAATATGCGCGATGCGGCGCGGATAGCCCATGGGCAGCACCAGCACTGGCACGCTTTCGCCATAGCATTGCGCCACACCACCATAGGCATTCTCGGCGCCCGGCCCATGCTGCATACAAAAGGCACCGATGGTGCGGCCCGATGTCACGCGCGAAATCGCATCCGCCATATGCAGGCCGATTCTCTCCTGCCGGACCATGATGGGGCGGATATTCGCATCCGCCGCATATTCAATAAGATGATTGACCGGATAGCCGGTGAGGATCTGAATGCCCTCACGCTTCATGATTTCCGCAATAGCCGCGCCGAGTTTCATACCGGACTTCCCCTACCCTGGCGCCAGGCGCCGTTTCATCCCTTGGCACGCTCTCGGTGCCTCAAGGGGAAGCCTAGGCTTGCTTTGCGCCCGGATGCAATAAGGCAATGGCCTTGCGCCCCCGGCCCCGCCCCGGCAGGCTCGTCCCTGCCCTTTTGAAGGATTTCCCATGCCCATCCCCGCCTTGTTTCGGGGCAGAATCGCCCTGCCCGTGATTGCCGCGCCCATGTTCCTGGTCTCTGGCCCCGATCTGGTGGTGGAAACCTGCAAGGCCGGCGTAGTGGGTAGTTTCCCGGCGCTCAATCAGCGGAGCACGGAAGGCTATGGCGAATGGCTGGCGGAAATCCGGGAGAGAAATGGCAATGCCGCGGCACCTTTCGGGGTCAATCTGATTGTGCATCGTTCCAATGCCAGGCTGGATGCGGATTTGGCAGAAACGGTGCGCCAGCGCGTACCCTTTGTGATCACCTCACTCGGCGCCGTGTCGGAAGTGGTGGATGCCATCCACGGCTATGGCGGGTTGGTGTTTCATGACGTGATCAATCTGCGCCATGCCCGCAAGGCGGCCGAGGCCGGCGTTGATGGGCTGATTGCGGTTTGCGCCGGCGCGGGCGGGCATGCCGGCACCTATAATCCCTTCGCCTTTGTGCAGGAGATCCGGCAATTCTATCAGGGCACCATCATTCTCTCGGGGGCCATGTCCACCGGGGCGCATGTGGTGGCAGCACGGGCAGCAGGGGCGGATTTCGCGTATTTGGGCACGCGTTTCATCGCGACCTCGGAAAGCAGCGCGCCAGAGGATTACAAGCAGATGATTCTGGCAGCGACGGCGAAGGATATCGTCTATACCAATGCGATTAGCGGGGTGAATGGCAATTTCCTGCGCGCATCACTGGAAGCGGCCGGGCTTGATCCCGAAAACCTGCCCGAATTCAACCGGGAGCTCCATCTGGGCAGCAGCGAAAAGCGTGCCTGGAAGAATATCTGGTCGGCGGGCCAGGGGGTTGGTGCCATTCAGGATGTGCCGAGCACGGCTGGATTGGTGGCGCGGCTAAAGCGCGAGTATGCGGAAGCGATTGCAGGCTTGAATGCGGGATTTGCGGCGTGAAGGCGTAAGGCTCCGATCCAACTGTTGTTGAGGGAAGCGCGCGATAAGCGCGTGCTCGCCTGACCATTATTTTGGGTTTCGGGCGCCAATCAGGTCGGCAAAGAGGGCGATTTCACGCTAGCGAGAGGTTGTCATACCCTGCGTCAAGGCAGGGGCAAGGCTTTTGCCCTTTAATGGCAAATTAGCGCGGAAAGCCACAACGGCCTGACCATCGCTGAGACCTATTCCGCGGAGATGTAAGAATGGCTTGGGGTAGAAGCTATCCGCAGCAAAGGCAAGCGGCACCATGCGGCAGGCAAATCGGTGGCAGATAAAATTTTTAACTGGACGGAAAAGAGAGCGATTGCCATCAATAGCGATTTTAGGGACATCATCAGAAATGCTTCCGCCGAAAAGCCTTAGGCGCAAGACCCGTTTGACGCATTCTGCAGCGCCTGTGGCATAATCGAGGTCGCCTCTGGCTGTCCTCCCCATAACGCCCCAACCGACGAAGCCATTCGCAAGCGCAAAGGCTGGATTTTAGGTTTGACCCATCACCCTCCGCAGTCTCTAACAGGCCAATGCACTTCCTGACCTAATTGCCGCATTGGATGCTCACTCTCGTCACATGTCGTCGAAGTTGCCATGCGTGGCGACGTCGCGGTGACTGGTTCCTTGGCCAGCTATATTGATCTTGAAAAATGGGTGCGCCCCGACCATTCGCTGCTCATTATCTGCGGTTCGGTGAAGATCGCGTTGGTGGATCTTTCTTCAGCCTTTGGCGCGATCTATTCGCTATTCGGTCAGGTTTCCAGTCCGCTAGGGCGGCTGCTGCGCGCCCAGCCAATGCAGGCTGTCTAGTCAGTCCGTTCGGTACGGCATAAATACGCGACAAATCCACTGGACAGGGCAACAACATGCCCCCATCCTCATTATCCTCGATGAATCGGAGAAAATTTTCAAATGGCAGGAATCTGCCTTGCCCAGTTTCAACCACTACTCGTAGCTGAACAGGAGATCATCGCCACGCTTCGCAGCGGTGATTTCGATAGGCTGGGCCATGAAGCCGCGGGGTCGTTGCCGGAGGTTGAGGATGAGACACGGGCCGTTCGCGCCGAGTTCTTGCGGTTCCTGCTACTGGGTGGTGAAGAAGGCGCGCGCCCGCATGAGAAGGGCGTCCGCGTCCAGGGCGCGTGGGTCACCGGCATACTGGACCTTGAAGGGTGCCGCATTCCGCGTGACATCGGCCTGAAGAAATGTCGATTCGATGCGGCGCCGATCCTGCGTTCCGCGATTATCGATAGCCTTGTTCTTGACGGCTCGATCCTGCCAGGTCTCGACGCTGACCGGATCGAGGCACGCGGAAGCATTTCCCTGCGCGGCGCTGTGCTTGGCGGCGGCCTTTTGGTTGAAGGCGGACGCATTGGCGGCAATCTGGATTGCACCGGGGTCACCATCAACAAGGCAGAGGAACTTGCGATCCACGCTGAAGACCTTGTCGCCAGCAGCGTGCTGCTGCGCGGCGCGGTCATCAAGGGCAGTATCCGCCTGTCAGGCGCCCGGCTTTCCGCGGATGTGGACGCTTTCAATCTGCGGGTGGCCTGCGCGGCGAAGCCCGCGATTGATGCGGGCGCGATCGAGACGCGCGGCAGTGTGGTGCTGCGGTC
>JADCFP010000133.1 GCA_020249465.1 Roseomonas sp. | reverse complement strand
TTGTTGCCATACTCGGCATCCTCGCTTTGCTTGGTATGATTGCGAAAAACGCCGTGATCCTGATTGTGCAGATCGATGAAGATCGCGCGAGTGGGTTGCCCTTGCGCGATGCGGTGGTGGCCTCCGCCACATCGCGCCTCAGGCCCATGATGCTGACGGCACTTTCCACCGTGTTGGGGCTGATCCCGATTGCGCCCACGGTATTCTGGGGGCCGATGGCCTTCGCCATTATGGGCGGGCTTTTGGTCGCTACACTGCTGACGCTGATTGTGCTGCCGGCGCTTTATGTGATTGTGCTGGAACGTCGGGCGGATCGCGCGGCGGTGAAGGAAGCCTAGAACAAATCGCGTTCAGATGGCATCATCTGAACGCGTGAAGATGCTCGCAAAACAACGAGGTAGAGCGGGTTGCGTGAACCCACGTGAACGCAACACGCTCTAAGTAGCGCTTCGCAGCGCTGCGGCCAGCCCCGGCGCAGCATCGGTCGCTTGCAATTGGCGGCGCAGCAGTACCTCGCTTGGCGTGCAGCCGAATTCGCGGCGGAAGGCGCGGGTGAAGCTGGAGGGATCGTAAAACCCAACTGCCTCACCAATTCGGCTGACGGAAGCAGGGCCATCGGTGCGCGTCAGGTCCCGATAGGCTTGGCGCAGCCGGCGCTGCTGAATAACCCGCGCTATGCCGCCGATCGGCGCGAAACAACGATAGAGTTCTGAACGCGAAATCCCCGAACGCTGAACCAGCATGGCGGGCGAAAGCTCGGCCTCCCCCAGTGCAGCATCCACCAGCGCAATCACGCGCGCGCGTCGCGCGGCTTCAAGCTGTTGGCGGGTGGAAGCGGGCGCAGTTTCCAGCCCCATCAGGCAGGCCGTCAGCATGGAAGATAGCGCTGCCTCCAGCCGCGGCGCATCTTCCGCGCTGATTTCATCGGCCGAGGCCGCGATGCGCGGCAGCATGCCACCCAGCATGCGCGCCGCCGGGGTGGTAAGCGGTACAAGGCGCGCGGTCGCAAAAACCGGGGCGAGTTGCGGCAGGCTTTCGGGCTGGATCAGCACGCCGCACCAATGCCCGCCAAGCCTGCGCAGGCCAAAGCCTTGCGAAAGAGCGCCCAGCAGCAATTCCGCCGGCTGGCCATCCGATTCCGCCAGACGCAGCCCGAGCAACCAATGATCCAACCCATCACGCAGCCCTTCATTGCGCGCGCGGCGATAATCGGCTGCATCGGCCTGGAATTTCAGCAGCACATGGCGGCCAAGCCGGCGGAGTTCCGCCTGGCCGCAAAAACCCCGGGCTTCGGCATGCGGCGCGCTGACATGCACCACCGGCTCCCAAAAGGCGCGCCAGACATCAAAGCGGATCGCGGGCGGCAGGCCGCGCGTATCAATCGAAAAACACGCCTCATGCCCGGCCCTGGCGCCGGGGCGCACTGGCCAAGAACCCGCAAAAACTGCTTCTGCCTGGGGCAAAGCCGCTTCTCTCCCAATGAATGTTAAGGAGGTTTTATCCCCGAGCCGCGCCGCATGCCAGCAGCAATCCAAGGGCCGGGGATGTGGCGCCCAGCATGGGGACGCAAGGCTCATCCCGCGGGGCTGCCCCACCCGCTATTCGTAGTACCAGCGTGAAGCGAAAACTTCATGATGTCTGCCCCTGAACGCCCTTGCTCTTGCAGGCCGCTGCATGAGATAAAAAGTCGTCCGGCGTAGCTTTCAGTCTGATTGAAACGGGGCGCTGAGTGATGCCATTGGTCATCGCGCGATGCCCTTGCTCAATCCCGGCATGCGCGGCCTGGTCCGCGGCATATCGGATTTCGCCCAGGCCAGTTGCTAGGAACAAGGTAATGGCTGATCTTCTCGTGATTTCCTTTCCGACCGAAGCGCAGGCTGAAGAAGCGCGCACCCGCGTTGCTTCCATGCAGCGCGAATACCTGATTGAGCTTGGCGATGCCGTAGTGGCACTGCGCAAGCCCGATGGCAGCATCAAGCTGAACCAGACCTTTCACCCAACCGCCGCCGGCGCTGCGGGCGGCGCGCTATGGGGGTCCTTGATCGGCTTGTTGTTCCTCAATCCGCTGGCAGGCGCGGCGGTGGGGGCAGCGGCGGGCGCGGTTTCCGGGCGCCTCACTGATGTTGGCATCAACGATAACTTCATGAAGGAAGTCTCGCAGAGCCTTGAAGCGGGCGAAGCGGCGCTGTTCCTGCTGATCCGGAAAATGACCGCCGAGCGCGTCATGGAAGGGCTGCAGGGCATGGGTGGCAAGATCATGCGCACCTCCTTTGATGAGACCAAGGAAGCCATGCTGCGCGAAGCCTTGGCCGGCGCATCCGGCGCATGAAGCGCAGAGGCAGAACGCGGCGCTGCACATGAGGGCCGGCTTCGCCCTTCGTGCCGCCGCGGCCTGCCTGCTGCTTGTCTTTTTGGCAGGCTGCGCCAGCATCGCGCGCCTGCCGGCACCGCCACCGGAGCGGGTGACAAACATTGATGTGCTGGGCGTGCCAGATTCCCGCTTCTGGGCCGATGGCGATCCCGCGCCAATTGTTGCTTATTATGAACGTGTCTTGCGCCGCCGCCTGACTGCGCTGCCGCCTGGGCGCGGTGGACGCGTGGCGCCTGGTCATTTCCTGGCGCTCTCAGGCGGTGCTGATGATGGCGCTTTTGGCGCAGGCGTTTTGGTGGGCTGGACCGAAACCGGCCAGAGGCCAGAATTTGATTTGGTCACCGGCATTTCCGCCGGCGCGCTGATTGCGCCCTTTGCCTTTCTGGGGCCTGCCTATGATCCGCAGCTGCGTTCTCTTTTCACCGAAATCGCCCAGAATGATGTGGTGCAAATCGGCCAACTTGCGCTGGCGGTATTGTTCCGCGAGGCAGTCGCCGATACCACGCCGCTCGCGCGCCTGATCGAACGCCATGCGGATGAGGCGATGCTGCAGGCCATTGCGGCAGAATATGAGCGCGGGCGATTGTTGCTGATCGGTACCGTCAATCTGGATGTCGGTCGTCCGGCGGTCTGGAATATTGGCGCGATTGCCTCAAGCGGCCATCCGGATGCGCTGATGCTCTTCCGGCGGATTCTGTTGGCGTCTGCTTCCATCCCTGGGGCCTTTCCGCCCGTGATGATTGATGTTGATGTGGCCGGGCAGCGCTTTCAGGAAATGCATGTGGATGGTGGCGCGGCCATGCAGGTGTTTCTTTATCCGGCACGGTTTCGCCCGCGCAATCTGACAGGTCGCGCCCAGCTTCATCGTGACACCACCGCCTGGGTCATCCGCAATGGTCGCGTGGATGTGGCCATCACAGACCCACCAGGTGGCATATTCAGCGTTGCGCGCCGGTCAGCGCAGACGCTGCTGCATTTCTCCTCCATCAATGATCTGGATCGGATTTATCTGACCACCTATCGCGACCGCATTGGCTTTCGCCTGCAAAGCATCGGGCAGGATTTCGATACGCCGCGCCCGCGCTTTTTCGACAATGCTTATATGCGCGCGCTGTTTGCCTATGGTGAGGCGCGCGGCCGCGATATGGCGAGCTGGATGACGGCACCGCCGCCGGTTGGCCTGGTTGCTCCTCCGCCGCCTGGGCAGTGAAGGTTTTTACGGCCTGATCAGGCCGTAAAGCGTCGTTGCAACCTCGGTCGCAATCAGCAGCACCACCGCCAATTCCAGCAAGCGGGACCGACGCGTCTCGGCCAAGTCAAGCAGGGTTTCGGAAATTTCGCGGATCATCTCAAGCTTGCCGGCCAGCGCTTCCGTGCGTTCTTCCAATTCCCATTCGGTGGCCAGCGCCGCATGCAACGGCGCCAATTCCGGATGATCCCAAAGCAGATCTGGCTTGGCCGCGGTATCCACCCGCGCGGATGATCGCGCGCGCGCGGCAATCGCCTCCCCAATCAGCGGTACGATCAGGCGCGTTGGCATGCCAAGCCGGCCGCGGCGCAGCCGTTCAAGCGGCGCTTCCAGCCGATCCAGCGTGCGGGCCAGCGTCGCTTCCTGCTCCGTCAATACAGCGCTCTTCGCGAGTGCCTTGGCCACCAGCGCAAGCCGCGCGGGGCTTGCATCGCGGAGCAGAATGCGCCCTGCCTCATCCGCGCCATCCTCGGCAGCGCCGATGATGATGTCGGCCACTTCATGCACCGGGGTATCGAAGGGGCCCTGCAAATGGGGGCGAAGCTCAGCGGCCAAAGCCTTGGTCTGATCAAGGCTTGCGCCAATGGTGACCACTGCGCCCCAACGAAAGGCAAATCCGCGCCCACCGCCGGGCAATTCGCCAAGGCTCAGCACCCCGGGCAACAGAGGGCCGCGCCGTTCAAGCGCACGCGACTCCAGCCTTTCGGCCAGCAGCAGCGCATGGACGGGAAGGGTTCTTGGCTCGGTCATGGACACATTCTCCTGCTACAATGCTGCCGCGTCGGCACGCCCGCGCGCCATCCCCCGGACGGCGGGCACAGCGCCGGGACGGGCCGTGCAACCGAAGGCTGGCACACTTGGCTACACATGTTACACAGGCAATAGGCGCGCTTTGGTTTAGTCGCGCCCGGCATTCAGGCAGGCAGGCAAGAATATGAGCGATCTCGATCGGGTTCTGGCGCATATTGACGCCGATATTAACGGCGCCTTGGAACGGCTTTTCACCGTTCTGCGGATCAAATCCATCTCCACCGATCCTGCCTTTGCCAAGGATTGCGCGGCCAATGCCGAATGGCATGCGGCGGATTTGCGTAGCATTGGCTTTGACGCATCCTCCCGGCCAACACCAGGCCACCCAATTGTGGTGGCGCATGACCGCGCGACCAAGGGCACATCAGCGCTATTCTACGGCCATTATGATGTGCAGCCGGTCGATCCGCTCGAATTATGGGAACGTGACCCTTTCGATCCGGTGATTGAAGCCCTGCCCGATGGCACCAAGGTGATCCGAGGCCGGGGCAGCGCCGATGACAAGGGTCAGCTCATGGCCTTTGTCGAAGCCTGCCGCGCCTGGAAGGCCGTGACCGGCAAGCTGCCCATCCCCGTTTCGATCCTGCTGGAAGGTGAGGAAGAATCAGGTGGTGCCAATCTGCCGGCTTTCCTTGATGCCAACAGCCAAGAATTGAAGGCGGATATCGGTCTGATTTGCGATACCAATATGTGGGACCCGCAAACGCCTGCCATTGTCACCATGCTGCGCGGGCTGTGTGGTGAGGAAGTGATCATTCACGCCGCTGATCGTGATTTGCATTCGGGTTTCTACGGCATGGCGGCGGCCAATCCGAACCGGATTCTGGCGAAGATCCTGGCTGATCTTTACGATGACCAGGGCCGTGTGACGCTGCCCGGCTTTTATGATGGCGTGCCGGAATTACCCGAAAGCCTCAAGCAGCAATGGGGCACGCTTGGCTTCACGGCCGAGAAATTCCTGGGCGTGATTGGCCTGTCCCAGCCCGCCGGTGAAAAAGGGCGCGATGCGCTTGAAATGGTCTGGTCGCGCCCGACCTGCGAAATCAACGGCATGGGCGGCGGCTATCAGGGCGATGGCTTCAAGACGGTGATCCCCGCGCAGGCCTCGGCGAAGGTATCCTTCCGTTTGGTGTTTGACCAAGACCCCCATGCGATCCGCAAGGCCTTCCGCGCCCATGTGATGGCGCGCTTGCCATCCGATTGCCGGGCGGAATTCATCGAGCACGGCTCAGGCCGCGCCATTCGCTTCCCGGATACCGACCCCGCTTTCGCCAAGGCGCGCGCGGCACTGTCTGATGAATGGGGCAAGCCGGCAGTGTTTATCGGTTCCGGTGGGTCCATCCCGGTCACGCATATGCTGAAGACCTCGCTTGGCATGGATGTGGTGCTGGCGGGCTTTGGGCTGGAAGATGACCGCATTCACAGCCCGAATGAGAAATACAATCTGGAAAGCTTCCAGAAGGGCATCCGATCCTGGGCACGTATTCTGGAGGCTTTGTCCAAATGAGCGCGACGCAGAATTCCGGCGCATCTGAGGCGCCGAAAACCGCCATGCAGCGTATCCTGGATACGGTGGAACGCGTCGGCAATCGCGTGCCGCATCCGGTGATGATCTTTGTCTATCTGATCATTTTCGTGGTGCTGCTCTCAGCCCTGCTGTCGCTGCTTGGCGCGCAAGTGACCTATCAGGCCTATAACCCGGCAACCGGCAAAATTGAGGAAGCGACAACCGCTGCCCGAAGCCTGCTGACCATTGACGGCATTCGCTTCATGTTCACAGGCGTGGTGCCCAACTTCATGGGCTTCAATGCGGTGGGCGTGATTATCGTTGCCATGGTCGGCGTTGGTGTTGCGGAAGAGGCCGGCCTTGTGAAGGCGCTGATCCGCAAGCTGGTGATCGTCGCACCTCCCAAGCTGCTCACCTATATTCTTGTTTTTGTCGGCATTGTTTCATCCATTGCGGCGGATGCCGGCTATCTGGTGCTGATCCCGCTGGCGGCGGCGGCCTTCATGTCTGTCGGGCGGCATCCCTTGGCGGGTCTTGCCATGGCTTTTGCCGCGGTCGCTTCCGCCTTCATGGTCAATGTGCTGATCGTGCCGGTGGATGGTATTCTGACCGGAATCACCAATGACGCGGCGCGGCTGGTCAATCCCAATGTCTCGATTGATCTGGCGGCGAATGTCTGGTTCTCCATCGCCTCGGTCGCCATGCTGACGGTGCTGATTGGTGTGATTACCGAAAGGGTGATCGAACCGCGCCTTGGCCCCTATAAGGGCGATTACCAAGTGCCTGGCGAGAACGTGCTTTCCGATGAGGAATATAAGGGCCTGCGCGCCGCACGGAATGCCCTGTTCGGTGTGCTGGCCTTTATCGGCCTTTTGACGCTGCCGCCCGGCGCCCCTTTGCGCAACCCCGAAACCGGCGCCATCATCGGCTCCTCACCCTTTATGGGCAGCCTGATTGTTTCAATTGCGCTGATCTTTTTGGTCTGCGGCATCGCCTATGGCCGCGCTGCCGGCACCATGCGCACGGCGGCTGAGGCGATTGGCGCCATCCAGAAAGCCATTGGTGCGCTGGCGGGCCTGATCCTGCTGTTGCTGATCATCAGCCAATTCATTGCCATCTTCAATTATTCCAACATGGCGACCCTGGCAGCCGTATCCATGGCGGATTTCCTGGAAAAGCTGAACCTGCCAACGGTTGCGCTGTTGATCGGCTTTGTCATTGCGGTCTTTGGCATTGACCTGATCATCACCGCGGCGATTGCGAAATGGGCAATTTTCGCGCCGGTATTCGTGCCGCTGCTGATGCAGCTTGGCGTGGCACCGGAAGTCGTGCTGGCGGCCTATCGCGTCGGCGATAGCCCGATGAATTCCATCACGCCGCTCAATGCCTATTTCGCGATGATCGTGACCTTCGCCATCAAATATCAGAAGGATGCGGGCGTCGGCACGGTCATTGCGCTAATGTTGCCCTATGTCATCGCCATTTCCGTGATCTGGACCATGCTGCTGGCGGCCTGGTATTTGCTCGGACTGCCATGGGGTCTCTAGCGCATGAATGACATCACC
>JADCFP010000132.1 GCA_020249465.1 Roseomonas sp. | reverse complement strand
CGCCATCGGCGCGATATCGCGGGCAAAAACTTCTTCGCCATAGATATCCTTGAGCTTGGCTTCCAATTCGCTGCGGCGGGCGCTGCGATGACGATATTCATCCACCAATTCGCCGACCTGACGGCCAAGATTGGCGCAGGCCCAACCCAAATGGGTCTCAAGGATCTGCCCCACATTCATGCGCGACGGCACGCCAAGCGGGTTCAGCACCAGATCAACCGAGGTGCCATCTTCCAGGAAGGGCATGTCTTCCACCGGCACAACCCGGCTGACCACGCCCTTATTGCCATGGCGCCCGGCCATCTTGTCACCAGGCTGAAGCTTGCGCTTCACCGCAATGAAGACCTTCACCATCTTCATCACGCCCGGCGGCAATTCATCGCCGCGCTGCACTTTTTCGACCTTGCTCTCAAAACGCTTTTGCAGCCTTTCGATCGCCGCATCGAATTCGCGCTTCATGGCTTCAATCTCGGCCATCGCGGCATCATCCGCGACCGAGATTTGCCGCCAGGTTGCCTTGGCGAATTCATCCAGGACTTCATCGGTGATCACCGTGCCGGCCTTGACCGCCTTGAAGCCGCCGGTCGCCTTGCGGTTCAGCAGCCGCTCACGCAGACGCGAATAGAAGGAACGCTCCTGGATCGCCTTTTCGTCGTCGCGGTCCTTGGCAAGGCGTTCAATCTCCGCACGCTCGATCGCCATCGCGCGCTCATCCTTGTCAATGCCGCGGCGGGAGAAGACGCGCACATCAACAACGGTACCAGCAACACCGGGCGGCAGCTTCAGCGATGTGTCGCGCACATCGGAAGCCTTTTCACCAAAGATCGCGCGCAGCAGCTTTTCTTCCGGCGTCATCGGGCTTTCGCCCTTCGGCGTCACCTTGCCCACCAGAATATCGCCCGGATTAACCTCGGCACCGATATAGACAATGCCGGCTTCATCCAGGTTGCGCAGCGCTTCTTCACCCACATTCGGAATGTCGCGGGTGATTTCTTCCTGGCCGAGCTTCGTGTCGCGCGCCATCACTTCGAATTCCTCGATATGGATCGAGGTGAACACATCGTCACGCGCGATGCGTTCGCTGATCAGGATCGAATCTTCGAAGTTGTAGCCATTCCAGGGCATGAAGGCGCAGAGCACATTGCGCCCCAGCGCCAATTCGCCAAGCTCGGTCGAAGGACCATCGGCGATGATATCGCCAGTCTTCACCACATCACCCACCTTCACCAGCGGACGCTGATTGATGCAGGTGGATTGGTTGGAACGCATGTATTTGCGCAGCCGATAGATATCAACGCCGCTAGTGGAACCATCGGCCGAGGTCGCACGCACCACGATGCGCGCACCGTCAATCGAATCCACCACGCCATCACGCCGCGCCACAATGGTGGCACCTGAGTCACGCGCCACCGCGGCTTCCATGCCGGTGCCAACCAGCGGCGCATCGGCGCGGATCAGCGGCACCGCCTGACGCTGCATGTTGGAACCCATCAGCGCGCGGTTCGCGTCATCGTTTTCCAGGAAGGGGATCAGTGCCGCCGCCACCGAAACAAGCTGCTTCGGGGAGACGTCAATCGCCGTCACTTCTTCCGGTTTCACCAGCCGGAAATCACCACCCTGACGGACGGAGACCAATTCATCCTTGAAGCGGCCATCCGTATCCACATTGGCATCGGCCTGCGCGACGATCAGCCGTTCTTCTTCCATCGCGGAGAGATAGCGGGAATCACCCACAATCTGCCCATCCTTCACCAGGCGATACGGCGTTTCGATGAAGCCGTATTTGTTCACCTTGGCGAAGGTCGCGAGTGAATTGATCAGGCCGATATTCGGGCCTTCCGGCGTTTCAATCGGGCAAATGCGCCCGTAATGCGTTGGGTGCACGTCGCGCACTTCAAAGCCGGCACGCTCACGCGTCAGACCACCCGGACCAAGCGCCGACAGGCGGCGCTTATGCGTCACTTCCGAAAGCGGGTTGGTCTGGTCCATGAATTGCGACAGCTGAGAGGAGCCGAAGAATTCACGCACCGCCGCTGCCGCCGGCTTCGCGTTGATCAGGTCATGCGGCATGACGGTGTCAATATCCACCGATCCCATGCGTTCCTTGATGGCGCGTTCCATGCGCAGCAAACCAACGCGATATTGATTTTCCATCAATTCGCCAACCGACCGCACGCGGCGATTGCCGAGATTGTCAATATCGTCAATCTGCCCGCGCCCATCCTTCAGGTCGAGCAGCACGCGCAGTGTCGCCACAATATCCTGCTTGCGCAGGATGCGGACATAATCCGGCACTTCTTCCAGCGAGAAGCCGAGCCGCATATTCATCTTCACGCGCCCGACCGTGGAGAGGTCATAGCGTTCCATGTCGAAGAACAGGCCGCGGAACAGCGCTTCCGCTGTCTCAGGTGTGGGCGGTTCACCGGGGCGCATCACGCGATAGATATCCATCAGCGCTTCATCACGGTTGGAATTCTTGTCCACCGCGAGCGTATTGCGCATCCAAGGCCCGATGGCCTGATCAATCGCGAGCGTGGGCAAGCGATTAAGGCCAAGGTCTTCGATCTGCGTCAGCTTCGCTTCGGTCAGTTCCTCGCCGGCTTCGGCCCAGATTTCCCCGGTTTCCATATTCACCAGGTCTTCCGCGACAAAGCGGCCGAGCAGTTCAGCGCGGCCCACCAGCACTTCCGTCGTGCCGGCTTCGGCGATCTTGCGCGCCATGCGCGGCGTCAGCTTGGTTTCCTTCTCGGCCACCACTTCACCGGTGCGCGCATCCACCAGCGCTTCCGCCAGCTTCACACCACGGAAGGCATCGGGGTCAAAGGTGCGCGACCAGCCCTTGGCGCCGCGCGCAAACACCACCTGACCATAGAAGGAATTCAGGATTTCCTCGGCATCCATGCCGCGCACTTCATGCGGTTCAAGCTGATCATTCCGATCAGCGCGCAGCATTTCAGTGGCCGCGCTATCCAGCGCGTAAAGCAGCGTGGTGACCGGCAGCTTGCGCTTGCGGTCAATGCGGACATAGCAAATGTCCTTGGCGTCGAATTCGAAATCAAGCCAGGAACCGCGATACGGGATCACCCGCGCGGCGAACAAATACTTGCCGCTGGAATGCGTCTTGCCGCGGTCATGATCGAAAAACACGCCTGGGCTGCGATGCATCTGGGAGACAATGACGCGTTCCGTGCCATTGATGATGAAGGTGCCGTTATCGGTCATGAGCGGCATATCGCCCATGTAGACATCCTGTTCCTTGATGTCGCGGACCGAACGGCTGCCGGTTTCCTCATCCACATCCCACACGATCAGGCGCAGCCGCACCTTGAGCGGCGCGGCATAAGTCAGCCCGCGCTGGATGCATTCCTCAACATCATATTTCGGGTCTTCGAGTTCGTATTGCACGAATTCCAGGCGGCCGCGGCCGGCGAAATCATCAATCGGGAAGACGGAACGAAACACTTCCTGCAACCCGGTGACGGTACGGGAATCCGGAAGCACTTCCATTTGCAGGAAGCTTTCATAGGATGCGCGCTGCACATCAATAAGGTTCGGCATCGGCGCCACTTCCGGCAAACGCCCGAAGCTCTTGCGGATCCGCTTACGCCCGGTGAAAGACTGGGTGATCGCGTTCATGCCTGTCCTGCTCTTCTCTATCTGTCCTGCCGGCCTACCCTGCCGGCCCGGGTTATCCGCTGAACGCCACCCCGGTCCGGGACCGGAGAAACGCGGGCACGGGCGGACCTGACCCCCTTCTCAGGGAAGTTCCACCCGCGCCCAACCTTTTTCGCCCGGCCCCGGCAGCGGATGCCCAGGGCCGGCCTGAAGTCTTACTTCACTTCGACCGTGGCGCCGTTTTCTTCCAGCACCTTCTTGATCTTGTCGGCTTCGTCCTTCGACACGCCTTCCTTCACAGTCTTCGGCGCGCCTTCCACCAGGTCCTTCGCTTCCTTCAGGCCAAGACCGGTAATGGTGCGAATTTCCTTGATGACGTTGATCTTCTTGTCGCCGCCATTGGCCAGGATGACGGTGAATTCGGTCTGCGCTTCGGCAGCCGGCGCGGCAGCGGCAGCAGCCGGCGCAGCGGCAACAGCCACCGGCGCGGCGGCGGAAACGCCCCACTTTTCTTCCAGCATCTTGGAAAGCTCGGCAGCTTCCAGAACGGTCAGGGCGGACAGCTCGTCCACCAGCTTCGCGAGATCAGCCATGTCTTTGTACTCCTTGATCTAGTAGCTTGGTTTGGTTCTTGCAACTCCCCCAGGGCGGCATGCCATGGGGGACAAAACATCCGGGCCTCAGGCCGCGTCCTTCTTGGCGTATGCCGCCAACACCCGCGCCACCTGCCCACCAGGGGCCTGAAGCACGCCCGCGATCCGCGTCGCCGGGGTCTGGATAAGACCCAGCAGCTGCGCGCGCAGCGTCTCCAGGGACGGCAACTCGGCCAGGGCCTTCACGCCATCGGCGTTCAGCGTCTGGGTTCCAAGAGCGCCGCCCAGGACAACAAACTTATCGTTTGTCTTGGCGAACTCCACGGCGGTCTTCGCCACGGCCACAGGGTCCACTGACCACGCAAGCGCGGTCGGACCCTTCAGCAATGGTGAGATGCCTTGGAAGCGGGTGCCTTCGAGGGCGCGGGTGGCCAAGCGGTTCTTCGCGACCTTATACGAAGCCCCAGCCGCGCGCATCTTACGCCGAAGTTCGCTCACATCCGCGACAGTCATCCCGCTATTGCGGGCAACCAGCACGAAGGAGGTCTCGGCGAAGATCGTGGCGAGGGATTCGACGAATTCGCGCTTCTCCGATCTTTCCACTCTACGTCTCCGTCGGTGACTGGGGCCTTTTGGAAGGGCTCCAGCCGGGTTCACTCGGGGGCGGGCGCCGGCATGGCACCAACCCCGGTTCGCCTGTCAGTCCGGAACGCCAAACCAAGCCATTCCAGGGGCTTAGCCCCCTGATGGTCTCTGCTTGGGCACACCGTCTATCCCCTGCGGGCCAAAAGGCCCTTCACTGTCCCGAAGGACTACAGGAGGTCTCCGACAGGTTCGGGAACGGCCATGGGCCATCCCCTGCCCGCCCGGCCCTTAAGGCCCGGGCGTATTCAGCGCGTGGGGGCTAACCCACGCGAAAACCTCAGTTGGCCGAGGCCGAAAGGCTGGTCACATCCACCTTCACGCCGGGACCCATGGTGGAGGAAACCGCCACCTTCTTCACATAGGTCCCCTTGGCGCCGGTCGGGCGTGCACGCTGGATCGCTTCCACGAAGGCGCGGGCATTTTCGACCAGCTGCGCCTCGGCGAAGGACGCCTTGCCGATACCGGCATGCACAATCCCGGCCTTCTCCGCGCGGAATTCCACCTGACCAGCCTTGGCGGCCGTCACGGCACCCTTCACATCCATGGTGACGGTGCCGAGCTTCGGGTTCGGCATCAGGCCACGGGGCCCGAGCACCTTACCAAGCCGGCCCACCAGGCCCATCATGTCGGGCGTCGCGATGCAGCGATCGAATTCGATCTTGCCTTCCTGCACCAGGGCCGCCAGGTCATCCGCACCCACCACATCCGCACCGGCTGCCTTGGCTTCATCAGCCTTGGCGCCACGGGCGAAAACGCCGATACGCACGGTCTTGCCGGTGCCATGGGGCAGGCCCACCACGCCGCGCACCATCTGGTCCGCATGGCGGGGGTCAATGCCGAGGTTCATCGAGATTTCAATGGTTTCGTCAAATTTTGCCTTGGCGGCGCCGCGGGCGAGCTTCACCGCCTCATCCAGCGCATAGGTCTTTTCACGGTCAAAACCCGTATAGGCCGCCTTCAGGCGCTTACCTTGCTGTGCCATGATCTTAGCCCTCCACCACGGTCAGGCCCATGGCGCGGGCAGAACCCGCGAGCATGCGCACGGCAGCGTCAACGTCATTGGCGTTCATGTGCTGCATCTTCACCTTGGCGATTTCGACCAGCTGAGACTTGGTCACGCGGCCAATCGGCGCGGATTTGCCCGGCGCGGTTGAGCCCTTATCGAGCTTCGCGGCCTTCAGCAGGAAGTAGGTATTGGGCGGCGTCTTGGTGATGAAGGAAAAGGTGCGGTCCGAATAAGCCGTGATGACCACGGGCGTCGGGGTGCCCGGTTCCATCTGCTGCGTCGCCGCATTGAATTCCTTCACGAATTGCATGATGTTCAGGCCACGCTGACCAAGCGCGGGCCCGACGGGCGGCGAAGGGTTCGCCTTGCCGGCCGGGATCTGCAGCTTGATATAGCCTGCAATCTTCTTAGCCACTGTCTAATCCTCTCTCAAAAAACCGAGAGGCCCGCGGTGCATGCGACCCCAAAAGGATCTCCCGCGTTCCCCAAAACGCCAAACAGCCCCTGGATTGCTCCCGGGGCCATGCAGCGGAAGGGGGCGTTTAGGGGGTGTGGGCGGGCGCGTCAAGCGGGCGTACATCTGGCCAAGGCTGCGCCGCTTCGCCATAAGGGGGTATGCCCGCACAAGCCTGGATTGTCGTCATTGCCGCCGCAGCCTCGGTCTCTCTCGCGCTTGGGGCGCGACAGACCTTCGGGCTGTTCCTGCTGCCGCTCGGCACCGAACACGCCATTCCGGCCTTTGCCTATGGCGCGGCGGTGGCCTTGCATAATCTGCTTTGGGGCGTGGGTCAGCCGCTTGCTGGCGCCATGGCCGATAAATTCGGCGCGGGGCGTGTCGCGCTGGGCGGGGCGGTGATTTACGCGATTGGACTCATTCTGCCGGCAGTGTGGCCCAGCACGACAAGCCTGATCATCGGTATTGGCATCTGCACAGCACTTGGCGTGGCGGCGGCGGGGTCTGGCACGGTCCTGGGCGCGGTCGCGCGTGCCGTGCCGGAAAACCGCCGGGGCGACGCATTGGGGCTGGCTTCCGCTGGTGGCTCCATTGGTCAGGCGGCCATGATCCCCTTCGTGCAATGGGGCATTACGGATTACGGCACCTCTGGCGCCTTTTTCATGCTGGCGGCCACCATGGCGCTGATGGTCTTTGTCGCCCCCCGGCTGGAATGGGCGCCGCCTGGCCCGAGCACCGGGCGCCCGACCGGGCTTGCCGGCCTGCCGGCGCTGGCTAAGCGCGCCTTGGCCGAGCGTGATTTTGCGCTGCTGACGCTGGGCTTTTTCGCCTGCGGCTTTCAATTGGCCTTTTTGACCACGCATCTGCCCGCGCATCTTTCGCTTTGCGGCCTGCCCGCCGGGCTTGGCGTGACCGCGCTGATGCTCGTGGGGCTGTTCAATATTCCGGGATCATGGGTTTGCGGGCGGATTGGCAATAGCATCCGCCCGGAAGTGGCCTTGGGCGGGATTTATATGGTCCGCACACTGGCGATTGCGGTTTTTGCCAATGTGACGCCCACCGAATGGGGCACGCTGATCTTTGCTGCCGTGATGGGCTTCATCTGGCTTGGTACTATACCGCTGACCTCGGCGGCGATTGCGCGGCGCTTTGGTGTGGCGGACCTTGGCGCGCTTTATGGGATCTGCTTTTTCTCCCACCAATTGGGCGGGTTTCTGGGCGCGGGTGCCGGCGCCTGGGTGGTGGATGCCACGGGCAGCTACGCCGCCTTCTGGCCGGTGATGCTGGTGGTCGGCGTGATTGCCGCGCTGGCGAATTGGATTACGCGCCCGCCACGGATGGCGACGGCGTGAAGCACCCCATAGCGCCGGTTGTCCCCCTGCCCCGCCTGGGCTAATCCACGCCTCCCAAGGCGCCTTGCCGCGCCGCATTCTTGAGCCAGGCCAGACCACCATGCCCATCATGCCCGATAGCTGGATCCGCAACATGGCGGCGGAACACGGCATGATCGAGCCTTTCGTCGAGGCCCAGCGGCGGGAAGGCGTGATTTCCTTCGGCCTGTCATCCTATGGCTATGATGCCAGGGCAGCGGATGAATTCAAGATTTTCACCAATGTGGACAATGCCATTGTGGACCCCAAGGCGTTTTCCGAAGACGGCTTTGTCACGCGCAAGGGCCCGGTTTGCATCATCCCGCCCAATTCCTTCGTGCTGACGCATACGGTCGAATTTTTCCGTATCCCGCGCGATATCCTGGTGATTTGCCTTGGCAAATCCACCTATGCGCGCTGCGGGCTGATTGTGAATGTGACGCCGCTGGAACCGGAATGGGAAGGCCAGGTCACGATTGAAATCAGCAATACCACCCCGCTCCCCGCCAAGGTCTATGCCAATGAAGGCATTTGCCAATTCCTGTTCCTGAAGGGCGAAGCCCCGCCCGAGGTCAGCTATGCCGACCGCCGCGGCAAATATATGGGCCAGCGCGGCGTCGCGCTGCCGAAGCTCTGATGGATCGCATTCTGATCCGTGGCGGGCGGGTGCTTTCGGGCAGTATCCCGATCTCGGGCGCCAAGAACGCTGCCCTGCCGCTGATGGCGGCGGGCTTGCTGTCTGATGGGCCACTCACGCTCACCAATGCGCCGGACCTGGCCGATGTCGCCACCATGGCAGGGTTGTTGGCGCATCACGGCCTTGATGTTTCACGTGACACATCCGCGCGCAGCATCACCATCAGCGGTGCGGCGAAAGATCTGGAAGCGCCTTATGATCTGGTACGCAAGATGCGCGCCTCGGTCCTGGTGCTTGGCCCCTTACTGGCCCGCCATGGCCGCGCACGCGTGAGCCTTCCCGGTGGCTGCGCCATCGGCACGCGCCCGGTTGATCTGCACCTCAAAGCCCTTGAGCAAATGGGCGCCGAGATCGAAATCACCGCCGGCTATATCGAAGCCCGCGCGCCGGGTGGCCTGAAGGGTGCGCGCATCATCTTCCCGCAAGTCTCGGTCGGTGCCACGGAAAACATTCTGATGGCGGCAGCCTTGGCGCGCGGGCAGAGCGAAATCATGAATGCCGCGCGGGAGCCCGAAATCACCGACCTTGCCGCCTGCCTGATGCGTATGGGCGCCAGGATTGAAGGCATCGGCACGGATCGTCTGGTGGTGGAAGGTGTGGCAAGCCTTGGCGCCGCGACGCACCCCATTATCGCAGATCGGATCGAAGCCGGCACTTTCGCCTGCGCAGCGGCCATCACTGGTGGATCGCTGCTGCTGCAAGGCGCTCGGCTGGATCATCTGGGCGCGGTGACGCGCACGCTGCGTGAAGCCGGCGTTGATGTCGCGGAAGAAGAAGGCGGGCTGCGTGTGACGCGGAGCAATGGGCTTCGCGGTGCCGATGTGATGACCGAACCCTTCCCTGGCTTCGCCACCGATATGCAGGCACAATTCATGGCGCTGATGTGTGTCGCGGAAGGCGCTTCCATGATCACCGAGACGATTTTTGAAAATCGCTTCATGCATGTACCGGAACTCTCGCGCATGGGGGCGCGCATCAATTTCCACGGCGCTTCCGCCATTGTGCGCGGGGTGAAGCATCTTTCCGGCGCGCCGGTGATGGCAACCGATTTGCGTGCCTCGGTCTCCCTTATTCTCGCGGGGTTGGCGGCGGAAGGTGAGACGATTGTGAACCGCGTCTATCACCTGGATCGCGGTTATGAACGCGTGGAAGCGAAACTGGCGGCGGTGGGCGCCGATATTGAAAGACTGGCGGGCAGGTAGTTATGGATATCCCGATCCCCAATGCGCTGAATGGCGCCCCGGCGCAGGCAGATGCGCCTTTGGTTATCGCGCTCCCCAAGGGGCGTATCCTGAAGGAACTGCACCCCGTATTGGCCCGCGCTGGCCTGATCCCGGCCGAGGATTACGCGGATGAGGATAGCCGGCGGCTGCGTTTCTCGACGAATGATCCGGCGGTGGATGTCATTCGCGTGCGCCCCTTTGATGTTGCGACTTTCGTCGCGCATGGCGCGGCGGCGATTGGGGTTTGCGGCGCCGATGTGCTGATGGAATTCGACTATCCGGAAATCTATGCGCCGCTTGATCTGGGCATTGGCCGCTGCCGTGTCTCCGTCGCTGAACCCGTGAACGCCACCACAGACGATCCGCGCCGCTGGTCGCGCGTGACGGTCGCGACCAAATACCCGAATATCGCGCAGCGCCATTATGCCGTGCGGGGCGTGCAGGCAGAGATTGTGCATTTGAATGGCGCGATGGAATTGGCGCCTTCCATGGGCCTTGCCCGCTTGATCGTGGATTTGGTGCAAACCGGCTCCACCCTGAAGGCGAATGGCCTTCAGGAGACTGAGGTGATTGCGCATGTCACCTCCAAACTCATTGTCAATCGCACCGCGTTGAAAACACGGCCCGAGGCGATTGGCGCCTGGATCGCACGCTTCCGCGCTGCCTTGGAAGCCACCGCATGAAGCGGCTTTCTACACGTGAGGCTGGCTTTGAAGCCGCCTTCACTGCGCTATTGGATGATGCACGCGAAACCACGCAAAAGGTGGATGGTGTTGTTGCTGGCATCATCGCCGATATCCGCGCGCGCGGCGATGCGGCGCTGATGGAATACACCGCGCGGTTTGATCGCTGGCAGCCCGCGAATGCTACGGCGCTGCGTGTAACGCAGGCCGAAATTGACGCGGCGGATGCGACCATCGCGCCGGAACTCCGCGCCGCGCTTAATCTGGCGGCGGAACGGATCGAGATATTTCACCGCGCGCAATTGCCGCAAGACCTTGTGATGCGCGATGCGGCGGGCCTCACGCTTGGGCTGCGTTGGGGGCCGGTGGATGCGGTTGGCATATATGTGCCGGGCGGCAAGGCGGCTTATCCATCCTCTGTGCTGATGAATGCCCTGCCGGCGC
Source organism: Roseomonas sp. (assembly GCA_020249465.1). Classification (GTDB taxonomy): domain Bacteria; phylum Pseudomonadota; class Alphaproteobacteria; order Acetobacterales; family Acetobacteraceae; genus Neoroseomonas. The sequence goes on along the minus strand of JADCFP010000132.1, from coordinate 2,665 downwards.
GTGCCGCTGGTGTGCCGCGCATTGCCATGGCGGTGCCGACGCCGGATGGCGCGCTTAATCCTTTGGTGTTGGCGGCAGCGAAACGCGCTGGCGTGACTGAGATTTATCGTATTGGTGGCGCGCAAGCCGTGGCAGCGCTGGCCTGGGGCACGGGCAGTATCGCGCCGGTGGACCGCATTGTCGGGCCAGGCAATGCCTATGTCGCGGAAGCCAAGCGCCAGGTCTTTGGCCGGGTCGGCATTGATTCCATCGCCGGGCCTTCCGAGGTGGTGGTGATTGCCGATGGCGCCAATGATCCCGCGCATGTCGCGATGGATTTGCTGGCCCAGGCCGAACATGATGAAAGCGCGCAATCTATCCTGATCACGCCTGATGCAGCGCTGGCGGATGCGGTGGCGCAGGCCGTGCAACACGCACTCAAAACCCTGCCGCGTGCCGCGATTGCCGGTGAAAGCTGGGCGCGGCATGGCGCTGTGATTCTGGTGCGCGACTTGGGCGAAGCAGCCGCGCTGACCAATCGCCTGGCGCCCGAGCATCTCCAATTGATGGTGGATGATCCGCGCGGTTTGCTGGCGCATATCCGCCATGCCGGCGCGGCGTTTTTGGGCCGCTTCTGCCCGGAAGCCGTTGGCGATTACATCGCCGGACCCAATCACGTGCTACCGACCGGGCGCACCGCGCGCTTTGCCTCTGGGCTTTCGAGTTTTGACTTCCTCAAGCGCACAAGCTGGGTCGAAGCGGATGGCGCGGCGCTCAAACAAATTGGGCCGGCAGCGGTGGCTTTGGCGGAAGCCGAGGGGCTGCAAGCCCATGGGCGGAGCATCAGCATCCGCCTGAACTGATCAAGAAAAAAGCCGGAACCATGATGAAGAAACGCGACTTGCTTGCCGGTTTGGCGCTGCTGCCTTTGGCCTCGCCCGCCTTGGCGCAGGAATACCCCTCTCGCCCGATCCGCCTGCTGGTGGGCTTTGCCGCGGGCGGTTCCACGGATGTTTTTGCGCGCGCCATTGCGCCGCGCTTGCAGGCGCTGCTCGGCCAGCCTGTCGTGATCGAAAATCGCCCAGGTGCTGGCGGCAATATCGCCACGGAAGCGACGGCACGCAGCGCGCCCGATGGCTATACCCTGCTGCTCGGCACCATCGGGCCGCTGGCAATCAACCCGACGCTGTATGGCAATCTTTCCTTTGATCCACTCAAGGATCTCACCCCTGTTTCACTGGTGGGTGAGGTGCCGAATGTCCTCGCTGTGCCCGTGGATCGGCCCTTTCGCAGCGTGGCGGATATCATCGCTGCCGCCAAGGCGCGGCCCGAGGCGTTGAATTTCGGTTCGTCCGGCATTGGCTCAGCGGGGCATTTGGCGGCGGAACAGCTCAATCTGATGGCGGGTATTCGCACAACGCATGTGCCCTATCGCGGCGGTGGGGCGCTTTTGCCGGAATTGATTGCGGGGCGCGTGGATTACGCCTTCACTACGGCGCTGAATGGCATTCCGCAGGCGGAAGCGGGCAAGCTTCGCATTCTGGGCGTACCCAATGGCAAACGCGTGCCGCTTTTGCCCGATATCCCAACCATCGCAGAATCCGGCCTGCCTGGTTTTGATGGCGTGGATTGGGCGGCGATGATGGCCCCGCCTGGCCTGCCGGCGCCGATTCTGGCGAAGTTGAATGCCGCGATGCAAAGCGTGCTGAAGGAGCCAGAATTGGTCGCTGCCATGGCAGCGCGCCGGCTGGTGTTGGAAGCCTCCACGCCCGATGCGCTGGCGGAATTCCTGCGGCGGGAAACCGCGCGCTGGGCGCCGGTGGTGCGCGCTTCCGGCGCGCGGCCTGACTGACGCTTTATCCCCTCACAGCTTGGCATGGCGATCAGCGTCACGGAGTTTCGCGCCAGTGGGGGACAGCGGCTGGATCGGCTACTGACGGAGCCTTTCAGGCGCGGGCTATGATTGGGTGAAAGGCGTCGGTCCCGCTACCGTGAGCAGGCCGCGCCGCCAAGCACGCAGAAGCGCGCGCAATGCGGATGGTTCAGGGCAACCGGCTGCGCTGCCTCGGCCAGGGTGGCACCGAGTTCAAAGTGCTGATCATAGGGTAGCAGCGTGCAGGCAATCACCGCAGGACGTTCCGCCCCCTTGCGCTTCACCACCATGCGGGCGGAGGCGCACATGACGCTATCGGGCGATTTATGCAGAATACCCCAGCAGGCTTCGGTGATTTCCGGCACATCCGCCTTTGCATCCATTTCGGGAAAAAGCATCAGCGCCACGGGGTCTGCCGCATCTATCGGGATGCCATGTTCTGCGAAAAGCGCGGCATAGCCTTGACGCATGGCGGCTTCCTGCCCCTGGCCAAAGCCAAGCCTGCCGGCGACATGCACGGTGAAGCCCTCACGCACCAGCCAGCAAAGCCCTGCCAATGTTTTGGCAAAGCTGCCCGGACCGCGTTCCAAATCATGCGGTTTGGGGGCGAAGTGATCCAGGCTGACGCGCAGAATCAGGCGGTCCGTGCCGAAGCGGTCCCGCAGCCGCAGCAGCCCATCGGCATAGCGCCGCATGGGCTGCATGGCATTGGTCAGCACCAGGGCGGAAAGCCCAGGCCGGGCGAGTGTATCCGCCAGCATGTCAAGCAGGTCCGGATTCATGAAAGGCTCGCCACCGGTGAAGCCGATTTGT
>JADCFP010000131.1 GCA_020249465.1 Roseomonas sp. | reverse complement strand
GCTGATCTCCGTTACGTTGAAGAAGAAAGTGCCAAGCATTGGCGGAAGAACAGCGCGGAAGCGGAACGCGATGGCGGCTGAAACGCTGGGGCTTGTGCTGGCGGGCGGGCTCGCGCGGCGCATGGGGGGCGGGGATAAGCCGCTGCGCCTATTGGGTGGGCGGCCATTGTTGGATCACGTGCTGGCGCGCATCGCCCCACAGGTTGCGGCTGTGGTGCTGAATGCCAATGGCGATCCCACGCGCTTCGCGGCTTTTGGCCTGCCCGTGGTGGCGGACCCGCTGCCGGATCACCCCGGTCCGCTCGCGGGTATTCTCGCCGGGCTTGATTGGGCGGCAGAACATTGGCCTGATATGCCCTGGGTTGCCTCGGTCCCCGGGGATTGCCCCTTCATCCCAGCGGATTTTGTGGCGCGTTTGCATGCGGCGCGGGAGGCGGCGGGCGTGCCGATAGCCGCGGCATCTTCAGGCGGGCAAAGCCACCCGCCGGCGGCCCTTTGGCCCGTTGCGCTCCGCGGCGAATTGCGCGCCGCCCTTTTGGCCGGGGAGCGCAAGATAGATCGTTGGACCGCGCGTTTCGGCTGCGCGGAGGCCGCCTGGCCCGCCACGCCCTTCGACCCGTTTTTCAACGCCAATGCGCCCGAGGATTTGGCGGAAGCCGAGGAAATCTTGCAAAAAAACCCTTTACAGGTCATAAGTGCCTGAAAGCTAAGCTCCGGGGAGAACAGCAATGAACGGCATTATCGGCGGCGTTTGCATCGCCATTATCATCGCCATTGGCGCGGCCATTTATCTGGACCGCAATGTGCAGCAAACGGCGGACGTCGCTTTCGCAACCACCGGCGTCCGGCTGTGATGTTCCGGCGCGGCGCCTTGCTCGCTGCTTTGGCGCTGGCTGCCTGCGCCGAAACACCGCCACCCGCGCCCAGCGCGCCGTCTGCACCGCGCGCAGCGTCAAGCCCGGCGCCGACACCGTCCAACCTGCCGGTCACTGGCCAAGCCGGCACGGAACGCGCCATGTCCACGCTGCAACAGCAATTGGACCAGGACCGCGCGAATGAACGGCTTGAAGCGCTGGACCCGGAAGCGCCGCGCGGCGATATGTCGCCCTTGCGCACGCCTTATGAGATCGGCGGGAATACGCGGCTGCCGACAAGGCGTTAGGTAGACATTATCGCAACGCCCGGCTTCAACCTGGCGCCTTTACAAATTCACATTCATGCCACGCCTTGCTTCAATTCGGTCATCTTGCTGACGCGATTTTTCGGTAGCCTTCAATCATCAAAGCCAATGCAGAAACAGCTTATGTTGTTCTGGGAATGGCGGGTGCAGAATGGCTCCTCTGGCCGGCAGCGTATTGACCAAAAGGAACGCCTGGGCGGAGGCCGGGGTAGAGGCGCGCGCGGCCAATTGCAGCGGACCTGACCTTCTGACGCTGAGGCGCCCTTGCGCCACGGTTTTCAGATTTGTGGTCATGGGCGGATTCCTGCTTCTCTCGGCCTGTACCAAGGCGCCCGCGCCTGAGATTCGTGCGGCCTTGCCGGCGCAGCGCAGCGCTCCTGCCCCAGCGCCGGACCCTTGTGCCCCCCCAAATACTGGTCAGTCAGACGGACGCGATATCGTGTCCGTGTCCAGTCCGCTTCTCAGGCCAAGCGATAGGGGATGCCCTGATTATACGCGTGGGTTGCCATCCGTATTGGGCGGCTGGACCTGGCCGGCGCCGCCTTCGGGAGCGCCGGAGCGCTCACAAGCTGACCGAGTGAACGCTGAGCGGGAAAGGGACGAAGCAAAAGCCTTCCAGCGCCGACAAAGAGCCGGCCGTTAAGATGATCGCTACTTGCCTGATTGTGGTGTTCTTTGCGCCACCGGGGGAGTATCTTGAGCCTCTGTTGAACAAATTTGTATGCCATGAATTTGTTGATGGTATATATCAAAGATCATTTGGCTCTGCTCGGCAAAGAGGATCGGTAAGACATGAACAACGCTGTTCCTAGCGCAATGCCTGGTGCCGCCGTGATGATAAAGCTCGGCATTATGGCTATGCTGCCGCTGCTACTGCTTGGCGCCTGCGCCGAAACCCAAAGCCCAACGACGATTGCTGCCGCGCCGAGCCCTGTTTCAAGCCCGGCGCCCACGCCATCCTGCAACGCACCGCCCGGCTCTCAGGCGGATAAGCGAAATCCCGCGACCCCTTGGCAGCGCGCCATTGACCGCAAGCGCGCGGAAGACTGCTTGCAGGCGCTTGATCCCCAACCGACGCCAATGAGGCCTGAGTATTCGAGGAATCCGCAGCAGGAAAACCTGGACCGCAGAAGCCTCGACCCTGTTCCCAATAGGTCATTCTCCAGCACAAATCAGGGCGCGGTTTTCCGTTATCATATTCCGTTTTCGCAATGAAAAATACCAAATATCGCAGTAATCATTTGCTGTCTGCAAGTAATAATCGTTGCCGAAAGGGCGTTCCCATACATGACCAACCCGATGCGTAGCGCAATGCCTGGTGCCGCCGTGATGATAAAGCTCGGCATTATGGCTATGCTGCCCCTTTTGCTGCTTGGCGCCTGCGCCGAAACCCAGCCACCCACGACCATCACGGCCGCAGCAAGCACAGTTTCAAGCCCGGCGCCCACGCCTTCCTGCGATGCGCCGCAAGGCAATCAGGCTGACAAGCAAAGTCCCTCGACCCCTTGGCAGCGGGCCGTTGACCGCAAGCGTGCGGAAGACTGCGAGCAGGCTCTCGATCCCAGACCAGCACCCTCTCGGCCTGAATATGTGGGCAATCCACGGCAGGAAGACATGGACAAGAGAGGCCTCGATCTTGCGCCGCTCGGATTAAACGGTCGCCTAGAGCTGGGGGGCAATTTCCGAGACCGCCTGCCCATTCCGGAAACCTGCCAGCCTCACTGCTGAGTCAGCGCCGACGAAAGGCTTTGAAGATATCCGCAACTCCCTCCGACCACTGAAACTCTCGGCAAGGGCGGAAAGGTGGCGTCACCCCTCTCTCAACTCTCCCCGCGCTTCGCCCTCTCCGCCTCCCGCAAATAATCCTCAGTCGTCTTCGTCATCGGCCGCGGCGCGCCGGCGTAAGGGTCAATCCCGCCATTGGTCGCTTCCAAAACGCGGCAATCCTCACACAAATCCAGCAAAGCCTGCCGCGCCGGGTCGGCGAACATCCAATGCGCGGAAAGCTTTGCCTTCACCCGCGCGATGGAAGCCTTGGTACCAAACAGCTTGTTGCAGCGCGGGCAGGCGGCGGGTTCTTCTGCCTTCACCACCTGTGCCTGCGCGGCTTCTGGCGCGAAATTCAAGCGCGGTTCCAGCGTAATCACCTTCTCCGGGCAGGTTGCGGCGCATAGCCCGCATTGCACGCAGGCATCTTCCAAAAAGCGCAATTCCGGCCGGTCTGGATTGGCGCTGAAGGCGCTGGTCGGGCAGACGCTGGTGCAGGCAAGGCAAAGCGTGCAGCCCGCCTGCTCCACCCGCGCCAGCCCAAAAGGCGCCTTTTCCGGCAGAGCAACCATCGCAACGCGCGCCGAAGCCGCTTCCCGCAAAGCACGGAAGCCTTGCTGCGCCATCTCCCTCGGGCTGCCCAAGGCTTCAAACCGCGCAGGCGCGAAGCCTGGCGCCATGCGGGGCAGGGCGGCCAAAGCCTCACCCATTGAGAACGGATCATCGGTTTCCAGAAGTGCCGCACGCGGGACGGGGGCGGCCATCCCAAGCCCCTCCAGCACTGCCGCAGTGTAATCAATGTTGCGCAGCACGCCTTCCACGCCATGCCCGCGCCTGTCAGGGGCGAGCAGCCGCACCCCCGCCGCGCCCCAGGCAAAGGCGCCGGCGAACACCGCCAAATCCAGCGATGAAACCTCATTGACGCGCAGCGGCAGCACCCGCGCCGGCAAGCCATCGCCATGCCGGGCAAGGGCGTCAATCAAGGCCTCGCCATGGGTATCGTCATGGAACAGCACCACCGGCGCCTCACCACCCGCATCGGCATAGGTCAGCAAAAGCCGCCGCAACCGACGCAGCAAAGCCTGGGTCGGCGGCAGCGCATAGGTCGCCGCCCCCGTTGGGCAGACCGCGGCACAAGCGCCGCAGCCCGCGCAAATCTCGGCACTGATCACCACCTGGTCCTTGAGCGGACCGGCGCCCGGCGTAATCGCGCCGGTCGGGCAAAGATCCAGGCAGCGCCGGCAGCCTTCGCGCTTATTGCGCGCATGGGCGCAAAGCTTGCCGTCGAAACTCACGAAACGCGGCTTGTCGAAACTGCCGACCAGCTCGCCAGCCGCGACTATTGCGCGTTCCAAAGCGGCGCCATCGGTGGGATCGGCGCGGAGATACCCCTGCCGCACCTCATGCGCCGGAAACAGCGGCGCGGCGCCGGTCAGATCCAGGATGATATCCGCCCGGCTGATCGCGCCATCCTTGCCCTTGCCCCAGGCATAAGCGGCGCGGGAAGATGGGCTCGGCGCCGCTGCGCCATCCACCGTCACTTCAAAAGCACCGAGATAACCGCTGGCGGAGCGCGCCCGCCCGCGCATCACCGGAAACGCTGCCTGACGTGTCGGCGCTACAGGTACATCGCCGGTCAGCAAGACAGTGACGTCGAGCTTGTCCTGCAAGCGGGCGGCGGCGTTGATGGCCACCTCATCCCGGCCCAGCACCAGGGTGATGCCCGCGCTTTCCAGGCTGACGAGGGGGATTTCCGGCATGGGCTCGGCCGCGGCGGCGATCAGCGCGGCCATTTTCGGCCCGGCCTGTTTGCCCTCAGCTGACCAGCCGGCGGTCTCACGGATATTGACGAAAAGCGGGGTGGCGGCGCCGGCGGCCTCGGCCTCCTGTGCGAAAAGCGGCGCTTGGGCGGTGCAGGCGATGGTGAGTGGGCGCCCGGTGGCAAGCGCGGCTTCAAAGCGGTCAAGCTGCGCCATGCAAAGCTGCTCGGCGCCGCGGATTTCAACACCGGCGCCGCAACCGCGCGCGAGCGCCTTGCCATCCAGCAGCATGGTATCTTCGCAGCTACACACCAGGGCGATCCGCCCCTTTTCCCCTGACATGATGGTTTCCCCTGACCCCCCGCTGTGAAGACAGCGTGGCGCGGCATATATGGCACTCAAGACAGGCTGACGAGGGATGGCGCCAGGGTGGTTGAAGATTTGCCCGCATTGCCGAGCGTTTTTACGCCGATCATCGCGCTCCGAGAGGGCGGCGATGCGCTGGCGCATGCCTGCATGATCGCCCCGGAGAAAGGTGCGGGCACGTTGGTTTGGGTGCGGTCCTGGGCGCGGGCGGAAGCCGCGATTGTGCTGGAACCGGAAGAAAGCCTGCCCGCCGCAAGGCTTGCCCTGCATGCCGCCAGCATCGCGCTTGCTGATGCACTCGGCGCCTATGGCCCACCCGATATTCCGCTGATTTTCGATTGGCCTTGCACGCTGCGCCTCAATGGCGCTGTGGTCGGTCAGACCCGGCTTGGCCTGCCCCCCGATCTTCCGCCGGATGGCACGCTGCCCTGGCTCGTGGTCGGGATGGAACTGCGCTTCGCCGAATATGCCGATGGTGAACCCGGCGAAAGCCCGGACCGGACCTCCTTGCTTGGGGAAGGCTATGATGATCTGACGCCCGCGCTTCTGGTTGCTGCCTGGGCGCGGCATTTCATGGCGACGCTCGCGGATTGGCAGGCGCGCGGGGCGAAAACGCTGGCGGAACGCTACCTTGCGCGGCTCGACCCCAAGCTTGGCGCCGGCGCGCGGCGCGGCATTGCGCCCACCAGCGGCGATCTGGTGCTGGAAGGCGGGGCAGGGCGCGAAACCCTCTTGTTAGCTGAGGCCTTGGCATGACCCGGCTGCCCCGCACCATCCGGCTTGATGCCTCGGACACAGTGATCTTCGACCAGGCCGCCGAGCCCGGCGAATGGGCCGTACCAGGCGGCTTTTCCTTTTGGGATGAAGACACAGCGCAAATGTCCGGCAAGCGGCGGCAAGCCTTTCGCGGCGGCTTCCTCGGCCTTGGCAGCTTTGGCTGGGCGACCTTGGTTGAGGTAGCGGAAGCCAGCGCCGCAGACCGTGAAGCTGCGCTTGCCGCGCTTGCCGCGCATATCCATCTGGTCCATGGCGCGCCGGATGAGGCAGCGGCGCGCGCCGCGGCTGAGGAGGAATTGGCCTTTGCCGAACAGCTTTGTGATCACCCGCCGGGCACGGTGCTCGCCTTGACGCGCAGCATTGAAGGCGGCGAACAGCGCGAACGCTTCCGCACGCTGCATCTGCGCGCGGAACAGCATCGCAGCTTTGAAAGCCTGCCGGTTTTCGCGAGCGTGGAAACGCATGGCGAGGAGGATGATGAACCCATCCTGCGCCCTGATCTGACAAAAATCGGCAAGCGCGACGCATGAGTGCCATGCTCTCGCCCGGCGATTTCTGGGTCGCTTCCGGGCATCATTTGTGTGAGGCCGCGCCGCATGGCCGGCTCCGCGCCACGGCGGATTTGTGGCGCGCCTTTCTGGCCCGCCCGGAATTGGTGCCGCCAGAGGAAGCCTGCGCGGCGGAAGTTGCGCTGCACCAGGCGCTTTTGGCGGAACCTGAACAGGCAGTGGATGCCGCGCGCATTGCCACTCTTGCCGATGCCGATGCACAAGAAAATTGGCGGCATTTCCTGGGGTTTCGTGATCGCGTTTCTGCCGCGCCCAGCCTGGAAGAAGCCTGGCTTGCGCTTTATCGCGGCGATGTCGGCGGCATCCCGCCTATTTTTCTGCAAATGCTGACGCATCTGGTGGCCCGCGCCGCGATGGAGGGGGAGGGCGATCCCTTCGCGCTGCGTGCCGCTGAGCTTTTCTATCGCCCGCAACGCGCCGCCATCAATCAGGGCTCGCTCCTGCTGGCGGATGAGGAAGTGCTGGACATGCGCGGGCGCGATGGCGGTTTTGGCGCGCTTGGCCAATTGCTGGTCGAAGCCGGCGCGCCGCCGCGCGAGGTTGAAATTGATGTGCTGTCCGACATCAATGCCCATCTCTATCACGGGCGCTCAGACGCGCATGATTTTGCGCTGGATATCGCCGAAACCCGCCCCGGCCAGCAGGGGCTGGCGCGTGCCATCACGCGCTTCATCCGCCATTTGTTTGGTGAGGAAGTGACAATCCGCGCGGTGCCCACCATCGAAGATCGTGATTGGCGCTGGCATATTGGCCTCGATACGGAAGCGACTGCCATCACCAATGATCTATGGCAGGGCAAGAAGGTGGCGCAGGCGCGGCTGGCGCGCATTCTTTGGCTCGGCGTTTTGGAATTCACCAATCCCGCGCGCGTGCTGCCGCGCGTCGCCGGCAAGCCGATCTATCTGGCACTCGCCATGGATGCCGCCAATCGGCTGCGCATGAAGCCGCAAAACCTGGTGGCCGGCCTGCCGCTGCTGACGGCGGAGAAGGGCGCATGACCCTGATCATCCCCGGCACTGTCACCATCCCGGTTGGCGTGGTGGTGGAACGCCGCCCCGGTGTCACCCAATGGGCAGATTACGCCTGGCGCGCCGTGGAAGTGCTGGAAGATGCGCCAAGCCTGCCGCCCTGGACGCTGATGCGTGAAGAAGCCGGGCGCAGCCTGTTCTTTGCCGGCAATGCCGAAGTGGCTTTGCACCCGACCGATACCGACAATTACAAGCACAATCTGGAAAGTTCCCACCCCAGCATTTGGGTGGTGCTGCGCCCGGTTGAGACTGCGCCGGGCTTCGCCCTGCAACGCGTGACGGTGGATGCCGGTGAGGCGCATCTCTATGCCGATTCGGGTTCCGATCTGATGGAGGCGGTGCCGCTGCCGCCCGGCATCCGCGCCGCGCTGGAAGCCTTTGTGGCGGAGCACCACCGCGACCGCGGCTTTCATAAGCGCAAGCGCGACAAAGCCGAGCTTGACGGGCTTGGCCGCCGTGGCCGGGTGGATCGCCCATGAGCGAGGAGAATGAGGGCTTCCTCTCCCGCTGGTCGCGCCGCAAGCGCGCCGTGGTGGAAGGCCGCGCGCCTGAGGAACCCGCGCCGCCCGCGCCCCTTGAAGCGAAGCCCGAGGCGCCGCCTGCCGAGCCCGAGGATGATTTTGACCTGAGCAGCCTGCCGCCGATTGATAGCCTGACGATTGAGAGCGATTTCAAGGCTTTCCTGCACCGCAAGGTGCCCCTGGAACTGCGCGCGGCTGCGCTCCGCCGCGCCTGGAGCCTCGATCCCGCCATTCGGGATTTCATCGGCCCGGCGGATTACGCCTGGGATTTCAATGCGCCGGATGGCGTGCCGGGCTTTGCGCTGGAGCTGGGCGGGGATGCGATGAAGCTGCTGTCCCACGCGCTCGGCCTCGATGCGCCGGCGCCCAAGCCGGAAGCGGAGGCTCCGGACGAAGCGGTAGCCATGGCAGAGGCGCCAGCGCCGGAAGCGCCACCCGAACCCCCGAGCCTTGCCATTGCCGAAGCCGCGCCCGAGGCCGAAGCGCCCCTGGAGCGCCCGCGCCGCCATGGTGGCGCCTTGCCGGTGTAAACTTTTCTAGACAGTTTTGGTGTGAACTTGGCGTAATGTGAATTTCATATTGCGTTCTGATGTTCATCTTGAGTACAAGACTCGAAAATCCAAGTTGGATTTGTTTCTTTGCGCCACTGAAAAATTCTCGGTTGGTTACCGAGTTGCCTATTCGGTGAGCAGGCGGCAGATCCATAACGGGTCATTATTGAGACACGAGGAGGCATCGGCCGCATGCGGCCCATGACGCAGCAAGCACCGGCACCAGATGCCATGGCCACCGAAAGGGCGCGGCTTTTCGCGCTGCTGGGGCGTTTGCTGGTCGCCGCGCCGGATGCGCATTTGCTGCACGCGCTGGCTGCCCTGCCGGGCGATGCCTCGCCGCTTGGCAAATGCTATCGCGCGCTCGCGGACGCTGCCGCTGCCACCGATGCCATGCGCGTTGAGCGTGAATTCCACGATCTGTTCATCGGCCTCGGGCGCGGCGAATTGCTGCCTTTCGCTTCCTATTACATCACGGGCTTTTTGCATGAACGCCCGCTTGCAGATTTGCGCGGGGATCTCGCGCGGCTTGGCATTGAACGCGCTGATGGCGTGGCCGAGCCCGAGGATCACATCGCATCCGAATGCGAAAGCTTTGCCGGGCTGCTTTCAGGCGTATTTCCGGGCGGGGTTGCGGCGGCTGAGGCGTTTTTCGCCCGTCATCTCCGCCCCTGGGCGGGGCGCTTCTTTGCGGATCTGGAAACGGCGGAAGCTGCGAAGTTTTACCGCGCCGTCGGCGCGCTGGGCCGCATGGCCATTGAGGTTGAATTGGCGGCGCAGGAACTGCCCGTCTGATGTTTTCTGCTGGGAGGTATGGATATGAGTGCTGATGACAAACAAGTGGCGCAACGCCGCGGCTTTCTGAAGACCCTGGGCCTCGCTGGCGGTGCTGCGGTGGCGGCGACGGCGGCGGAAGCCTCAGCGCCGCTCCGCGCCGATGCCGTGCCGGCAGGCACTGCACGGAAGGAAGGTCAGGCGGATCGGCTGAAGGCGCGCTATCAACCGAATAGCGCGCATGTGCAGGCTTTCTACCGTACCAATGGTTCCAGCGATAAGTAAGAAGGGAAAAACCCATGCTGATCAAACGCACCGATGGCAAGGCCGCGAAGCAGCGGCTTGCTTCCGCCTATCAGGGGCTTTCCGCCGGTGGGCTCGACCGTCGCGCCTTTTTGCGTCAGGCCGGGCTTGGCGGGGCGGGGCTGGCGGCACTTGGCGCCATTCCGCTTTCCACCATGCGGCCTGCCGAAGCGGGGCCGATGGATCACTCAAAGCCCGTGCAGCGCGTGAAGAATATCTGCACGCATTGTTCGGTTGGCTGCACCGTGATTGCCGAAGTGCAGAATGGCGTTTGGGTCGGGCAGGAACCCGCTTGGGAATCGCCGATCAATCGCGGCACGCATTGCGCCAAGGGCGCATCAGTGCGCGAATTGGTGCATGGCGACCGGCGCATCAAATACCCGATGAAGCTGGTGAATGGCCAATGGCAGCGCATGTCCTGGGACAATGCGATCACCGAAATTGCCGATAAGCTGATGGACACAAGGCAGAAAAGCGGTCCGGATGCGACCTTCTGGCTGGGCAGCGCCAAATTCTCCAATGAAGGCGCGTATCTGTACCGGAAATTCGCGGCCTTTTGGGGCACGAATAATGTGGACCACCAGGCGCGCATCTGCCATTCCACGACCGTTGCGGGTGTTGCCAATACCTGGGGTTATGGCGCGCAGACCAATTCCTATAACGACATCCGCAATTCGAAAACCATGATCATCATGGGCGGCAATCCGGCGGAAGCGCATCCGGTCAGCTTGCAGCATGTGTTGTCCGGCAAGGAACAGAACCGCGCCAATCTGATTGTGATTGACCCGCGCTTCACCCGCACCGCCGCGCATGCCAATGAATATGTGCGCATCCGCCCGGGCACGGATATTCCCATCATCTGGGGCATGCTGCACCACATCTTCGCCAATGGCTGGGAGGACAAGGAATTTATCCGCCAGCGCGTGCATGGCATGGATGAAATCCGCGCCGAATGTGCCAAGTGGACCCCGGCCGAGGTTGAACGCGTCACCGGCGTGCCGGGCGCGCAGCTGCGCAAGGTCGCGGAGATGTTCGCGACGCAAAAGCCCGCGACGCTGATCTGGTGCATGGGGGCGACGCAAAAGACTGTCGGCACTGCCAATGTGCGTGCCTTCTCGATCCTGCTCCTCGCCACCGGCAATGTCGGGTCTGATGGCACTGGCGCCAATATCTTCCGCGGCCATTGCAATGTGCAGGGTGCGACGGATTTCGGGCTCGATGTCACGACGCTGCCGGCCTATTACGGCTTGGATGAAAACGCCTGGCGGCATTGGTCGCGCGTTTGGAATGTGCCTTATGAATCCATGGTCGCGCGCTTTGACAGCCCGGCCATCATGGGCACGCCGGGCATCCCGACCACGCGCTATTTCGATGCCGTGACGCTGCCCAAGGATCAGGTGCAGCAGCGTGACAATCTGAAGGCCATGGTCGTGTTTGGCCATGGCGGCAATACGGTTACGCGCATGCCGGAAGCGGTGAAGGGGCTTGAAGCGCTTGATCTGCTCGTGGTGGCAGACCCGCATCCGACGACCTTCGCTGTCCTCGCGAACCGCAAGGAAAACACCTACCTGCTGCCGATCTGCACGCAGTTTGAATGCGCGGGCAGCCGCACGGCGTCCAACCGTTCCGTCCAATGGGGCGATCAGGTGGTGAAGCCGATTTTCGAGAGCAAGAATGATTATGAGGTGATGTATCGCCTTGCCGGTGCTCTCGATAAGGCGGCGGAAAAGCGCAATATGCCGATCCGCTTCCAGGCCGACATGTTCAAGAACATCGAAGTGAAGGGCCAGGAACCGGTGGCTGAGAGTGTGCTGCGCGAAATCAATCGCGGTGCCATCAGCACGGGCTATACGGGCCAATCGCCGGAACGCCTGAAGGCGCATATGGCGCATCAGGACAAGTTCGATCTGGTGACCTTGCGCGCGAAGGCGGATGCGCCGGCGGAAATCAAGGGCGATTTCTACGGCCTGCCTTGGCCCTGCTGGGGCACGCCGGAAATGCGCCATCCGGGCACGCATATCCTCTACAACACCAATCTTCATGTGAAGGAAGGCGGCGGCACTTTCCGCGCCCGCTTTGGTGTGGAGCGCAATGGTGTGACGCTATTGGCCGAAGGGTCTTATTCCAAGGGCTCGGAAATCACCGATGGCTATCCGGAATTCACCACCGCGGTGATGCAGCGCCTGGGCTGGGACGCGGAATATACGGATGCCGAGCGTGCTTCCTTGGCGCGTCAGGGCGGTACGGCTTCCTGGGCGACGGATCTTTCCATGGGGATCATTCGCATCACCATGAATCATGGCGTGATGGCCTATGGCAATGCCAAGGCGCGCGCTGTGGCCTGGAACCTGCCTGATCCTGTGCCGGTGCATCGTGAACCGATCTATACGCCGCGCACCGATCTGATCGCGCAATTCCCAACCCTGCCGGACCGGCGCGGCTTCCGCCTGCCGCATCTGGGGCAGACGGTGCAGAACCGTTCGCATCAGGTGGCGAAGGACTTCCCGATCATCCTGTCTTCCGGGCGTCTGGTTGAATATGAAGGCGGCGGGGAAGAAACGCGGTCGAACAAGTGGCTCGCGGAATTGCAGCAGGATATGTTCGTGGAAATCAATCCGCGTGACGCTGCCGCGCGCAATATCCGCGATGGCGCCTGGGTGCTGGTCTCCGGCCCTGAAATGCCGGCCGGCAAGGCAACGCGCATGAAGGCCTTGGTGACGGAGCGTGTCGGGCCAGGTGTGGCCTGGATGCCCTTCCACTTCGCCGGCTGGTTCATGCAGGAAGACCAAAGGCGCAAATATCCGCAAGGCACGGACCCGATTGTGCTTGGCGAAAGCGTCAATGCAGTAACCACCTATGGCTATGACCCGGTGACCTTCATGCAGGAAACCAAGGTCACGCTTTGTCAGATCCGCGCGGCATAAAGGGGGGCAAGAACAATGGCTCGTATGAAATTCCTGTTGGACGCGGAACGCTGCATCGAATGCAATGCCTGCGTCACGGCGTGCAAGAACGAACATGAAGTGCCTTGGGGCATCAATCGCCGGCGCGTTGTCACCATCAATGATGGCAAGCCGGGTGAGCGTTCAATCTCCATGGCGTGCATGCATTGCACGGATGCGCCTTGCGCTGCCGTCTGCCCGGTTTCCTGCTTCTACACCACGGCGGATGCGGTGGTGCTGCATGACAAGGATTTGTGCATCGGCTGCGGTTATTGCTTCTACGCCTGCCCCTTCGGCGCGCCGCAATATCCGCGCCTTGGCAATTTCGGCTCGCGCGGGAAGATGGACAAGTGCACCTTCTGCGCCGGTGGCCCGCAGGCCGACAATACCCAGGAGGAATATATCCAATACGGGTCGAACCGTCTGGCGGAAGGCAAGCTGCCGCTCTGCGCCGAGATGTGCTCCACCAAAGCGCTGCTGGCCGGTGATGGCCAGATCATCGCTTCCATCTATCGGGAGCGTGTGCAGCGCCGTGGTTATGGTACGGGTGCCTGGGGTTGGCGCACCGCCTATCGCGAAACCGTTGCGATCTGATGGGCGGACGCATCATGAAGCTCCGCATCCTTGCCCTGCTCGCCGCGCTGCTGATGGGCGCGGCGGCACCCGCAATCGCGCAAACCGCGCCGCGCGCGCCTTCCATGGCGGAAGAAATGGAAGTGCAGGCGCTGCTGCGCGGCAATCAAATCCAGGGCCGCATCACCATCCCGGATGATCGCGCCGCGACGCTTATTCAGCCGGTGGGCCATGATTGGCGCGAATTCCACAATTATACCCTCGCCTGGGTGGGTGGCATTGCCGTGCTCGGCATGGTGGCCCTGTTGGTGGTATTCCGCCTGATGAAGGGCCGCATCCCGATTGAGGGCGGGCCTGCCGGGCGCACCATTCTGCGCTTCAATACGCTGGAACGCGCCAATCACTGGATGGTGGCATCCACCTTCATCATCCTGGGGCTTTCGGGGCTGAACCTGACCTTTGGGCGGCATATCCTGCTGCCGATTGTGGGGCCCGAGGCTTTCACCGCCATCAGCCAATGGGGCAAATACGCCCATAACTTCCTGGCCTTTCCCTTCACGCTTGGCCTGGTGATCATGCTGCTGATCTGGGTGAAGGACAACATCCCGAATGCGCGCGACATTGCCTGGTTCAAGGCAGGCGGCGGGCTGATCGGCAACAAGCATCCGGAAGCTGGCCGTTTCAATGGCGGGCAGAAGATGGTCTTCTGGATCACGGTGCTGGGTGGCGCGGTGGTGGCGGTTTCTGGCTATCTGCTGATCTTCCCCTTCATGTTCACTGATGTTGCTGGGATGCAGCTCAGCCACGTGATCCACGGCCTGCTTTCCGTGCTCATGATCGCGGCCTTGCTCGCGCATATCTATATCGGGTCCATCGGCATGGAAGGCGCCTTTGATGCCATGGGCACTGGCCAGGTGGATCTGAATTGGGCCAAGCAGCATCACCCGCTTTGGGTGCAGGAAGAAATGGCCAAGGGCCGCACGGCTTCCCCGCCGCCCGGTGCCAAAGCCTCCGGCGCAGACTAAGCCGATCATGCGCGTGATCGGCCTCGCCGGCTGGAGCGGGGCCGGCAAAACCACTTTGATGGTGAAATTGATCCCCTGCCTGATCGGGCGGGGGATTGGCGTTTCTACGCTGAAACACGCGCATCATCGCTTTGATGTGGATGTGCCGGGGAAGGATTCCTGGCAGCACCGCCAGGCCGGCGCGCAGCAGGTGATGGTGGCGTCCGGCGCGCGCTGGGCGCTGATGACGGAACTCCGCAGCGCCGCTGAACCACGCCTGCCGGACTTGCTCGCACGCATGGATGCGGTTGATCTGGTGATTGTGGAGGGCTTCAAGCGGGATGCGCACCCCAAGCTGGAAGTGCATCGCGCGGCCAATGCCAAGCCCTGGATGCACCCGGATATGCCCGGTATTGTTGCGGTAGCATCCGACACGCTGCCCCCTTATGATCTGCCCCGCGCCGGGCTCGATCAGGTGGAAGCCATTGCCGATCTGGTGCTGGCGCATGCCAAGGTGATCAAGGACATTCCCTGGACGGAGGGGTAATGGCGCAGCTTTCGGATGATTGCTTCGCCTTTGGCGGCGCGCTGATGGCGGTTGAGGAAGCCCAGGCGCTGATCCTGGAACGCATCCCGCCCGCCACCGGCGCTGAGATGGTGGCGCTGGCCGCTGCGCGCGGGCGCGTGCTGGCCGCCCCCCTGATGGCGCCCTTGCCCTTGCCGCCCTTCTTCAATGTCGCCGTGGATGGCTGGGCCTTTCGCCACGCGGATTTGCAGCCGGGGGCCGAGACCGCGCTGACCGAGGTTGGCCGGATTGCCGCCGGTGAGGCTCCTTTACGCGGTGTGGCGGCTGGTGAGGCGATGCGCGTCTTCACCGGCGCTCCCATGCCCCCCGGCGCCGATACTGCCGTGATGCAGGAAGATGTGCGGCGTGATGGTGCGATAATTTTCATCCCCCCCGGCCTGAAGCTCGGCGCCAATGCGCGGCCTGCCGGTGAGGATATCGCCGCCGGCGCGCTCGCCTTGCCTGAGGGCAAAATTCTCGGCCCCGCCGAGATCGGGCTGGCAGCGGCCTTGGGCCAGGCGCGGCTTGCGGTGCGCCCGCGCCTTAAGGTCGGTGTATTTTCCACCGGCGATGAATTGGCGAGCCCGGGCAGCGCGCTCGGCCCCGCGCAGAGCTATGACAGCAACCGCTTCACGTTGCTGGCGCTGCTGGCGGCGCTGCCGGTGGAAGCGCATGATCTTGGCATCCTGCCTGATGACCGCGCGGCGACCGAGGCCGCGCTGCATGAGGCCGCCGGCGGTCATGATCTGCTGCTGACCAGCGGCGGGGTCTCAACAGGTGAGGAAGACCATGTGCGCGCCGCGATTGAAGCCGGCGGGCGCCTGGTGTTCTGGCGCCTGGCCGTAAAGCCAGGCCGGCCCGCCGCTATGGGGCTGGTGCGCGGTACGCCGGTGCTTGGCCTGCCGGGCAATCCCGTGGCCGCAGTGGTCACGTTTCTGCACCTCGCGCGGCCCCTGGTACTGCGCCTTGCGGGAGCTTTGCCCGAAGCCTTGCCGCGCTTTGTCGCGGAGGCTGATTTTGCCTATCGCAAAAAGGCTGGGCGGCGCGAATATGTGCGCGTGAGCTTGCAGGCCACCGGCGGCCTGCCGCGCGCGCACAAATTCTCTCGTGAAGGCGCGGGATTGCTGACATCGCTGACGCAATCCGATGCCTTTGTGGAATTGGGGGAGGATGTGACGGCCGTCAGCCCCGGTGACAAGGTCGCGGTGCTGCCGTTTGGGATGGTTTTTTGAGGGAAGGAGATATTATCGTTTTATCAACGATATATCGTGCGCCACATTGCCGTTGTTTGCAACAACCGCTCACCCCATCGGGTCAGCCGACGAAACCCATGCAGCGCTCGCATGTCGCTGATCAAGACGGTCTTTCAGCGTAATGCTATCCATGAGCGCAATCATGCGCGGCAGGTCTATGCTTGGCCTGATGGGGGGCGCGCGCGTATCGGTGAGGTGGGTTTTGAGGTGACGGATTTGCAGCTAGTGCACCGCGCCCTTGGGAATCTACTTTCTTTCGATGCTTACTGCGATATCTCAGCGCTACAGGGCATCTACGCCCCCGTTGCGCAAGTTTACGGCATGCCCCAGCTGACTTCCCTTGAGCGATTGAATACAAGAGAAACGATGGACGCCAAGATGGAAGCGGTTCAGGCAGAAGAGGTTACGCCTGAGATCCAGGAAATTCTCGAAAAGCGCACGCGATTGGATAGTATCGTCTATAACTTGGCTCTCGATCATTTGCGGAGTATCAGTCGCCGCCCCAATAGCTGAAGTGTTATCCTCGGAACACCGTAAATGCCATCATGAGGGTTTGTGCCGACATGAAGTTCCACAGTGAAATCAGCAAAATTGGCCAAAGCCCGCCTCCCTCAAGAGTGTCGGAAAGGCGGCACCAATCACACCAAAAGCGTTTGAGAGAAGTGTGGGTGAGATGAATGACAAAGGTGACGCGAGAGGATGTATTTGCTGCCTACCGGCTTTTTCTTGGAAGAGAACCCGAAAATGAGGCTGCCATCCAACATTTCCTTGGCGCACCCGACCTTGAGGCGCTCCGAAAGGTTTTTCTGACCTCGGCAGAGTTTCGAAACAAAATTGGAAAATACGGACCTATCAGGGGTCTTCCGATCACAGCGCCTCCCCTTGATGTGGAGGTTTCAGCTTCGCCCGCCATGCTGGCGCGTATGGTGGCCAAGATGGCGGAGTATTGGGAGAAAATTGGACGGCAGGCGCCACATTGGTCCGTGCTTGTGGGAGATCGGTTCTCGCCGCAGAACATTGAAGCCAATCTCGAGGCATTCTTTGCAAGCGCCATACTTGACGAAAAGATCATTCTTGCGTGTCTGGCGCGCGCCGGGTTCAAGCCCAGCGATTTCAAGACTTTTGTCGAATTTGGCTGCGGTGTGGGTCGTCTGACCATTCGGTTGGCATCGCTGTTTCAGCTGGTGAAAGCGATAGATGTCTCAGCGCCTCATTTGGAACTGGCTCGAAATTACTGCAGCAAGCTCAACCTATCAAATGTGGAATTCGCCCAGGCTGACGGCGATGATCTTATGCCAGCCTCCGGCTTTGATTTCTGGTTCTCCCGCCTGGTCCTGCAGCATAATCCGCCCCCTGTTTCTTTGGAGATTTTGAAGCGCGCCTTCCGGGCATTATCAGTCGGGGGTGTCGCGATGTTTCAGGTGCCTGTTTATGCTCTTGGCTACCAGTTCAACGCTGAAGCCTATCTTGAGGCTTCACCCGGGAAGGATATGGAGATGCATTTCTTGCCGCAAAAATCGATACTGGACGCTGCCGAAGCTTCTGGGTTGCGATTGCTGGATCTTCGGGAGGATACCTGGGTGATTGGTGGCAGCGCCGAGTGGCTTTCAAACAGCTTTGTGTTTTTGAAAACGAGGCCCAGCGATCTTGAAGGATAGTAAGAGCTGTTGATGTCTTGCGGTTCATTGGCAGCTGCGTGTCAAAGCCCTAAGCCATAGCCCCCCCCTTCAACTCATCAACCAAACCATCACCGTCCCGCCCGAAGTCAGCAATATATGCCCAAAGGGCACTGCCGCGGTATAGCCCAGCACCGCAATCGGGCTGCCTGATTTTTCCTGCAAGGCTGCCAGCGCTGCCGTCATGGTCTGCGCGCCGGAAAGCGCGCCCAGCAGCAGAAGCGGATTCATGCGCAGCACATAGCGCCCGATGAACAGGCCGATGAATTGCGGCACCAGTGTCACAAAAACCCCGGCAAGCAGCAGGCCAAAGCCCACTTGGCGCACGGCTTCCACAAAGACCGGCCCCGCATGCAGGCCGATCATGCCAACAAAGGCGGCAAGTCCCAGCGATGTCATCATGGAAATCGCCGCATCCGGAATGCGGGCGAATTGCGGGCGGCGGGAGCGCAGCCAACCAACGAAAAGCCCGGCCAGTAGCGTGCCGACGCTGGTCGAAAGCGCGATATGCACGCCCGCGATATCCACGCCCACTATGGTGCCAATCAAGCCGCCGGCAAAAATCGCAAGCCCAAGCGTCACGTAATCTGTCGCATCGCTTTGGCGGATCGCGGCGCCTGCATGTGCCGCCGCAGCTTCCACATTCTTCTCAGTGCCGATCAGCGTAATGATATCGCCGCGTTCAAGGCGCGTTTCCGGTCCTATCGGCACTTCCAAGCCGCCGCGCATGATACGGCGCAGGAACACGCCGCGCGCCATGGGCGATTGGCCAAGCTCCGCCACGCTGCGCCCGACAATCTCGCGCCCCGCGACATAGACATCAAGCGACAATGCCGCGATATCGAGCAATTCCTTATCCTCAACTTCTGATACTTTAGGGCCGAGGAATTCAATCAGCACATCGCGCCGCGCCTCCAATGCCACCACATCGCCCGCTTCAAGCACCAGATCGGGCCGCGTTTCCAGAAGCGCATCGCCACGGCGAAGGCGCTGGATGAAAATCCGCTGCTCCGGCAGCATGGCTTCCGCTTCAGCGCAGGTCTTGCCGGCAAGCCCCGCGCCAGCTTCAACGCGATAGGCGCGGATTTCCACGGGCCGCCAGGCGGAAGCGATGCCGGCACGCTTATGCGTCATGCCATATTTTTCTTCGAGCTTGCGCGCTTCCTCAACGACATCAATGCGCAAAATCGCAGGCCCAATCAGCGTGGTCATCAAAATCACACCAAGCGCGCCGAACAGGTAGCAAAGCGCATCAGCGACCGCGATGTGGCTGATCAATTGGTCGCGCTGTTCCTTGGGCAATGGCAGGGCGCGGATCGCCTCTGCCGCCGTGCCGATGGCAGGGGATTCCGTGGTGCCACCGGAAAACAAGCCCGCTGCGAAGCCGGCATCAAGCCCCAGAATGCGCGCGGCGATCACCGCCGTCGCCATCGCCGTCAGCGGCACAATGATGCCAATGGCAACACCGGGCAGCCCGTCACCCTTCACGGCACTCAGGAATTTCGGCCCGACCGAATAGCCAATGCCGAACAGGAACAACAAAAAAAGGATGGAGCGTGCGACTTCCGAGACCGGCACTTCAGCGAATTGGCCAATCATGATGCCGGCGAAAAGCGCGCCGGTGACCGGCCCCAAGCCAAAGCCGCGAAACTTGAATTGCCCGATGAAATAGCCAAGGCCCAGCACCAGGAACACGGCAAGGTCAGGATGTTGTTCCAGAAAATGCGCCAGATCACCGAATCCCATGCGCTGCTCTCCCGCTCACGCTGCCGTGATGCAAGCCTGGACGGTATGGCGCCATCTGCCAAGCCATTATGCGCTGTTCAGCAGGGCCAAAGCCTCCCGATATATATCGCGGCGCTTGCGCCCGGTGGCCTTGGCGACCGCTTCCGCCGCATCCTTCACCGAAAGCCCACCCGCCAGCGCGGCATGCAATTGCGCGGTGACTTCCGCATCGCCGACCACTGCCTCTGCGGCTGCGGGGCCGACGACGATGCAAATCTCACCGCGCGCCTCGGCGGTGGCGTAATGCGCGGCCAAATCACCAATTCTGCCGCGCCGCACTTCTTCAAACCGCTTGGTCATTTCGCGCGCCACGGCGGCGGGGCGCTCGGCACCAAGGGCAGCCGCCATATCGGCAAGGCTTTGGCCCAGCCGATGTGGTGCCTCGTAAAAGATCATGCTGGCGGCAAGCCCGGCCTGTTCCAACGCCTTCAGCCGGGTAAGCGCTGCCACACGCGCGGCCTGGCGCGGTGGCAGAAAGCCCTGAAACAGGAAGGGCTCGGGCGGCAGGCCAGACAGGATAAGGGCCATCACCGCCGCATTGGGGCCGGGGATGGCCGAGATCGGCAAAGCCTCGGCAATCGCGGCCCGCACCAGCCGAAAGCCGGGGTCGCTCACCAAAGGCGTGCCGGCGTCCGAAACCAGCGCCAATTTTTGCCCCTGTTGCAGCATTGCCAGTATCTGGGGCAGCTCATTCGCTTCATTATAATCATGTAGCGGAATCAGGCGCGCGGTGATGCCCAGCCGGGCGAGCATTGCGCCGGTTGTTCTGCTATCCTCGCACAGCACCGCATCGGCGGCCTTCAGGGCTGCCAGGGCGCGGGGCGAAAGATCCCCCATATTGCCTATGGGGGTGGCAACCAATGTCAGGCCAGGCCCGATGGTGGGCGCAGCCGAAGGATGGACCGACCGTGGCTCGTTTTCTGAATCGGCTGTCGTCACGCCTGATCGCCCTTGTTCCGCTTGGGTTGCTTGTCGCGCTTGCGGCCTGTGCCCCGCAAGCCCCCATCATGGTTGGCGCGGCGCCGAGTGGCGCCCCGCCGGATGTGGCGCGCACCCGCGTTGCGCTGCTGCTGCCGCTGTCAGGCCAGCAGGAAGCGCTTGGCCGGGCGCTTCAACAGGCGGCGGAATTGGCGCTGTTTGAACAGAATGATCGCCGGGTGGAATTCGTCCCCCTGGATACGGGCGGTAATGCCATGGGGGCGGGGGATGCCGCGCGGCGTGCCGTGAGCCTTGGCGCGGTTGGTTTGGTGGGGCCGCTGACTGCTGGGGAGACGGCTGCCGCGGCACCGGTCGGGCAGGCGGCGCGACTACCAGTATTTGCCTTCACCAATGATGCGTCCCAGGCGCGGCCGGGGGTTTGGACCCTTGGCATTTCCCCGGAACAGCAAATCCGCCGCGTGATGGGATCGGCCATGTCCAGCGGGGCGCGGCAATTCGGTATGGTCGCGCCGGATGATGCCTTTGGCCGCGCCCTGGCGGCGGCGATGCGGCAGGCGGCGGCGGATTTCAACCTGCCAGGCCCGGCGATTGTGCTGTTCAATGAAAGGGCGGGCGCGGCTGGGCCGGTCGCTGAAATGACACGGCGCGGGGCCAACCCGATGGATGCGGTGGTGATTGGCGCCACGGGCTTCCGGGCGCGGGAATTGGCCGCCGCCATCCGCGCCGGCGCGCAGGAAAACCCAAGGCCATTGCTGCTGGGCCATGCTCTCTGGATCGCCGATGCCGGGCTTGCCAATGAACCCGCCCTGCACGGGGCACTATTCCCCGCCCCCGATGAAAGGGCACGCGGCGTTTTTGATGCGCGTTACCAGCAGGCATTTGGCGAGCGTCCCCCGCGCATTGCGGGCGTTGCGCATGATGCCGCCGTGATGGCGGCGGGGCTTGCGGTTGCGCCGCCCGGGACAACGCCAGATGCCATGCCGCGCTTTGATGGCGTGGATGGCCCGGTACAGCTGCGCGCCAATGGGGTGGCGGATCGCAGCCTGGCGCTGTTTCGCGTCTCGCCCAATGGCGATGCCGTGCTCGTGGAACCGCCCATGCCGCTTGGTGTTGGCTTCTAGAGCGGTTTGCGTTCACATGTGTTCACGCCACCTGCTCTACCTCGTTGTTTTTCGAGCATCTTCACACGTTCAGATGATTCCATCTGAACGTTATCTGCTCTAAACCCTGGCAGCGCGGCAGGTTCTTCACATGAGGCCCTTGCTGCGGCTTGCCTGTGCGATTGGTGCGGTGCCGCTGCTT